>CAYXBU010000148.1:0-1006 GCA_964463245.1 uncultured Clostridium sp. | reverse complement strand
GAATGCCGGATAAATGAGTTCGGGAGTCAGACTACGTGAGATAAGTCTCGTGGTCAAAAGGGAAACAGCCCAGACCTACAGCTAAGGTCCCAAATGTATGCTAAGTGGAAAACGATGTGACAATGCTAAGACAACTAGGATGTTGGCTTAGAAGCAGCCACTCATTCAAAGAGTGCGTAATAGCTCACTAGTCGAGTGATGTTGCGCGGAAAATTCAACGGGGCTAAGCATACAACCGAAGCTTGGGCAGTCAATGACTGGGTAGGGGAGCGTCGAATACTGGGGTGAAGCATGACCGTAAGGACATGTGGACTGTATTCGAGTGAGAATGCCGGAATGAGTAGCGAGAATTGTGTGAGAATCATAATGGCCGAAAATCTAAGGTTTCCGGGGGTAGGTTCGTCCGCCCCGGGTTAGCCGGGAGCTAAGGCGAGGCCGCAAGGCGTAGTCGATGCACAAACGGTAGAGATTCCGTTGCCGCCAAGATCTTAAGTAACTGACACGAGGGTAGAGTTTGACCCGGCCGATGGTAGAGCCGGGCGTAAGGGACTGAAATTATAGTAGGGAAGCAAACGAAGCCAGCGGCGAGAAAAGGTTATGTATGAAATCAGGCGCCCGTACCGCAAACCGACACAGGTAGATGAGGAGAGGATCCTAAGGCCAGCGGGAGAAGGGTTGTTAAGGAACTCGGCATATTGACCCCGTAACTTCGGAAGAAGGGGTGCCTCCGCAAGGAGGCCGCAGTGAAAAGGCCCAGGCAACTGTTTATCAAAAACACAGGTTTCTGCAAAAGCGAAAGCTGAAGTATAGGAGCTGACGCCTGCCCGGTGCTGGAAGGTCAAGGGGATCACTTAGCGCAAGCGAAGGTGAGAACTTAAGCCCCAGTAAACGGCGGCCGTAACTATAACGGTCCTAAGGTAGCGAAATTCCTTGCCAGGTAAGTTCTGGCCTGCACGAATGGCGTAATGATCTGGGCACTGTCTCAACAGCCCGCCCGGCGAAATTG
>CAYXBU010000147.1:0-1033 GCA_964463245.1 uncultured Clostridium sp. | reverse complement strand
AAGAGAACATCGATAGTATATCACCAATTGCCTCGTTTGTCAATACCTCGACGATTCGTGCGCTTGCACAAAATAACCCGAGAAATTTGATCAAATTGCACAGCGATGATCAGGTATGCCGATTCAACCTCAGGCTGACCTCCCCGCTGTGGAGGGTCAGGAGGCCGCTTGGGGTGTCCAGAAGCAGACCGTAGGCATCGTCCACCCCGCGCACCACGCCCTCCCATGTCTCGTCCCCGCGTGTGGCGGTGACCCGACGGCCGTGCAGGATCAGGCGGCGGCGGTAGTCGTCCAGGGTATCGGGGGCGGTCAGGACGCGACGGTCAAGGAGGGACAGCAACTCGCCCGCGATCCGCCCGCAGAGCAGGGAGGGATCGATGGGGGTATCGGGCGGGAGAACCTCGGACAGGCTGATGGCGGGGGCGCGAAGATCGGCGGGAAAGGCGGCGGTGGTGAGGTTGATTCCGATCCCGACCGCAATATAAGTCTCCCCGGGGCATGGGGTGGTGGACTCGGCGAGGATGCCACAGAGCTTCCTCTCCCGCAGGTACAGGTCATTGACCCATTTGATGCCGACCTCCACGCCGCTGACAGCGGCAATGGCGCGGGCGGTCGCCACGGCGGCGGCTCCCGTGACCGCGACGGCTTGATCCAACGAGCCGTCGTTGCACCACAGAAGGGTCATATATAGCCCACTGTCGGGCGGGGAATAGAAGCTCCGCCCCAGCCGTCCGCGCCCCGCCGTCTGGCGGCGAGCGACCAGCAGGGCGGGGCAGGGCGCACCGCCCGCCTCCACCGCGGCCTCAGCGGCATATCGCTTGGCCTGACTGTTGGTGGAGTCGATCTCATCATACAGGAATACCGCCGCGTCGGCATACTCCTCCAGACCTCTCCGTATTCCCTCCACCGTCAACCGTCCCGTCTCCATCATCCATCCCCCTTTTCCATTCTCCCTACATCATACCACGCCCCGCCGCTGATTTGGCGAATAAAATGTAAATTTCGAGAAGATGCGAGGGATGCGAGGGATGCG
>CAYXBU010000146.1:0-1051 GCA_964463245.1 uncultured Clostridium sp. | reverse complement strand
GAAAGGAGCCATTGCCGTGTCAAGTGCCTGTGCATCCCCCCGCGTAGCGGGTACCATCTGCGAGCTGAATCCCATTCACAACGGCCATGTGCGCCTGTTGCGCGCCATGCGCGAGGAGGTCGGCGCGGACGGCTGTCTCATCTGCTTGATGAGCGGTCGGTTCGTCCAGCGCGGTACCCCCGCCGTCGCAGACCCCTACATCCGCGCCAAAGCCGCCTTAGCGGGAGGAGCCGACCTTGTGCTGGAACTTCCCTTCCCGTGGTCGGCCTCGGGTGCCGAGTTCTTTGCGAGGGCGGGGGTGTCCATCCTGACCCGCCTGGGGGTGGATCGGATCGCCTTCGGCAGTGAGTGCGGCGACTCCCACCTCCTGCAGACCGCCGCCGAGGCACTGTCCGCGCCGAGCTTCTCGGAGCAGTGCACCGCTCGTGTGCGGGCGGGGGTCGGTGCCGCCGCCGCGCTGGAGCAGGTACTGAGGGATGCCCTGCAGGGGCAGACCCTGCCCGAGGGCTTTCCCTCCTCCAACGACCTCTTGGCCATCCAGTACCTGCGGGCACTGTCCGAGGGCGGCTCGGCGGCTCTGCCGCTGGTCATCCGACGGGAAGGACAGGATTACCGCGACACACTGCTGACCAATGCGAGTGCCCCCTCCGCGACCTCCCTGCGCCTCTTGATGCGGGAGGCGGCCGATGACCCCGACACCCTGTCGGCCATGCTGGAGGGCACCATGCCGAGCGAGGCTCTGACCTGCTATGTGGAGGCCGTGCGCGACGGGGAGGCTCCCGCCCGAGAGGAGGCACTGCTCCCATTCTTCCACGCTTTCCTGCGGCTGGCAGACCCGAATGAGCTGTCCCGTCTGGCCGAGCTGTCGGGGGGGCTTGCACACAGGCTGGTGTCCACGGCACTGGCCACCCCCACCCCGCAGGACTTTTGGAACCATCTCCGCTCCCGCCTGTACACCGACGCACGGTTGCGCCGTGCCCTGCTGTACGCCGCCGTGGGGGTTACCGAGGATGACCTGCGCGCCTCGCCGACCTACACCACCCTGCTGGCC
>CAYXBU010000145.1:0-1055 GCA_964463245.1 uncultured Clostridium sp. | reverse complement strand
GGGCGACCTCCCGCCCAATCCCCCCATCCCCCTTTCGGCAAATCTTCATCCTTACATCATATTGCCCACACCCCAAAAGGGTATGATAGATAAAATACATCCCCATACCCTTGGAGAGGAGACGATCCCTTGATCGAAGTAAAGCAGATCCAATGCCGCAACCTGTGCGGCACCGAGCTCCGCGTGCGCAACGGCGGGACGGACGGAGCCGTCTACCTGCTGATCGGCGCACCCGGCTCCGGGAAGACCACCCTCGTCGAGCTGATGGCGGGCGGCATTCTGCCCGACGGCGGTAGCGTAGAGATCGGCGGATACGACACCGCCCGTGACAGCCGCGCCGCCCGACTCTTGGTCGGTTGTGTGCCGAATGCCCAAAATATGAAATTGCCCACACGGGAGACCGTGTGGGAGTATCTGTGTTTCGTCGCCCGTGCCCGCGACCTGCGCGGGGAGGCTGTCATCGACAGCGTGACCGATGTGTGCAGTGCCCTGGGGCTGACCGAGAAGATCGACCATCGGCTCGGCTGGCTGTCGGTCTCGGATCAGCGGCGTGTCCTGCTGGCGGGAGCCCTGATCGGCGACCCGGAATACCTGTTACTGGACGGGATCGCCGAGGGACTGCCCATCCGCAGCCGCGCCGACCTATACCGCCTGATCCACCAAGCGGCGCGGGGGCGCACCGTCCTGCTGACCGCCTATACCGAGGAGGCTCTCCCCTACCTGCGCGTCGGGCAGGATGCCCCCGCGTGCTACCTGCTCCGTTTGGCGGAGGGGCTTGTGCGGGAGGAGGCTCCGTCCGAGCAGGGGGCTTCCGTCAAGACCAAAAACATGAACCCCGATAAGACCGCCGGTCTGCGCCTGTATCTCAGCATCAAGGGTGACCCGGAGGGTATCAAAAAGACCCTGCAGGGCATCCCCGGGATCGCCCGCGTGGAGGATCGCGGCAGTCGGGCAGGGCTGGCGGTGCTGACCCTGCTGTTGGATACCGACCCCCACTCGGACGGCGAGGATGTGCGGGATGAGGTGTTCTTTACCATGGCAGAGAAACGGTATAC
>CAYXBU010000144.1:0-1072 GCA_964463245.1 uncultured Clostridium sp. | reverse complement strand
CCGGGCGCGTTATCAGCCGCGCCCGGCAGGCGACCTTCCGCCCAAGCTCCCCTAAAACCCTCCCCGGAAAGGAGAACCCCCCATGTACCTCCACATCGGAAACAAGAAAAACATCCGCACCCGTGACATCATCGGCATATTCGACGCCGACCGCACCACCATCTCCTGGATCACCCGCCGCTACCTCTCCGAGGCACAGAAGAAAGACATGGTCAAGGCGGCCAATCAGGAGATACCCAAGTCCTTTATCCTGTATCGGGAAAGAGGAACGGGGGAGTGTAAGGTGTACTTCTCCCAGCTGTCCACAGCGGCACTGATGGGACGAAACAAGGAATGAGAGATGAGCCCTTCGCCCGCCTCTACCTCAAAATAAGGAAAAGAGAATATGAAAAAGAGAATGATCCCCCGCCTGTTCATCGTCTTCATCATCGGGATGATGTGTGTCGCCTCTCTTGCGGCCTGCTCCTCCGCCCCGCCCAAGCTGGATACCGTCTACGACCAACTGGTCGAGAAGATCGACCGCGCCGTGGATGTCAATACCGTCCTGTTCGGCGCGGGACTTCCGGTCTATGACCGCGACGGAGCCGAGGAGGCTCTCCTTCACCGCTACTATAACGCGGTGGATGAGAACGCGGAGTATGTCATGACCGACCACGCCCGCTACATTTCCCCGGAGGAGATCGAGGCGGCTGTGCGGGAGGTCTACGCCACCTCCTACGCGGATTCCATCCTGACCCCCCTTCTGACCGGGGATGCCATTGCCTCGGCGGGGCTGGTGGTTCCGGCGACCTATCGCATGGACGGCAACTATTTCCTACAGAAGAAGGATCTGGAACCCATCGTACCGGGAACACGGCTGTACGACTACGGCTCCATGCGGATATTGCCGGCAGAGAGCACCGCGACCTATATCAAGGTGGCGATCCGTTCCCGCACCGACGAGGTCGGGAGCGCGTGGAAGGAGACCCGTCTGAGCTTTTCGCTGGAGGACGGCGAATGGAAACTGGCGGGACCGAGTTGCTGACAGAGAAGTGAGCAGAGCCGGCGACCTCCCGCGCATCCCCCGCAAAGG
>CAYXBU010000143.1:0-1082 GCA_964463245.1 uncultured Clostridium sp. | reverse complement strand
ATGGTCGCATTCCGCTTCCTGCGCCGCAGGAGCGGGAGCGCACACAGGGCGATCAGCATCGGCAGACACGGCAGGAGAGTCGCCGACTGACAGCCGCTGTCCTGAGTGGTCTCGGTGTCGGTCTCGGTCGGGACAGCGGCGGTATCGGTGGGTTCGCTGTCGGTCGAGGGCTGATCCTCGGTGGCGGGGGCGGTCTCGGCATCGGTCACGGAGCCGGTGTCGGTCTCGGTGTCGGAAACACCTGCATTCTCGGATGTGGAGATGTAGCTGTACTTGAAGCGCGCACCGGGAGCCACATCGCCCGAGGTGTAGAAGTCCAGAATGTCCCCCGAGAAGGTGGTGTAATCTCCCTCGTCATGGACATTGTCGGTCCAGGCGAAGTTGACGGTGTAGTCGTGCCCGGAAAGACCCAGATCGGATTTGGCTACCTTCACGGTCAGGTAGCGACCGTCAAGCGTGTATTCGACATCGGTGACCTTGGAGGTCTCGTAGCCCGTGCCGCTGAATTTCTCCAGAGCCAGCTTGCCCGACTCGGAGCTGCGGACGATGTACTCAAAGGTCTCCCAGCCCTGATTAGTCTGATCGGTGTCCAGGTAAAGGTTCATCCAAAGGCTGTCGGTGCAGGGGGTGATGTCCTCGGCGCACTCCACTAAGAAGTAGAGGTAGTCGTTGTCCCGCGCGATCTGTGCCCCGATGATGTCGTTGCGCCCCGAGGTCTCGGTGTAGTGCAGATCGCCGTAGCCGTCGGCATCCCGATCCTCGGTGTTGCCGATGTAGGCTCCGTAGTACGGCTCAACCGACTTCCACTGCTCGTAGCCGCCGTTCATGTCGATGGTCTTGAGGGTTCCGGGGGTCGGGATGGCGCGTGCGCCCTTGTACTGACGGACGAAGTTGACCAGCTGATAGTAGTAGTGATCTTTCAGCTCGCCCCGGGTCGGCTCGATGTCGCGGGAGAACTCGTCGTTGAACTGATCCGGGAAGGCGTTCTCGGTTCCGAACCAAGAATCATACCGCCCAACGCGGAACTCATTCCAGCCGGTCACGAAGACCACCTTGGGATCGACCTGCAGGGCGTAATTCCA
>CAYXBU010000142.1:0-1126 GCA_964463245.1 uncultured Clostridium sp. | reverse complement strand
TCGGCGCACCAGTCCTCGATGACCTTGTCGGCGCGGAAGCGCTCGTGGCACTCGCGGCAATCCATCAGCGGGTCAGAGAAGCCGCCCAGGTGGCCGGAGGCGACCCAGGTCTGCGGGTTCATCAGGATGGCGGCATCCAGACCGACATTGTAGGGGTTCTCCTGCACGAACTTCTTCCACCAGGCGCGCTTGACGTTGTTCTTCAGTTCAACCCCCAGAGGGCCGTAGTCCCATGTGTTGGCAAGGCCACCGTAGATCTCGGAACCGGGGAAAATGAAGCCCCGCGTCTTGCATAGGGCAACGATCTTGTCCATTGTTTTTGCTGCATTATCCATATTGATATATCCAACCTTTCCGGGCGGGGATCGGCTTGCTCCGCCACCTGCTTTGATGGGGTATATTGTACCATATTATCATAGATTTGTCAAGGGCAAATTCATCACGATCCGACTTTGGAATGGCAAGCCGATATCGGGCTCCGCGCCCCCGCACCATCCCCGGGGACACGACCCCTCCGCGCGCATGAAAACACCCCGACCGCCGGCTGGCGGTCGGGGTATTTTCCGAGAATGATCAGTCGATCTGCTCCTTGACCTTGGAAGCCTTACCAACGCGGTCGCGCAGGTAGTAGAGCTTCGCGCGGCGGACCTTACCGACACGAACGACGGTAATGCCTGCCACATTGGGGGAATGCAGGGGGAAGGTCTTCTCCACGCCGCAACCATAGGTAACGCGGCGAACCGTAAAGGTCTCGGAGATGCCGCCGCCGTGACGGGCGATGACAGTACCCTCATAGATCTGGATTCTCTCTCTGTTGCCCTCTTTGATCTTGTTCTCGACGCGCACGGTGTCGCCGATGCTGAAGGAAGGCACATCAGCCTTGAGTTGCTCGTTTGTAAAAGCCTTGATAAGATCCATCTTGACCCTCCTGATATCGGACGTTCATGCAGAGCGTGGCAGCGGACCGCCCGTGATAAATGCAGTGCAGAATCCTGTCTGCACAGACAGATGGTATTATAGCACATTTCAGAGAAAAATGCAAGAGTTTTTTTGAAAAAAGTTATTTTTTCGATGTAGTGATACAATAGATGTGAGACCAAAGGGTATTGAAAAAGTGACCGAGTTC
>CAYXBU010000141.1:0-1132 GCA_964463245.1 uncultured Clostridium sp. | reverse complement strand
TTCGGATCGGTCACGACATACGAGGAATGGCACTGGAGAAGCGAAGGCTTGCAAAAGAACCTTGTTTTACCGCTGCCGCTGCCGCCGATCACAAGAATGTTTTTGTTTCTCGCGTATTTTGGCTGTTTCGGTCTGCTTGACATTGTGATACGTTCCGTCTGTGTAATGGGGATATTGTTGAAAAAGTCCTCGTCCACAAACGGGGCGATATCCGCAGATGTGCCCCATCGGGCGCTGCCGTACTCCATGCCGAGACGGTATTTCTTTGCGTTCTTGCCCTTGAAATGCACGATCAATCGGATAATAACAGCACCCGCAATGCCGATCAGAAGGTCAAGAAGGTGGAAGCTGGGAGCGAGTGAAAAAAACGCCCTTGTAAATCCATCACCGATGGAGAGTATCTTTGCAGAAAGGTCTGGCCCCGGTGCCAGACGGAAGGCCTGTGCCAGCTTGTCGAAGGGATACACGAACAGCACATACGGGAGGTTGGTTAGGATCAGTTTTTTCACGTTCATAACTGCACGCTCCGATCTTTGACCTTTACTTTCTCCCGGTCAATGGTTCTTTGTTCCGCCCTCTGCGCTGCCTTTTCCTTCGCCTTTGCCAGACGTTCCCGGATAGTCGGCTTTTCCTCACGAGCCATTTTCTTGTTTGCGAACTCCTGGAAGGCTGCCGTGATCGCGTCTGCGTCCCGGCTCTTGAAGAACACCATATACCGTGGCTTTTCCGCCGTGGTGTCTTTCTTCAGGGCGAAATCCACGTGGTACTTTTTTGCAACCGCCGTAAATGCTTTGATATTCTTGTCGGTGATCTCGATATTTGCAAAACCCGCGTTCTGACCCGCAAGCTGTTTGAGGCTTTGCTTGCCTCGGTGTATCTTTGTGCCCTTGTTCTTCTGTGCCTCCAAAAAGGCTTTGAGTGCCTTCTCAAGCGTATTCTCGCTGATCTTTGCGCCGTTGATGATGATAGCAACGGCTTTCCCGGTTACTTCTTCCTGCATTTACTCACGCCCCCTTTGACCGTCCCCGTACATATCGTGCTGTACCAGGGAGGAATAATAACTGTTGATGGTGGAGGGCGCGTTATACAGCGCCGCCAGGAGATATTTCTTGATATTGCGGACATAGGTGGT
>CAYXBU010000140.1:0-1230 GCA_964463245.1 uncultured Clostridium sp. | reverse complement strand
CAAGCAAGTGAGTGAAAAAGGCGTAAGCCGTGAATTGTGCGGTGTTGCCTTAAGTAAAATCATTGACAAACTCAATCTTGTGTGGTATACGCTTCCTGCAAGAGCGAGAGAGGCTCTGAGAAAGGGAGTATCGAGACTATGTACCGTATGCCGCATAAATGCCCCGTTTGCGACGGCAAGCTGACCGTTACCCGCGTGTCCTGCCCGACCTGCGGAACCACCATGGAAGGGGAGTTCACCGGCTGTCGCTTCTGTGAGCTGTCTCCGGAGGAATCCGAATTCCTCTTGGCGTTCATCAAAAATCGGGGAAGTATCAAGGATGTGGAGCGGGAACTGGGGGTGTCCTATCCCACCGTCCGTGCCGCGCTGGATGGACTGATCGCCTCGTTGGGGCTGAACCAGAATCCCGCCCGGGTCCTGCCGACGGGGGAGGGAAGCAACACTCGCGCCGCCGACCCGTCCGACGGCGGGGACACCGACCTGACCGACCGCGCTGCGGCTCGCCGTGATATTCTGGATATGCTGGCCAAGCACCGCATCACCGCCGCCGAGGCGGCATCCCGCCTGCAGAAGCTCTGATCGTAAGAAGGAGCGGGATCGCAAGATGCGGGAGGGGGATCGTCGCCGCCGAGAGATGACATGGGCGGAGGATCCGGAGTTTACCCGCCCGCTGACGGTTCACGGCAACGGCGATGTGATCATGCCCATTCGCGGTAGCCTGACCGATACGGTACACGGAGATGTGCTGGCTCCCGTCTACGGCAACATCATCGGTACCATTGTGGGTGACCTGCTGGCGCGGGATATGAGGGGCTCCCTGCCGGGTCGTGTCACGGGTGACGTGTCTGCACAGCTGCTCGGTTCCCTGCGGGGAGACGTGGGCGGTGACTTCAATGGTGTGCTGGATGCCGACCTGGACGGCAGGATCGGCGGTGATTGGAACGGCAACCTGCTGGGGAATCTGAATGGCTTAGTCGAGGGCGACCCGAGAAGCACCCTGGTTGACGGCGACCTTCCGGGATGCGTTCGCGGAGATGTCAGTGTCGGCATCCTCAAGGGGAATCTGGAGGGTTCGGTCGGCGGCGACTTCGCAGGTCAGCTGGACGGATACCTGTCAGGCTCGGTCGGCGGCGACATCCACGGCAATATCAACGGCGACATCGCCGAGGGCGCGACGGTCGGCGGCGACATCCGGGGAGATGTGGTCGGCTCGGTGTCGGGCGTGGTCAT
>CAYXBU010000139.1:0-1246 GCA_964463245.1 uncultured Clostridium sp. | reverse complement strand
AGGTCTGCAACTCGGTGGTGGAGTGGGGAACGACACTGCCTAAGACGGGGCACGAGTACAAGCAGGATGGCGATATGTTCACCTGTACCGTCTGCCACGAGTCCATCTCCGCGGGCAACGGTCTGCTCCGTGTCAACGGAAAGCTCTACTATGGACTGGCGGGCGTCCTGTACCGTCAGGGCTGGCTCCTGCTGGACGACAAGTACTACTACTTCGACAGACTGACCGGCGAGGGTCTGGACGGCTACCAGACCATAGGCGGCTATACCTATCGGTTTGATGACTATGTACTGGCGGCCGGAACCTGGGTCGAGCATGATAACGGTACCAGTCTGGTCTGGGCAGGTAAGACGCACGGTGCCGGTTGGGATGTCATCGAGGGAAAGACCTACTTCTTCTCCCGTGACTTCAATAATGTCATTTACAAGGGCGTTAGCAAGGTGCTGATGGGCATCGGTGCCGGATATGAGTACCATGAGTTCGACGAGCACGGTGAGCATATCCGTCAGCTGACCGACGGTCTGTACCACTTTACCGACGGCAAGGTTCGTTACCTCAAGGATGGCCAGCCCTACAGGCAGGGATTGGTTCAGGATCTTGACGGCAACATCTACTACATCTCCGGTCAGGGCGAGGCCGTGAGAGGGGATTGCTATGTGTATGGGTATCTGACGAACGGTCTGGTCGCGGGTGCCGGCACATACCACTTCGACGACGACTACCGCCTGTCCTCCTACACGCCGCTCGATCCGGCTCCCACGGGATACCCGACCGAGCCTGACGGCAACCTGACCTGGACGGTCGGTGCCCGCGCAGACTATACCCTGTATCAGCCGCTGACCTATGTGGAGGATGCACGGTACGCCTATGCCACCGTGGAGATCGACCCCAAGGCGACCTACACGCTGTACCTCCCGCAGTACGATGCTTACACCCGTGCAAATGTGATCTTCCTGGATGCAGAAGACTGCGTGACCGGTTGGACGGAGTTTGTGATGGGTGACCGTGAGGCGACGGTGGAGCTGGATTCTCTGGAGATCAGAGGAACCACCGAGGGTGCGGTGAAGATGGTTCTGAAGGTGGCGGCTGCCGGCAACGCCTACGCCGACGAGTATGTACAGGCCGCGCTGACCTTGATCCGGGATCATGCACAGCTGACGGCATATGTTGAGCCGGAGACCGAGGTACCGACCGAGCCGGAGACCGAGGTACCGACCGAGCCGGAGACCGAGCCGGAGACCGAGCC
>CAYXBU010000138.1:0-1270 GCA_964463245.1 uncultured Clostridium sp. | reverse complement strand
GATTATAGATTACGCATATGAAAATTGTTTCAAATATGCTAATAATTATATAGAAAGAAAAACTGGATGTAACATAAAAGAATTAATAAATATGATAAAATCTGCAGAAGATGAAGCTGATAAAAATAATATGAATTTGTCATTATAATAAAATTACTAAGGTCTTAGGAGTATTAATCTCCTAAGACTTTTAATTTCTACTAGTAATTTAGTAGTAAATTATCAAACCTTATACATTTTTATAATTTAAAGATTTTGACAAGTATAATTTTCAGTTACTTTTATTTTTTAGAAAAGGAGATTTGCTATGAGTATCATGTTATATGAAGATCCTAAATTAGCAAAGATCGATTCTAAACTCAAGAAAGCACGAATATGTAAGGGGTACACACAAGAATCTCTAGCAGAACTATCAGGAGTTAATATTAAATCGATCGCTGCTTATGAACAGTCGCCTAGTAAACTAACAAATGCATCTATATCAACAGTTATGAAACTATGTTATAGTTTAGGGGTTGATGTAGAAGATATTATAAACAAAGAAACAATAGAAAATTTATAATTACATAAAAAGGAGAAATTAAAATGAACAATTGTATGTATGATTTAAAATCTGAAGATACTGAAGCAACTATGTATCCATTATTAAATATTAGATACCATAGAGAAAAATTTCCAGAATTACCAGAAGTAGAAAAGCATGGTAATTTTATAGACCTTTATTCTGCAGAACAAGTAGAGTTAAAAGCTGGAGAGTTTGCTTTAATCAATCTTGGTATTTCTGTAGAATGTCCTAAAGGTTATTGGATGCAGATTTGTCCTAGATCTTCTACATTTAAGAAATATGGTATTATTCAAACTAATTCTTTTGGAGTTATTGATACAGAATATTGTGGTGATGATGATATTGTTATGATGCCTGTTTATGCAGTTAGAGATACTATAATTCCTGCAAATGAAAGAATTTGTCAGTTTAGATTAGTTGAAGATGTTTGTTTTAATATTAATACTGTAGAAAAGCTTAATAATAAAAATAGAGGTGGCTTTGGTTCTACTGGGAGGAAATAAATATGAATAATGAGAAGTGTATTAGTAAGAGTATAATCTGGTATGATTTTGAAACAGATCGTTTATGTGATACTGTATCAATTTTTCATAGATCTCTAAATAAAAAATCTGAGATCTTTTATCTTAACTCTCATAATTCTTTGGAGACTGAAAAATATATTGTTATAAATTTCTCAAATTTTAATTATTTTAGATTATATAT
>CAYXBU010000137.1:0-1432 GCA_964463245.1 uncultured Clostridium sp. | reverse complement strand
TCGAGCTGGACGGCAAGGCCATCGATGTGGTCTGGAACGGCATGACCCTGACTGACGCCGTCATGGAGGCCATGGAGTGCACCAACGCTTACTGCAACAACGCCCAGGTGGTCATCACCAAGTAATCTTTCCCATTGAATATCGCCAAAGGCAGAGAGACTTCTCTCTGCCTTTGGACAGCGTAAACGGGTCTCCGCCCGTTCCCTTTTTCATCCTCCCCCTGTCATTACATTTTTCAAGGAGAATCACTCATGTTCTGGACTGTCACCCTCTCCATCCTGCAAGGCTGCGGTCAGGCGGCTAAGCTCTTTTTCCTGACGCTGCTTTTCGCCCTGCCTCTGGGCCTGGTGGTGGCCTTTGGCTCCATGAGCAAATGGACACCCTTCCGCCCTCTCGCCTATCGGCAGGCGGAACCGGGCCGCTTCACCCGCTGGATCTCAGAATTCCGTCCCATTGCCGCGCTGACCAACTTCATCGTCTGGGTCATCCGGGGCACGCCGCTGATCCTCCAGCTCATCATCATTTTCTACGGGCCGGGCCTTTGGTTTGACGTGAACCCCTGGAACGCCTTCCGGGATGGGCGGATGTTCGCCTGCGTGGTGGCCTTCGTCATCAACTACGCCTGCTATTTCTCCGTTATCTACCGGGGCGGCATCGAGGGCGTTCCCCAGGGCCAGCGGGAGGCCGGCGAGGTGCTGGGCATGACCAAGAGCCAGATCTTCTTCAAAGTGACCCTTTTGCAGATGGTCAAGCGCATCGTCCCTCCCATGTCCAACGAGGTCATCACCCTGGTGAAGGACACCTCCCTGGCCCGGGTCATCGCCATTATGGAGATCACCAAGGCCGGCGAGTCCTTCATGAAGTCCGCCGGCATCACCTGGCCGCTGTTTTATACGGCTGTTTTCTATCTGGCCTTCGTGGGTGTGCTGACGATCCTGTTCAGCTTCATTGAGCGCAAGCTCAGCTATTTCAGATAAGGGAGGGGTCGAAATATGTCCATTTTAACCGTCCAGCACCTGGAAAAACACTTTGGCAGCACCAAGGTCCTCAACGACATCAGCTTCTCTCTGGAGCAGGGCCAGGCCCTGTCCATCATCGGCTCCTCCGGCAGCGGCAAGACCACCCTTCTCCGGTGCCTGAACTTCCTGGAAACGCCGGACGCCGGCACCATCACCGTCAACGATGAAATTCTCTTCGATGCCGCCAGCCACGCCCAGCAGTCCGAGGGTGACATCCGCAAAAAGCGGCTCCATTTCGGCATGGTCTTTCAGTCTTTCAATCTCTTCCCCCAGTATACCGCTTTGCAGAATGTGACCCTGGCCCGGGAGCTGATGGCCAAGGAAAGCGGCGAGAGCAAGGCGGACATCCGGGTCGCCGGTATGGCCCTTCTTTCCCAGATGGGTCTGGCCGACCGGGCAGACCACTACCCCCA
>CAYXBU010000136.1:0-1465 GCA_964463245.1 uncultured Clostridium sp. | reverse complement strand
TTAGGTTATGATCAGTCTGCTCCAACCTCCTGCGGTGCAAACCCGCAGACCGACAAACGGCAAGGCTCGCCCTCGACCACGGCCTCCCGCAGACAGGGGTCGGGACAGGGCAGACGATGCTCCGCCGAGGCGCGATACACCCCGCAGAGGGCGGCCAGTGCATCCCCCGCCGTGGGGTGATCGTCCTGCCCCAGCGGAATGCCGGTCAGCACCACCGACAGGGATATTTGCTGCCCGACACCTGCCGCCCGCAACGAGTCTCGCACGACCTCGGCGGCGGCCAGCCCCTGACGGTAGCCGTCCCCCGCGCCGAGCGTGATCTCCGCGTGGGACTCCCATACGCCGCCCGTCAGCAGAACCGCCTCCGAGGCGGCTACGGCGGGCGGCGCAACTGTCACGGCCGTATCCGCACGGAAGCTGTACAGTCCCGGCGCGACCGCCGTCCGCAGGGTCGAAAACCCACAGCCTACCAAGCGCATTCCGTTATAGAGGATGGTCAGGCGTTCGGCTCCGATGGTCTGCCCGATCACCGAAAAGCTCCCCGCCTCGGGCAGGGTGCGGTACAGCTCCTGCACCCGCGCAAGCTCCTCGCGGTGGATGCGAAGGATATGATCTCCCACCGTGCCGTAGTGGGTCAGCGCGGCCGCCACGCCGTCGCTCAGCCCCGGCAGGAGCGTCTCGGCGCATATCTCCACCCCGCACCCCAGCGCGGTCAGCAGGAGCGGGAGCGGTCTCCCCTCCAGGGGGATCAGATTCGGTCGGGTCTCCCCGGTACGGGGGTCGATATACGGGCGGGACAGCTGTGCCGCCGCGGTGGCGGGCAGACCATGCAACAGCAGGATCAAGTCCCCCGCACGGGGGGCATTCTTCTTCATGCTCCGCGTGTCGGTCTCGGTCAGGCGGCAGAGCAGGCGCGGCACCTCCCCTGCGGGGAAGGACAGGATCGACTCATAGCCGACCGCTTGCGCCGCGACAGCAGTCGCGTTCCCGCCGTCAGCCAGCACACGGAATCGAGGTCGGGCGGGTTGCTCGCCCGAGCGGCAGAGCTGTTCCCCCACCACTCCCGGAACATCCGTCAGGATGCAGGGCGTGGTGATCCCGCCCTCCATGCGGCGACGACGCTCGGTCAGGTCTGCCCAGGTCTCGGCCAGCGCGGCGGAGTCGGTGTCCAGCGTCCCGACCGCCGTGCGGGCGGCCGCCCGAGCGGTCAGGCGGTGCAGCTCGGAGAACAGCCGTAGCTCCCCCACGGTCGGCTCCCGCCTCTCCACAGTCTGATACACAGCTTGCAGCTCGGCGAACACCGCCGAGGGCAAGGATATACCCAGCGAGGCACTGACCCCTGCCCGCGCGGCAGGCTGAAGCTGACAGAACGGAACCACCGCCCGACTCTCAAAAAAGGTCATCGGCGCGGGTGCTCCATATAGGTTCGGTTGCATATGTGATCCTCCTATGTTCCCCATATTAT
>CAYXBU010000135.1:0-1472 GCA_964463245.1 uncultured Clostridium sp. | reverse complement strand
TCACACTCGGTTTCCCTGCGGCTCCGTGACTGAATCACTTAACCTCGCTGCATACCATAACTCGCCGGACCGTTCTACAAAAAGTACCACATCACCCTCATATGGGGCTCTGTGTGCTTGTAAGCATAAGGTTTCAGGTTCTCTTTCACTCCCCTCCCGGGGTTCTTTTCACCTTTCCTTCACAGTACTGCTTCTCTATCGGTCATCAGGTAGTATTTAGGCTTAGAGGGTGGTCCCCCCATGTTCTCACCGGATTCCTCGTGTCCGCTGATACTCTGGATCCTGTTCTCTCGCTTCCGTTTTCGCCTACGGGTCTCTCACCCTCTCCGGCTGACCTTCCCAGATCATTCGGCTAACTTCCACTCGATTATAACAGTCCGAACCCCAGCCGTATTGCTACAACTGGTTTGGCCTATTCCGCTTTCGCTCGCCACTACTCACGGAATCTCGGTTGATTTCTCTTCCTCCCGGTACTTAGATGTTTCAGTTCCCGGGGTTCCCCACGCAGACCTATGGATTCAGTCTACGTTACATGGTTCTTCACCATGTGTGTTCCCACATTCGGAAATCTGCGGGTATAACGCTTATTTGCAGCTCACCGCAGCTTATCGCAGCTTGTCACGTCCTTCATCGGCTCCTGATGCCAAGGCATTCACCTTACGCTCTTGTTCGCTTGAACTTCTTGCAGAGATCGATCTTCATCTTTCTCTACTTTGGTTCTCTTCTGAATTGTATGAGTTTCTTCTGAACATTACGTTCAAGGATACTTGCTTGCAGTGTAAAAGGTTTCCCTTTCACGTTTGCTCATCCTCTCGGATGAATTTCCACCTTTCGGTGAAATTGTATTTTTCCCTTTTGCGTTTGGAAAGACTATAAATAAATTTATGTCCTCTTCTGTTCGTTTCTACTCAAATCTTTCTTCTATTCGGTTGTCAATGATCTGCGACACATTGTGCCGCGGTACCCGTATGGGTACTGGTCGGTCTGGATGGACTCGAACCATCGACCTCTCGGTTATCAGCCGAGTGCTCTAACCAGCTGAGCTACAGACCGGTTCTCAGAGGTTATTCAGTTCTTTGTCCACTGGATGACAGAAGGTCTCGCTTCTTCATCTCACCCTCACAGTTGCCTGTCAGGGGTTGGTGGAGATGAAGGGAATCGAACCCTTGACCCCCTGCTTGCAGGGCAGGTGCTCTCCCAGCTGAGCTACACCCCCATCAAGATGCTCGCTTCTGTCTTCTCAATGATCTCTCCGCCCGGGCTCTCACCCTTGCGGTCTTGATCATTGATAATTGAACAACAAGATCTTCTTTCCTTGCTCGAAGCACGTGCCCTCTCGTCTTTCCTCTCCGGCTCTTTCTGCCGGCTCTACTTCCGAATATGACCTCGTCCAAAGCCTTCCGCTTTGCAAGATCCGATTCTCCATAGAAAGGAGGTGATCCAGCCGCACCTTCCGATACGGCTACCTTGTT
>CAYXBU010000134.1:0-1500 GCA_964463245.1 uncultured Clostridium sp. | reverse complement strand
TCCCCCCAAGACCGAGAACATCTGTGACAAGTGCGGCGATACCCTCTATATTCGGGATGACGATGCTGAGGAGACCGTCCGCAAGAGACTGGACACCTTCCACGCACAGACCGAGCCGCTCAAGGCCTTCTACGCCGAGCGCGGCATCCTGATCACCGTGCAGGGACAGGAGGAGGTCGCGGATACCACCGCTGCCGTCCTGGGTGCCCTGGCGGCCGTCGAGTGCTGAGCACCCGACCGCGTATGACCAAGAAGCATTGTCTTCTGAGGCATTCACAGGTATGATCCAACTCAAAAACAGTGAGCAGATCAAGGCCATGATGGCGGCGGGACGCATCACGGGAGAGGCTTTGCTCCGCGCCCGTGATGCCGTGCGCCCCGGCATCAGCACCTGGGAGCTTGACCGCATCGTGCGGGAGAGCATCGAGCACGCCGGCGCAAAGCCCTCCTTTCTGGGCTACGGCGGCTTCCCCGGGTCGGCCTGCATCAGCATCAACGATGAGGTCATTCATGGGATCCCGTCCCGTACCCGCTACCTGGAGGAGGGCGACATCGTCAAGATCGACGTCGGTGCCTTCTACCATGGGTTTCACGGTGATTCTGCCCGTACCGTTCCGGTCGGGCGGGTCAGCGAGGAGGCTCTGCGGCTGATCCGCGTCACGCGGGAGAGCTTCTTTGCGGGTCTCAGACAGCTCAAGGTCGGCGGTCGGCTGGGCGACGTCGGCGCGGCTATCGACGCGCACGTCGTGCAGAACGGCTACTCTACCGTTAAGCGGTATATCGGCCACGGCGTCGGACATGAGTTGCATGAATCCCCGGATGTCCCCAACTACGGCACCCCCGGCCGCGGTACCCGGCTCTGCGCCGGTATGACCCTGGCCATCGAGCCGATGGTCAACATCGGCCGCGAGGAGGTGCGGGAGCTGAAGGACGGCTGGACGGTCAAGACCGCCGACGGCAGTCTGTCTGCTCATTACGAAAACTCGGTGGCTCTGACCTCCGAGGGCGTGATCAATTTGACCGGCATCGACCCGGATTTCTGATCCGATCCCGCCACATATCCAAGCTGTCACAGTGAACAAATGCAAGGCGGTCTGCCGCCGCATACAGAAAGCGAGGGATTTTTCTGCCGAAGGATGATGTCATTGAGTTTGAAGGCGTGGTGGAAGAGGCTCTGCCCAACGCCACCTTCAAGGTCAAGCTTCCCAATGGGCATAAGGTGATCGCCCATATCTCGGGGAAGCTGCGTCTGAACTATATCCGGATCCTGCCCGGGGATCATGTGACCGTCGAGGTGTCGGTCTACGACCTCGAAAAGGGTCGCATCACCTGGAGATCCAAGTAAACCAACCCCCAAAACGCAAGAAAGGCATGGTAACACAGCATGAAAGTGAAACCGTCCGTCAAGAAGATCTGCGAGAAATGCAAGATCATCAAGAGAAAAGGCAAGATCATGGTCATCTGCGGGAACCCCAAGCACAAGCAGAGACAGGGTTGATC
>CAYXBU010000133.1:0-1568 GCA_964463245.1 uncultured Clostridium sp. | reverse complement strand
GCAGGCGGGAAAAGATGTGCCGAAGATGTGCCGCCGAATAAATCAGCGGTTCCCAAACTCAGTACGAAAAAGGAGACCACACGCAAGATGGAAAAGCTAAAGATCGGCGCACAGATCCGCCTGTTGCGTAAGAAGCACGATGTCACGCAGGATCAGCTGGCCGCCCACCTCGGGGTCACGCCGCAGGCCGTCTCCCGCTGGGAGTCCGGCATATGCTACCCGGACATGGGCTGTCTGCCCGCCATCGCCGACTATTTCAGTGTCAGCATGGACGAGTTGCTCTGCTACACCGACCGCCGCAAGGAACAGCAGGTGCAGGATTGCATCGACCGCGTGGAGCTCCTCTTGGAAAAGGATCGCATCCAGGATGCGCTGGAACTTCTTCGGCAGGCCATCGCGGAGGTGCCCTCCAGCTGTGCCCTGCGCTTAGAGATGGCCGAGACCCTGTCCCTGTACGCCGAGACCGTCTCCCAACGAGCCGGCAACAGTGCAGCGGCGCGGTCGGCCGTGGGAGCGGCGCTGGGGGAGGCGGTGTCGCTTTGCCGCCACGTTCTGGAGGATTGCACCGACGACTCCCTGCGCGACCGCACCAAGAAGACTCTCTGCGATATCTACGCTCACCAAATGGACGACGGCGTGCAGGCCTTGGAGATCGCGGAACAGTTCCACGATATGGCCTTCTGTCGGGAGATTATCAAGGCGACCGTCCTGACCGGTGATATCGCCTTCCGTCAGGCGCAGGACAATCTGATCCTGTTTGCCGACAATATCTGGTGGCACCTGTACAACCTCGCCTGCGTGCCCGACATTGCGGGAGATCACTTCACCACCGCTGAGCGGTTGAAGCTGTTGCAGACCGGCGTGGATATATTTGCGCTGGTCTTTGGGGATCGGCCGCTCTTCTACGCGGATCGACTGGCCAATTCCTGCCGCCAAATGGCACTGCTCCACATGGAGCTGGGGCAGACCGATGCTGCGCTGGAGCAGGTCGAGCACCTGGCCGACTATGCCATTCAGTACGACGAGCGACCCGCCTCCGGCGTGTACAGCTCGCCCCTGCTTCGGGATGTGCCCTACCTGCGGACGGTCGATGCGACCGAGCGGAATACCAACCCGGATGCGAGCAAATGCGCCAAGATGCTCTCCTTCCTGACGGGAAGCCGTGCCCTGTCACCACTTCGCCGCGAGCCGCGCTTCGTCGAGGCACTGGCGCGCATGGATCGGCATCTGCAGGGGCAGGAAAACTGATCGCACATGAACATTGAACATACAAGAAAGGAATACGGACATGAACAAAACACTGCTGGTAGAGGGCATGATGTGCCCCCGTTGCGAGGCAAGAGTCAAGAAGGCACTGGAGGCGTTGGACGGCGTTGAGCTGGCCACCCCCGACCGTACCTCAAACCGTGTCACGGTGACCGTGAACCCGGCATCCCCCGTCTCGGATGAGGTCTTGATGCAGACCGTGACCGAGGCCGGCTACACCGTTCGCGGCATGGCTGACTGAGTCACACAATAGTTCAAAGGAGGGACTTCCGTGCGGAAGTCCCTCCCTTACTCTTTTCAAA
>CAYXBU010000132.1:0-1608 GCA_964463245.1 uncultured Clostridium sp. | reverse complement strand
GGCTGCCTCCCTCGAATGGCTCCGGATTCTTTTTGTTGCTCATGGTAAGGCTCCTGTTATAATATATTTGCCATCCGAAGTACATCAACCAGATGTACACGGCAGGTTCTCATTCCTAAGCTATAATAGAAGGGCGAAATGGACTGACGAATTGCTCCTTGGGCTATTACGTCCGAATGAAAGACAGTCATCCATCCTTCTATTGTAGCGTTCGGTTTAAGCAGGTTGGGCTACTACACACGTCCGCATCACCAAACAGATTGAATAGGCAATGGGTAAAGGGTGGCACCATTTCAGCAAATTTGAAAGCAGGAGAGCAGAAATGAATGCAGTAGGGATCGACGTGTCCAAAGGAAAAAGCATGATTGCGGTCATACGCCCCTTCGGCGAGGTAGTAGCCTCCCCCTTTGAGGTAGGCCACACCGAGAGTGAACTCAAAGAACTGGCAAGGTTTTTGAAAAGCCTTCCCGGTGAGACCCGTGTGCTTATGGAGTATACGGGACGTTATTACGGACCGATCGCCCGGTATCTCCACGAAGCGGGTATATTTGTTTCCGTAATCAATGCGATCTTGGCACACGACTACAGTGGAAACACATTACGCAAGGTCAAGACGGATAAGATCGATGCCGTGAAGCTCGCCAATATGGGATTTTGCTTTGAAATTTTGGCACTCGGAATGTGTTTGCGGCATATCCGAAAAGCACTTCAAGGACAAATACGAGCGTTGGTGTAAGCGAAACGGATACTATTACAACTCGTTCAAAGCCGAAGAAATCTATACTAAAGCCTGCGGGAATGTCGGGCTGCTTCCGAGGTGCGAATCGACTAAGGTTCTCGTCACACAAGCAATTCTTCAACTGCAAGCCATCGAAGAGACCCTTGCAACCATTAAGAACGAAATGCAGAAGATCGCTTCAACCTTGCCCGAATACGAAACCGTCATGTCTCTATACGGTGTTGGCGAGGTGCTGGGACCTCAGCTCATCGCCGAGATCGGTGACATTACCCGGTTCAAGAGCAAGAAATCCTTGGTCGCATTTGCCGGTATCGATTCGCCCCCCGATCAATCGGGACAAGTGGACAAACAATCGAAAGCCATTACCAAGCGCGGCTCTGCATCATTGCGCAAGACCCTGTTTCAAGTAATGTCCGTGATCCTGCAAAACCGTCCCGATGACGAGCCTGTCTTTACATATCGCGATAAAAAACGCTCCGAAGGAAAGCCCTACAAAGTTTACATGATCGCTGCGGCAAACAAGTTCCTCCGTATCTACTACGCCAGAACCAAGCTTGCCCTTGTCAACACTTGAACTCGCCTTGCGAGTTTACAAAAAATTCGGAATCACCATTCTGAATTTTTTGTATGTTGACAACATGACCTCGGTATAATGTCCTTCGGGCGAAGCGCTCCTGCGCTTTGCCCTATCAACCATGACCGTGACCGGCGCAAAAAAATTTCACTATGCGGTGGTCTTTTGGTTGCACCTTTCCTTGGTATCAAAAATCCTTTTCACTTTTTTCATTTTGGGGCTTGACTTTTATTAGCAGGTCTTTCGGGTCAATGGATCATAGGCTCTGCCTATAGTTCGTGGGTAAAGAGGCGCA
>CAYXBU010000131.1:0-1706 GCA_964463245.1 uncultured Clostridium sp. | reverse complement strand
CAAGACTTTTTTGAAAAGAGGAAGAAGAAATGGAGCGGGTCAAGCGGCGTATCTTTGCGGGGACGGTCTGCGAGCAGATCGTGTATCCTGTCTCCGAGCGGGCGGAGCGGCCTTTGGATGCCAAGCCGCGCTTGCGCTTTCGCACCGAGGAGGAGCGGGCACGGCACCGCGACCATGTAGCGGAGCAGCGATTCTGCCGCCTGGTGAATGCCAACTTTGATCCCTCCTGCTACTACGGCACCCTGACGCTGGATGCCGAGCACGAGGTACATACCTTTGACGATGCCCTCCGCCTGATGCGGAACTATGCGCGACGGGTCCTGCGGGCACATCCCGACGGGCTTCTCCTGCTGGTATGCGGGCGGGGCAAGAGCACCGAACGGATCCATTTCCACCTGCTGGCGCGGGGCATTCCCGTGACCGTGGGGGTAGGCGCGGATGGGGGACGGACGGTAGAGTCGGATCTGATCCGCAAGTGGGGGTTGGGCACTGTGACCCAGCTGCGCCCCCTTCGTGCCCACAACACCTACAGCGGGATGGACTGCGGTACCGATTACTCGGGGCTTGCACGGTACCTGCTGGCACACTGGACACCCGAGCAGGGTGGGCAGAGATACCATATATATGGAAAGGATCAGCGCACCTGCGACCGTGAGGACGCGGCTGAGTGCCGTGAGCGGTACTCCTACGCTCGTCCCCCGCGCCCGCCCAAGGCTCCTATAGGCTATCAGTGGGTATATGTGGCAGATGCGACGATCATGACGGAATTTGGCTACCAATATTATAAGTACGTTCTCCTGCCTCTCGTGAACACGGGAGGGCGGGAGAAGCGGGTCATCCGACCGCGCTTCTGAGTGCGCTTCTTGCGCTGCGCTTTGGCGCGTATCACGACCCACGATCGCTCAAAAAAAAATGACCCCGGCGGGGGTCTTGCACGGGCTTGTAAATGCGTAACGTTTCGAGACCATATGCCCCCTGCCGGAGAGAGGAGAAAGAGAAAATGCAAAACACGAGGTACGAAAGACAGGGAGACGAGCTGTACAGGGTCGATCCGTCCCCCTCGGATCCGCCTGTCCTGTCTGTCACGAGGAGTCAAGAGGAGGCCTTCCGGGGGAGGCTGAGCTTTGCCGAGGCGGTGGCCGAGGTCGCCGAGCACATCCACGCGGACAGGCTGATCAGGCAGGACAACCGGCGCACGGTATCCCTGATCATACGGGTGATGGCGGACATGATGATCAAGCCGCCGCACGCTACGGTGTACATCGAGGGGGAGCCGATGTTTGCGCGGGATGTATGGGATGCCTATCAGGCACTGGACGAGTATGCCATCGCGGAGGTCTTGGACAGGCTATCCGGGGTGGAGATGGTGAGAGCCAAGGTCTACCTGCGGACGGTGCTGTACAACGCCGCCATCGAGAACGGGGAGTAAATGGGGGACACGCAGGCGTGGAGACACGTCTCCTTTGGCGTACGGCGGTGAAGGTCGTCGAATGCCGAAGTAATTCGACGGTTAGACGGTGGACGAACAAGGTCTGCGTATGCTGAACAAATGCGCTGTTCGCTGAACAAAACATGAGCCGGGGGCGGTTGCCTCCGGCTCTTTTGAGATCGCAGGGATAGGACGCGGGGGTGAAAAAAGCCTGATGCGGACAAGAAAAGTCCGGGTGCATCGCAGCGGGTGCAACGCAGCGGCTGCATCGCAGCGG
>CAYXBU010000130.1:0-1906 GCA_964463245.1 uncultured Clostridium sp. | reverse complement strand
GTCGATGCGTCTTACGATTCCGGTTGCTTTCATATAGAACATTCTCCTTTTGTACAGGGTTGCACGGATAGTATTCCGCAGCGGGGAGAATTTATGTAACGAAAGGAAAAAGAAGTCGGAACGGGGGAGACTTCAAAATGATTGACCGGTGTCGTCCGACTACCGGCTCCATGGGAGCAAAAGCCGCCGGGGGGTAGACGTACCGCGCCCGGCCTTTTCCTTTTCGCCCAAGAGTCCCCTCCACCACGCATTTTTCCCCGGCTCTCGGCTTCCTGCGCCTTTTTCCCAAATTGACAGGATATGCTTGACAAGGACAGGAAAATGTGCTACAATTTGAGCAGAAAGAGCCGGGCTTTTTCGCGTATTTGAACAGCAGAAAGGAATATCGATATGATCCGCAGATATGAACTGACCGAGACCGAGCTGACCGACCGTCTGGCACGCAACCGGCAACGCCTGCACGCGCCGTACTACCGGCTCCCGGAAGTATTCCAAGCCCCCGATGCCTCCTGGCCGGGGGACAAGGAGGGACGCGCCCTGCTGGCCTTCGTCAGCCATGTCAAGGCGACAGGACATGAGAACCCCTGCATGGAGGCCTTCCTGCGGGAGATGCCGCACCACACCAACGAGAGCCTGTATTTCGGCCCCGATGCCGGGGAGATCATCTTCGAGCAGCAGCTGTCGGGACACTCCTGGCTCCTGCGGGGGCTGTGCGAGCACTACGAACAGTATCGGGACGAGTTCTCCCTCCGCGCCCTGGTGGCGGTCACCGAGGGGCTGTACCTGCCCACGGCGGGTCGCTACCACACCTACCCCGTGGATCGGGAGGTCAAGGACGAGGGCGGGGTCAGCGGACACACCGCCGGTCAGCTGAACGGCTGGAACCTGTCCTCGGACATCGGCTGTGCCTTCATGAGTATTGACGGTCTGTCTCATGTCTACGCCATCACCCGCGACCGGCGGGTCAAAGCCCTGTTGGACGAGATGATCACGGTCTGGTGCGGCATCGACAAGGTCGCGCTCCGCGCCCAGACACACTGCACCCTGACCTCGGCGCGAGGTATGCTGCGGCTGTACGAGATCACCGGCGAGTCGGGCTACCTGGAGGGAGCCAAGGGCATATATCGGCTGTACACCGTCGGCGGCGGGATGGATGCCGTCTACCAGAACCTCAACTGGTGGGGCAGACCCGACACCTGGACGGAGCCCTGCGCCATCGTGGACTCCCTGATGGTGGCGGGGGAGCTGTACCGTCTGACCGGCGAGGAGGCCTACCGCCGCACCGCCGCCCGCATCTTCCGCAACGGTCTGGCTTCGGCGGAACGCCCCGACGGCGGCGCGGGCACCGACAGCGTGGTCTTCCGGGACACCCCCGGCTTTGCGGATTGCCCCGACCTCTTCCTGCGCTCCTGGGAGGCTCCCTTCTGCTGTACCATGCGGCTGGCGGAGGGGCTGTGGTATGCCCAAAAGAATCGTGACATCCTCTACATCGAGACCGAGGAGTCCGAGGACGGACACCTGCTGGTCGAGCAGGACGAGCAGGGTCGCTATACCAGCGGCGACCTCGTGCTGGCCGAGCCGACCCTCCCCGACGGTGCCGAGACCGACGGCTGGTCGTTGCCGACCCCCGCCGTCGTGCTGGGCGGACACGCCCTCTCCCCCCTGCAAAAATACTACGAGGTACCCGCCTCTGTCGCGAACGTCCTGCGGCAGAGAGTGCTGTTTTGATCATTTTTGTGGAGAATAATGCCATGAAACATATGCTGACCCTGTTGCTCTGCCTGACCCTTTGCCTGACCCCGATCCTGACCGCTTGCGGCGGCACGGGCGAGAACGCGACCGACACCCCCTCCGACACGGCACCCGCCACCGAGACGGATGCAGAGACGGATCCCGCCACCGAGCC
>CAYXBU010000129.1:0-1950 GCA_964463245.1 uncultured Clostridium sp. | reverse complement strand
AGCTGATCCCGTCAAAGGATCGAATACTATGGACGGGGTCACCGCTTCTGCGGCGGCTCCGTCGTTGCGCCGCCCCTCCCCGCACGGCGGGGATCGTAAGCCTTACGACCGACCGAACTCAAATGTGAAAAGTGGGGTGAATCCATATGAAACGCAACATCCGGAAATTATCGGCATTGCTGCTGGCTATGCTGCTGCTCCTGTCCTGCTTTGTGGCATGCGCCGACTCGTCCAACTCGGACGGGACAGCGGCGGCTACGGGCGGCACGGCTGACAGCACTCAGTCTCCCGGCGAGAGCGAGAGCGAGAACGAGATCGTGAGCGATGAGGACATCAAGAAGGAGATCATCGCGGCCACAAGAGAGGAACTGGGCAAGATCGACTTTGGTCAGAGAACTCTGTCAGTCTTGACAGGAAATGCCTTCAAGGGCGAGACCTTCGCCGAGGAGGGCGTGGTGGATGTCGACGGCGGCTCCTCTCAGCTACTCAACGATGCCGTCCTGACTCGTAACAAGCGCATGGAGGCAGAGTGCAACCTGACCTTCGAGTCGCTGGTCGTACCCGACGCCGAGATGACCGGCAAGATCAACACCGAGGCCATGAGCCCGACCGGTGACTTCCAGTTCATCAACTACCGTATCTCCGAGGCGGCTCACCAGGCTCTGGCCGGCCGTCTGCATGACTGGGTCTCCATGGGCATCGATCTCGACAAGCCCTGGTGGGACAGCGGCACAGCTGACTTCGCCCTCTTGGGTAAGGTCTTCTTCATGTGCGGCGATGTCAACTACACCGACGACAACACGACCTACGTTCTGATCTTCAACAAGCAGATGCAGGCACAGTATTCCGAGACGGTTCCCAACCCCTACCAGACGGTCAAGGATTGGGAGTGGACGCTGGAGTACTTCAACAACATCATTCAGGGTATCTCCTCTGAGTCCAGCGGTGATGGTACTTGGGATGAGAACGACACCTACGGGTTCGTTACCACCTGGGAGTACGGTAACACCTTCTTCATCGGCTCCGACCTGCGCTACATCATCAACGACCGTACCATGGAGCGTCCCGAGCTGGCTCTGGACTCCATGATGGATAAGGCTCTGCTGGTGCTGGATCTGGCAAAGGCCATCTTCAACGAGAACAACGCTACCTATATGTCTCCTCCCGGTGAGGAGAACAAGGGTCTGGCTTGCTTCATGGCCGGTCGGGGTATGTTCTACTCCGAGGTCGCAAGCTACCTGCCCGGATTGAACAGGGAAATGGATACCGAGTTTGGTATCCTGCCCGTGCCGAAGTACGACAAGGCACAGGAGTTTTACCGCACTTGGACGTTCGGCTTGGGTGGATGCCTGTCCCTGACCTCCTCCATCCCGGAAGCGGATGCCGAGATGATCGGTAAGCTGGTGCAGTACTATGGCATCCTCTCCACCGAGGAGATCAAGCCCGTCTTCTATGACGTCATGCTGACCACCCAGTCTGTCCGCGACGACGAGTCCGGCGAGATGCTGGATCTCATCTTCTCTAACCGTGTGTTCGAGATGGGCTTCTACTTCGACAGCGAGTTCAACCTGTACTCGCTGTTCAAGAACGACGTGTACCAGAACACCAATAAGTTCTCCTCCGCCTACAAGAGCGCGACCAAGAAGTTTGACTCTAAGGTCACCAAGCTCTTAAAGGATCTGGAGAAGAAGACCAGCTGATCCCGTCAAAGGATCGAATACTATGGACGGGGTCACCGCTTCTGCGGCGACCCCGTCGTTGCGTATATCCCGCCCCTCCCCGCACGGCGGGGATCGTAAGCCTTACGACCGACCGATCTCAAATTTGAAAAGTGGGGTGAATCCATATGAAACGAAACATCCAGAGATTATCGGCATTGCTGCTGGCTATGCTGCTGCTCCTGTCCTGCTTTGTGGCGTGCGCCGACTCGTCCGGTTCGGACGGGACAGC
>CAYXBU010000128.1:0-1965 GCA_964463245.1 uncultured Clostridium sp. | reverse complement strand
TGATGCACAGTCCGGTATTCACCGGGATCGGATGCTCCTTCCCGTTCAAGATCAGTGTCCCGCCGGGACGATCCGAGATCACGGTACAGCTGTGGGCATCCATCTTGACCGACACCTGCCCGCCGTTCGGCAGGGGCACCGTGCCCTCCATGTGCTTGTACATCCCGCGATTCGGCCGGACTGCGAAGGTCTCGTAGCCGGGCGCGGTCGGGTAGACACCCAGACAGTAGCGACCCAGCAGGTAGATGGGTCCGCCGCCCCATGCGTGGCAGAGCGAACAGCCGTACTTCATGCCGTACATACCGTAGTGCTGGATCCCCTCGTGCTCCGGGATATACTGCTCCCAGATGGAGGTCGCGCCCAGTGCCACCATGCCGCCCCAGTAGGACTCGATCTTCTTCTGCGCCGCGTTCAGCTTGCCCAGCTTGCACAGGGCGCACAGCTCAAAGAACTCAAAGTAGGGGGTAGTGATCTGGGTGATCTCGTCATTCTCCAGCACACACCGCAGGATCTTGCGGGCGCGGGTGGGGGAGACGAAATCGTACAGGATGGCGAAAATATTGGCATGACGGGTGATGCTCTCCTTACCGGTGGTGTAGCAATCCACGAAGCCGCCGCGATCCTCCCGCCAGAAATCCCGCAGGATGTTTCTGCGCAGGCGGTCAGCCGACTTGCGGTAGGTTGTTCCGTCCCCGCCGCAGACCTCGGTCAGGGTGGCCATGGCGTTGCGGCACTGCCAGAGCAGGATCTGCTCGGCGCAGAGGTCTCCACCCTTGTCCATGTCTGACCAGTCGATGAAGATCCAGTCCCCGGGACGCTGGCACATATAGCCTGCCTCGTCCAGACGGCTCTCGATAAAGTCATACAGAGCCTTCAGACGGTCGTAGTAGATCTCAATAAACTGCTTGTCGGCGGTCGCAAAGTAGTATTCCGCCGCGCTGATGATGAGGTAGAGGGAGTAGTCGTTGATGGTGTTGATGTGCTGTTCAAAGGGCGGCTTGCCCAGCAGTGCCACGATGGTGCGGCGGCTGATGGCGGGGTCGAAATAGAGGTAGCGACTTGCCATGTGGGACTGGTAAGCATCTCCCGACCAGCACCAGCGATCCCGTTTGATGCCGTCCAAGAAGAACTCACGGGAGTTGAGGTGGAGGGTATAGGCGCAGATGTCCCATATCTTGCCGACGGCGCGGCGGTTGCAGGTAAAGGATGCCCGATCCGTCAGGGGGAGGTACTCGTAGTCCGCCCAGACCTTCAGCTTGCCCGCGCTTCCCTCCTCGCCGATGCGGATGCAGATAAAGCGGAAGGCACGCCCCGGCAAGGTATAGCTCTCGCTTCCGGTGACGGTCTGGCGCACCAGTGCCTCGGCAGGCTCGCAGGCCTCCTCGGCCGACTCGCCGTACACAACGCGGATGGTATCCGACGGGTCTGCGTTCTCAATGTGCAGGATGCCGTACATCTCCCGCCCGAAGTCGTAGAGCCTCCCCTCGGCCGTCTCGGTGGTCTTGACAGGGTCGCGCCGCTCGTAGGCGAAGGGAAAGACGGTGGGGTCATCATCGGGACTGGTGTAGGCGGGGTCAGCACCGACCGGAACCGCCTTGCCGACCATGTGATCGGCAGTCCAGCTGCCGTCCGTCACGACATTCTTTCCGTTGATGTACACGCAGGGGAAACCATGCTCGGCAATGAGCACGACCGAGATGTCGTGATCTCCCGGCTTTATCGAAAAATCGGTGTTGACCGGATACCGCTCCCCGTCCAGACGGACATAGCCCTTGTGGGGGGTCACGGCGCGGACGGTCTCCTCGACGTCGGCGTGGAACTTCTTGTAGAAGGTCGCGTTCGGGTAGGGGGCAGATAATGCCCAGAAGGTCGGGACGGGACGGTCATACTCCTCCCGACGACCGTGCAGCTTGATGCTGTGATACAGCTCATGGTCTCCGTTGTACCATATCCATTTTGCTTGAT
>CAYXBU010000127.1:0-1995 GCA_964463245.1 uncultured Clostridium sp. | reverse complement strand
TCCCCATATTATGTATACTATTATTTCATGATCCCTCTCGGAGACGTGCGACCAGCACGCCGTTTTCCCGTCCCACGGGCAGAACCGTCACTTCCCTGCCGCGCAGCTCCTGCTCCGTGGCCACCCGCACCTCAAGGAAGTTCGGCGTATGCCCGAAGCTGTGCCCGCCCTCGCGGCTCTCAAGCAGGACGGACAGGGGGTGTCCCTCCGCGACCGCCTTGTCCAATATCCGATCCCGCGAGGCCTCCGACACCGCCGTCAGCGCCGCGACTCGCTCGTGCTTGACCGTCTCGAGCACCTGACACGGCATGGTCGCGGCAGGTGTTCCCTCTCGGCGGGAGTAGGGGAACACATGGATGTGCAGAAACCCGATCCGCTCGGCGAAGGCCAATGTCTCGGCAAACTCCTCCTCGGTCTCCCCGGGGAAGCCCACGATCATGTCGGTGGTCAGCTGTACGCCCGGGATGGCGGCACGTAGACGAGCCACCGCCGCCTCGGCCTGCTCCGCGTTGTACTTGCGGCGCATCCGTGCCAGCGTGGCACTGCATCCGCTCTGCATGGACAGGTGGAAGTGAGGTGCGAGGGAGGACAGCCCCGAGGCAATCTCCAGAAAGGCGGGAGTCATCACGGTCGGATCCAGCGACCCCAGCCGCACCCGTCCGATGCCCGGCAGGGTGTCCACACGGCGCAACAGCTCGGAAAGCGACGGCCGCCCCGGCAGGTCACGCCCCCAGGCGCCGGTCTCTATGCCGGTCAGCACCACCTCGCGGCACCCGCCCGCCACCAGCCCCTCGACCTCCCGCAGGACATCCTCGGTCGGCTTGGAGCGGATGCCCCCCCGCGCCGACGGTATGGCACAGTAGGCGCAGTGGGACTCACAGCCGTCCTCGATCTTGACATAGGCGCGGGTGCGGTCAAAGCGGGTGACGGTCATCGGCTCAAAGCGGCTCCCCTCCAGCGAGGGGACATCCACGAGCGGGGGGGTGCGCTTGTGTCCCTCCCGCACCAGCTGCTCCGCCGCATCCGCGACCGCCAGCTTGCGGCGGTTGCCGATCACCACGTCCACGCCGGGGATGGCGGCGATAGCGGCGGCGGCCTTCTGCGCCGAGCAACCGGTCACGAGGATATACGCCTCGGGATTTTCGGTCAAGAGCCGACGGATGGCCTGTCGAGCCTTGCGGTCGGCCTCGGCGGTAACGGTGCAGGTGTTGATCACGTAGAGGTCGCAGACATCATGCGGACGGCAGAGGACAAAGCCCCGCGCCGCCAGTGCCTCTGCGATGGCCTCGGATTCATACTGATTCACTTTACAGCCCTGGGTCAGGATGGCGGCTGTCGGTCGGTCGTGGGTGGTCATGGTCGGTGGGTCTCCTCCCCTTCATGCAATTCCGATTCTTCTCCTATTTTACCACGATATGCCCCGCTTGTAAATACGAAAAGTGTAAAACTTTTGCAATCGGGTCAGAGTGAAGAGCCTTCTTCAGAAAAATTTCAAAAAGATTTCATTTATCCCTTGACAAATGCTCAAAAAAGCTGTATAATAGCCACAATCGTGCAGGGACTGCATCGGCAGCTGCACAAAAAAGAATTGAGGTATTACATGTACACTGACAAGACATTGGTCTGCAAGGATTGCGGACGGGAATTCGTTTTTTCTGCCAGCGAGCAGGAGTTTTACGCTGAGAAGGGCTTCGAGAACGAGCCGCAGAGATGCCGCGACTGCCGTTCTGCCCGCAAGGCTGCCCGTGGTCAGGGCGGTGACCGCCCCCTGTTCGACGCGATCTGCGCCGAGTGCGGCAAGCCCTGCAAGGTGACCTTCGAGCCGCGCAATGATCGTCCCGTCTACTGCAGCGAGTGCTTCAGAAATAGAAGAGGCTAAGGAACCGCTGATTTATTCGGCGGCACATCTTCGGCGCATCTTTTCCCGCCTGTTTCTTGCCGAAAAACTCGATGTACATCCAGTACATCTTGCGTTTTTCGCAATCGCAGACGAAA
>CAYXBU010000126.1:0-2007 GCA_964463245.1 uncultured Clostridium sp. | reverse complement strand
AAATATTTATCATGTCGAGATACGGTTTAATTACAGGCACCACCGCACAATTCTTTTTGCTCAATTGCGCAGTCAGAAAATTCGTCAGATGAAACAAATTTTCGCGCGCGTAGTTTATCCTACGCGAAGGAAATTTGTAAAATATGACGGATTTTATGCAAGCAAGTGAGTGAAAAAGGCGTAAGCCGTGAATTGTGCGGTGTTGCCTACAGTCTTTCTACTCGTACACCGCCCATGTGGGGCCCCTGCCCCACAGTGTATTCAGAAAGGTGATTTTGGGCGATTTTCAAATACTCACGCGACCGTAAAGGTCTGCGTATCAAAGTATACGGTGGTTCCGTCCGCCAGGATGTACAGGAACCGAACCGTATGCTCCCCCGCCGCAAGGTCGGCGAGGGTCACGTCGATCCGATACCGCCCGCCGTCGGCGGCCTTCAAGCCGTCCAGCGCGTTCTGAATATCCTGCGTGACCGGCTTGACCGTCCAGGCCTCGTCCCGTATGATCTCCCCGCCGTCGATGGAGTAGCCGTACCCGGCAAGCGGAGCCTTGAGCGCGCTCCAACCGTAGGCATACAGGTGAGCCTCGCCGCCCTCGACAGTGACCGTGATCTGATCCTTCTGGATATGGATGCACTGCGCCTGCGGATCATCGGTGCGTAGGAGGCTGTCCTGCGGCTTACCGGATGCGGGGCGGTAGAACTCCTCCGGCACCGTCACGGCGCCGTAGGTGGAGACCGTCACCGAGCGCATATACAGCTCGGCGGCGCGGGTGGCGATCGCGACCTGTGTCGGATGGTCGGCGACCAGCGTGTTCTCCAGGGTCACGGTGTTGCCCTCGGCATCCACCAGCTCGGCGCGGGCGGCAAAAGAGGTGATGGGCATGGCGATCTCAAAGAAGTCAAAGTAGTTGACCGAGCCGGACAGCCGCACGGTGGTGATGAGCTTGTCCCCGGCCAAGATGTATACGGTACCCTTCGCATCGTCGGCAAAGGTCAGAAGCGTGCTGTCCACATCGTAGACAAAGACATGGTTCTTGATCCCGCGCGGTAGCGACGGGTCGAAGACCTTGATGGTCAGGAAGAGCCGTCCGTCGCTGATGCGGGCGCAGATACCGCCGCCGCCAAAGGAGCCGTCGCCGTCCTCTTCGTAGTAATTGTTGATGTTGAACGGTATCTGAGAGCGGTCGATGGGGTTGAGGATGCGCACGCCGCGTACGACCGCCATGGTCTTCCCGCCCGCGCTCGCCATATCCACGGCAAAGGAACAGCCACCGTCCACATAGGCGAACATCTCATTGACCCCGCCCATCGCGTAGAGCTTTTCGCCGTCCACAGACTTGACGGTGTGCAGCTCCCCCGCCCCGTAGTAGACCGTGAAGAACCTCGCCAGATCGGAGGAATTAAAGTCGGTTCCGGCCTTCTGAGAGGAGACATCCGAGCTAAAGAGACGGGTGTTCTCGGGCGGGTCGGTCTCGACCTCGACCGTCGGCTCGGTCGCGGGGGTGGTCACCGGTTCGGTGGCGGGATCGGTAGGTATCTCCGTCTCGGTCGCGGGATCGGTAGGTATCTCCGTCTCGGTCGCGGGATCGGTAGGTATATCCGTCTCGATCGCCGCCTCGGTGGGCATATCCGTCTCGGTCACGGTCGTGACCTCGCCATCCGAGCGGCAAGCTACTGCCGACGTCGCCAACAGCGCGAGCAGGATCCCCCACAGCAGTTTCTGTTTCATGATGCGTTCTCCTTATGCTTGATCCGCGGGCAGGATGCCCCGTGCCCCCATTATAGCACAAAACCGGTCTCCATTTCAATAGGAGATCGGCAAAATGCGCGAAAAAAATCATTGCCGCGCGATTCATTTTTCCGGGCGGCGGGAATAGAATAAGGGCAGAAGTATTTTGAAGTCTTTAGCCAATTTTCCGAATACGCTGTGGGACAGTGACTCCATGTGGACGGTTTAAGGCACCACCGCACAATTCTTTTTGCTCAATTGCGCAGTCAGAAAATTCGT
>CAYXBU010000125.1:0-2140 GCA_964463245.1 uncultured Clostridium sp. | reverse complement strand
CCGATGAGATAGTATCTGTCCTCATAGATAAGCAGATTGCTTTTGAAGGTCGGCTCCTTGTCATAGGCGGCAACACCCGTCTTGAAACAGCAGTGGGCGGTCTTGATGTTGCCGTAGCCGTGGTCGATACCGATGATGATGGGATTGGTGTTGTTGTTCATAAAATTCATAGAGTTTCCTTTCTGCCGCATTGCGGCGATACAAAATAATTGATGATTTGAGTGAAAGATGCCAACTCGGCACTTTTCACTTTTTTGAAATAGAAAAGCCGTCAAAGGGATTTCCACAATGGAAGTTCCTTTGACGGCAACTGGCAAATATGCTGTTGTTTCCGTTACGGTTAGGCAAGTGTGCATTTTGAACACTTGCAATATCCGTAACGCTGCGTTTGTTGATTTGTTACGCTTATGGCAAGTTGTCAATTTGGCAACTTGCCTCATCCGTAACATTCTGTCGATACGCCTTCTGTCTGCAAGCGTTTGAGCAGTAGACGGCATCTGATCTTTTTGGGGTAAAGGCTTTGCCGCAGCATTTACAGAGACGGTCTTGGCGAGCTTCACGCCGCCGCTGTGTCAATTCCTTTTGATACCCACGGTTGCCGCACAGAGAATAGAGACAGTATTTCTTAGTTTCGATGTTGGTGTAGAACTCTCTGCCGCAGCCCTTACAGTAAATCTTTCTGACAGGATGATACGGATTTTCGCCCGACATCTTTTTCTCATACTGTTCTTTCAAATAGTCTTGGTTTTCATATTCCCATTCGCTGTTCCATACCATAGTTCGTTCTCCTTATCAAAGAAGTGGGGCAAATCATATTCGCCCCACTTCAAACACGTTTATGCTGTTTTCTGCTCTTTCTCCGGCAATGCCGATTCTTGCTTTTTCTCCCGCAAGGCTTTCTTTCGTTCGCCCTGTCGCTTGATCTGTGCCGCATATCGGCACTCATCACAGCAGAACTTGACATCCGATCTCGTTGTGATAAAGGTCTTGCCGCAGTTCTCGCAAGCAATTTCACGGCTTCGTTCCTTTGCCGCTTCCTGCCGGTAATACTTCGCTCGGCAATTCGCATTGCAGAACAGCTTTGCGGTTGACCTTGCTTCAAAGGTTTTGCCGCAGCATTTACAGGTCTGCGTAATCGGAACGCCTACGGTACGTTCGCCGGATTTCAGCTTTTGGTAGCGTTCACGGCTGCGGGCACGTTCTTTCTTCAAAAATTCCTGCCGCTTGATTTCTTCCTCGGTCAGCTCCAGTGCGGGAAGCTCGAAATGCCCGATGAATTTCAGATAAATCTCAATCTCCTGCACACGATCTCCGTCAATCTTTTCGGGAGCATGGACAATGATCTTGTCGATAAACTCGTTAATCATCATCGTGGTCAGCTCGGAAAAGTCGGTGTATTTCTTGGCAAGCTCCATAAACTGCTCCACACGGACGGTATCTTCTTCAAAAGAGGATACCCGCTGTTCAGCTTCTGCAACGGATGCCTGCAAGGATTTCTGCTCGGCTTCGTATTCGGCAAGCAGGGTATCAAAACGTTCATCGGTAATGCGCCCGATGGCAAAGGACTCATAGAGTTTTTTAATGATATTGTCAAGCTCGGCAATGCGCTTTTTGTCCTTGTTCAGCTTGCGCTTGGTTTCCTTTGCCGCTTCCTTTTGCTTGATCTGCGAAGCAGAGTGTACCTTTTCCATAAATTCGTCTTGGTTGGAAATGGCGTAGGTGCTGACCGTGCGGATGGTGTTCAGAACAAGCTCCCGAACCGCTTTCGTTCGGATATAGTGACCGCAGCAGGCGTGGGTGCGCTTTTGGTGGGCAAGCGTATAGGTGGAGCAATCGTAGAAGTCGGAGGGATAGGGGCTGCTTTCCGTGCCACCCTTGGAACGGTGATTGGTCATCTTCGCTCCGCAGTCGGCGCAGAACAGAAGTCCCGTCAGCGGATTGGCTTCGCCAAGCGTATCGTGGCGTCTCGGTGTCTTGCGGAGCTTCTGAGCAAGCTCCCACGTTTCCTTATCCACGATGGCTTCGTGGGTGTTCTCAAAGATCAGCCAATCTTCTTTGGGGTTCATCACAGGATTTTTGTCCTTATAGGACTGCTTGTGAGAACGGAAGTTGACCGTATGCCCCATATATTCGGGCTTGG
>CAYXBU010000124.1:0-2177 GCA_964463245.1 uncultured Clostridium sp. | reverse complement strand
AGCGTCAAGAAGCACCTCAAGGAGTTCCGCTTCGAGGATTGCTCCGGTTACAACGTGGGCGACGTCATTACTGTCGATACCTTCGCCGCAGGCGAGAAGGTCGACGTTACGGGTATGACGAAGGGTCACGGTTACTCCGGCGTGGTCAAGAGATGGGGCTGCCACAAGCTCAGAATGACGCACGGCGTGGGTCCTGTGCACCGTCAACCCGGTTCCATGGGCGCAAACTCCACCCCGTCCCGTATCTACAAGAACAAGAAGATGGCCGGTCAGTACGGTAACGTGCAGGTCACGGTTCAGAATCTCAAGGTCGTCCGCATCGACACCGAGAAGAACCTGATCGCCATCAAGGGCGCCATCCCCGGCGCGAAGGACGGCATCGTGTTCGTCCGCAACTCGGTCAAAGCGTAAGCGGAAGGAGGAATAAGTCATGGCAAATGTAAAAGTATTCAACATGGCCGGCGCAGAAGTCGGTACCATGGAGCTGTCTGACGTCATTTTCGGCGCAGACATCAACGGAGCCGTCCTCCACGCTGCTGTGAGAGCCTACCTGCTCAACCAGAGACAGGGCACGCAGTCCACGCTGACCCGCACCGAGGTCTCTGGCGGCGGCAGAAAGCCTTGGAGACAGAAGGGCACCGGCCGCGCTCGTCAGGGCTCGACCCGTTCGCCCCAGTGGACGCACGGCGGTATCGCCCTGGGTCCGAAGCCCCGCAGCTACCGCACCGGTATGAATAAGAAGACCCGCAGAGCCGCTCTGTTCGGAGCCCTGTCTGCCAAGGTCGCCGAGGGCAAGCTCATCGTTCTGGACGAGCTGACCTGCACCGCGTACAAGACCAAGGCTATGGTCGCTATGTTCAACGCTCTGAACGTGGACGGTCGCGCCCTGCTGGTCCTGCCGGAGGTCAACGCCTTCGCTGTCAAGAGCTGCGCCAACCTGCCCCGCGTCGAGACATCCCTGGCTACCAACCTGAATGTCTATGAGGTCATGAAGGCTGACAAGCTGGTCATCACCGCCGCGGCTGTTAAGAAGCTCGAGGAGGTATACTGCAAATGAAAAGAATTGAAGATATCATCATTAAGCCGGTGATCTCCGAGGCTTCCATGGATATGCTGTCTGCAGAGGACGGCGCAAAGAAGTACGTCTTCCGCGTGCATTCCGATGCGACCAAGCCGGAGATCGCAGCTGCCGTTGAGTATATGTTCGCAGGCACCAAGGTCGCGAGCGTCAACGTCATCAACATGAAGAAGAAGCCGAAGCGCATGGGCGTCCATTTCGGATACACCTCCGAGTGGAAGAAGGCCATCGTCACCCTGAAGGCTGATTCCAAGCCCATCGAGTTCTTCGAGGGTCTGAACTAAGCGGAGGAGGTTGAAGAAATGGCTACGATCAAGTACAAACCCACAACACCCGCCAGACGGAATATGACGGTTCCCGCCTACGGTCAGATCATCACCAAGGATACGCCCGAGAAGAGCCTTGTCGTCATCAAGAAGAAGCACGCCGGACGCAACAGCTACGGCCGCATCACGGTTCGCCACAGAGGCGGCGGCAACAAGGTCAAGTACCGTATCATCGACTTCAAGCGCGCCGACAGCACGCCCAACACCGTCATCGCCATCGAGTACGACCCGAACCGTACCGCCTACATCGCTCTCCTGCAGAACGAGGCCGGCACCAAGAGCTATATCATCGCTCCCGACGGCCTGAAGGTCGGCGACGTGATCTACTCCGGCGCGGATGCCGATATCAAGACGGGTAACACCCTGCCTATCGCCAACATCCCCACCGGTACCTTCATCCACAACATCGAGCTGTACCCCGGCAAGGGCGCACAGCTTGCCCGTTCGGCCGGCGTTATGGCTCAGCTGATCTCCAAGGAGAACGGCGTGGCTCAGGTCCGTCTGCCCTCCGGTGAGGTGCGCATCGTCCGTCTGGACTGCAAGGCCACCATCGGTCAGGTCAGCAACTTCGAGCATGACACCATCAAGGTCGGTAAGGCCGGTAAGACCCGCCATAAGGGCATCCGCCCGACCGTCCGCGGTTCGGTCATGAACCCCTGCGATCACCCGCACGGTGGTGGTGAGGGTAAGTCCCCCATCGGTCATCCGTCGCCTGTTACCCCCTGGGGTAAGCCCGCGCTGGGTTATAAGACGAGAAACAAGAAGGCTCGCAC
>CAYXBU010000123.1:0-2213 GCA_964463245.1 uncultured Clostridium sp. | reverse complement strand
GTCACATTCTTGATCGTCCCGCTATTGGTCGTAAAGAACCCAATGTTCTCCCCCGACCCGGTCATGGTGAAGTTGCTGATGCTGTACCCCTGACCGTCCAGCAGACCCGAGAAGGCACAGCTGCCCTTCCACTCGGCACCCTCCAGATCAATATCGCAGGTCAGGCAGTATTTCGCCGAGGGAGCATCCTTGATCTTGAGCAGGTCTTCCGCCGTGGAGAGCGGGAGCATCTCCGAGAAGTAGGCGTACAGCGTGGTGTTGGCGTTGAGTGGCTTGTCAAACTTGTACACCTGCTTGTGTGCGCTGTCCTTGTACCAGCCCACGAAGTAGTAGCCCTTCTTGGTCGGGGTCATGCCCTGTCTCGGCGTGTCACCCATGTAATACTCCTGGCTGGCGAGCGTCGTGCCGCCGTCGGTGTTATAGGTCACGGTGTAGGTGTCGGGGACGTACAACGCCTTGACCGTCATGTCGGCTGTTACCTTGGAAAAGTCCTTGTCCCACGTCGAAAATTTCATCTTGCTGACCTCGGGGACGGAGGGCGCGGCGGCCGCCCCGCCGTACTCCACGGTGCGGGTGGCCAGTGTCTCGCCGCTGTAGCCGAGGAAGGTCACGGTCAGGACATCGATCTGCCACTGTGCCGTCAGGGTCATATCCTGCCCGATGGGGGTAGTGTTGGTCACCTGCCCTGCGTTGACCCCGCCTGCGGTAAACCAGCCCACGAAGTGGTAGCCCGTGCGGGTAGGGATGGTCAGGGTCAATGTTGTGCCCGCCGAGACCGTGACCCGCTCCGCGTAGCCTGCGCCCGCCGTGCCGCCGTTGAGGTCAAAGCTGACGGTGTACTGGGTCAGCCGTCCCGCCGCCATGTCGGCCAGCCACTGCTCCTCGCTGCCACGGTAGCCGTACACGCGGCAGTAGGCCTCGTAGGCCGACTCGCCTGTGGCTCCGGTCGCGCCGGTGTCACCCTTGTCGCCCTTGACACCCTGTGCTCCGGTCGCACCGGTCGCGCCGGTGTCGCCTTTGTCACCCTTGTCTCCCTTGGCTCCGTTCTGACCATTCGTGCCGTTGGTTCCGTTCTTGCCGTTGGTCACGGTGAAGGTGGTCTTGGTGCCGTTCGTGAAGGTGATGGTGTAGGTGTCTACCAGCCCGTTCGATCCGGTCTTGACCACCGTCAGGATGCCGTTGCCGGTCTCGCCGCGGTCGCCCTTGGCTCCCGTCGCGCCTGTGTCACCCTTGTCTCCCTTCACGCCTGGGATGCCCTGTGCACCCTGTGCACCGGTAGCTCCGGTGTCACCCTTTTCGCCCTGTGCGCCGGTGTCACCCTTCTCGCCCTTCTCACCGTCGATACCGTCCGTTCCGTCTGTGCCGTCCTTACCGTTGGTCACGGCGAAGGTCGCGGTCGTGCCGTCCTCAAAGGTGACGGTGTAGGTGTCAGTCAGACCGTCACTGCCGGTCTTCTCCACCGACTTGACCCCACTGCCGGTGTCGCCCTTGTCACCCTTCTCACCCGGATCTCCCTTGTCACCTTTGTCACCCTTCTCGCCCTTTTCGCCGGGGATGCCTTGCTCACCCTGAGCTCCGGTGTCACCCTTGTCACCCTTTTCTCCTTGGATGCCCGGGTCTCCCGGGTCTCCCTTGTCTCCCTTCTCGCCTTTCTCTCCTTGTTCGCCTTGCACAGGCTCCGACGGTGTGTCGTTGCACGCTGTCATCGGAGCACACGCGCCCACGGCCAGCAGGACTGCCAGCATACAGCCGATGAAGCGGCTGCTCTTTCCTTTGCGGTTGCTCATGTGTTGCCTTCCTTTCATTTCTTTTATAGCTTATAAACAGCGCGAGTGGGCTATTTATAGCCCATATTGTACCATATATAGACCACTTTGTCAAGAGGTTTCGGCTATAATGAGAAAAAATGATACGGAAGGGGAACCGCTATGAACACCTATACCGCCGTCCGAGACCGCTTGCTCCAGCTGTGCGGGGAGAAGAATATGTCCTTGCACAAGCTGGCGACCGAATCTGCCGTCCCGCCCTCCACCGTCAAGAATATCCTGTACGGTAAGAGCATGAACCCCGGTGTCGTCACGCTCAAGATGCTGTGTGACGGGTTGGGGATCACGCTGTCGGATTTTTTTGATACCGAGACCTTTCGGGAGCTGGAGCAGGAGGTGAAGTGAGAGGGGATCCTTGCAGGGTGCTGAGGTCTGCCTAAACCTAAG
>CAYXBU010000122.1:0-2263 GCA_964463245.1 uncultured Clostridium sp. | reverse complement strand
GGCTGCGGCTCCGGCGGGGGCACGCAGGCAACGGCTACCGAAACATCCGACAAGAATTGTGCGGTGGTGCCTGTAATTAAACCGTATCTCGACATGATAAATATTTCGAAAGTCCTTGAAGGGGGTCTGGGGGGAACTTTCTTCAGGAAGTTCCCCCCGGAAAAAGAACATATTAAGGAGAACTCCATGAAGCACCGCATCTATACATACCTGACCCGCGCTGCGGGCACCCTGCTGTTGCTCTCGCTTCTCCTGGCGGGCTGCGGCTCCGGCGGGGGCACGCAGGCAACGGCTACCGAAACATCCGACAAGAGTGGAACAAAGGAGGAGACCGCCATGAAAGACCCCGAGACCCAGACCACGCCCGACACCATGACCGACGCCCCGATCGAGACCCCCACCGAGCCGGTGGCGGATGTGACCTCATCCCGCCTTCTGTACGCCCTGTCGGATACGGGGCTGGAGGTCATGGCTCCGCAGGATGCTGCCTCCGAGAAGCAAGTCGGTATCTTCTACTTTGTCTGGCAGGGCACCGAGAATGCCCAGACTCAGATCTATGACAACACCGAGATCCTGTCCCGCATGGATCTGACCGGCAAGACCTCCATCTCGCTCTCGGAGTGGCAGGCGGCGGGCGGCGGCCCCAAGGGGGACTTCCACTGGTGGGGACAGCCGCTGTTCGGCTACTACGACATGAACGACAAGTGGGTCATCTCCCGCCATCTGCAGATGTTCGCGCAGGCCGGCATCGACTTCATCGTGCTGGATCAGACCAATGGTGTACGGGAGGGGTACATCCAGCGCATCACATCGGTCTATGAGGTCGCGTATGACCTGCAACAGCAGGGGGTACAAGTTCCCAAGATCGCCATCATGTCCTATGACGATGGTCCCGGCACGGTGGATAAGCTCTACTACTACTTCTTCTTCAAGCACCCGGAGTGGAGCAGTCTGCACTACCACTGGAACGACCACGAGAAGCCTGTCATCTTTGACAACATCGCCGGATATACCAAGACCGCCGCTTCTCAGGTCAACACCGAGAAGAAGTTGGCCTCCTACGACCCTGCCGTCACGGCCGCTGTCGAGCTGCGGGACGTGTCCTTCCCGCACGAGACCAACCACGCCGACTACAACGGGACGGGGCTCCTGTATCTGGACTTCCGCAAGCAGCCGCAGGTGATCCGGGACAAGTCGGACGGCGGCTACACCTTCATGAACATATCGGTCGCCGAGATCTGCGCGACCAACCGCTCCACCGATAACATCCTCTACGAGACCGCCGACCGCAGCCGCAACTTTGACGGTACCTGCAACTTAGAGTGGCATGGTCAGCCGGAAGCCTGGCGGTACGGCTACAACTTCGCCCGCCAGTTCGACCATGCGCTGAAGCGCGACCCGGACATGATCTTCATCACCGGCTGGAACGAGTGGATCGCCCAGCTGCAGGTGCGGGCGGACGGCTCCATTTCCCTGATCGACAACGCCGACATCAACAACAGCCGCGACATCGAACCCATGAGCGGCGGCTACGGCGACAACTACTACCTGCAGATGTGCCGCTACATCTCGCAATTCAAGTACGGCACCGTGGCTCTTGCCCCCGCGGGCGAGGCTACCGTTGACCTGACCGCTGACTCCGAGGCGTGGCTGGCGGCGGGTGCCGTCTCCTACGACGACCCGACCGGGGACGGAGTCGCCCGCGACCATCAGGCCGCCGCCGTGTCCTCCATCCGCTACACCGCTCCCGCCGCCGACAACGACATCACCTGCCTGTATGTCGCCGCCGATGCCAATGCGACCTACCTCCGTGTCGAGACCGCCGAGGCGGTCAAGGATGCAGAGAAGGCGGGGAACCTCGTGCTGCTGATCAAGACCGGGGACAAGACCTACGCCGTCAATCGCGCGGGCGGTACGAGCACGACCTGCCCGGTCGAGGAGCTGGTGGACGGCAACTGGAAGACTGTCGGCGAGGCGGCCTGCCGCACCGAGGGTGACTGCTTCTCGGTGGCGGTGTCGGCTGAGCTGATCCCGAATCGAGACACCCTGTATATCAAGTGGGCGGACGGGATCGATGACCCCGCCGACCGCATGGCCTTCTATACCTGCCCCGAGGCGGCACCCTACGGCGGGATGTTCTGGGCGTTCCGAAAGTAACCGATACAAGACCACTGATCGACTGATTCCACCTTATTATTGCAAATCCAATATTAAGGCACCACCGCACAAATTCAGCTTGCAAAACGGAAGAAAAAGTGGTATA
>CAYXBU010000121.1:0-2272 GCA_964463245.1 uncultured Clostridium sp. | reverse complement strand
TGATCGAACCGATGGCGGCATCGCTCACGCCCTCGGTCGTGGAGGTGACCGTCCAGGCGAACTCACTGCCGTTGAAGTCCATCTCGCGACCATTCACACGGGCGATAAAGTCCAGCCCACTGGACTCACCGAAGTCCAGGTTGACCGACTCGGAGCCGAAGTAGATCTCGGAAGGCTCCAGAACATCTACGGTGGTAGAGCCGACCACCTTGTCACCATCCATCAGGTTGACCGTGACGGTGCCAACCGCGCCGTTGGAGGTGAAGATACCGTCTGCGTCGATGCTGCCCAGAGCGGCAGACTCGGCGGCCAGAGCCCAGGTCAGGGTCTCGGGGATGTCGATGGTGGCGGGCTTACCGGCCGCATCGACTGCCTGATAGGAGAAATCCACCGAGGAGCCGGGGATGTAGGCGGTGTTGTTGGGGGAGAGAACAGCGTGGTCGAAGGCACCGTCCGAGGGGGCGGTGGAGACCAGCAGCCAGCCCGAGGCGATGGAACGCTCGGTGCTGTCCGAGGGACTGTTACGGATGACCTGGTTGGTGTCGCCTTCGCGCTCGGTCAGGACGGTCGCGGAACCGCCGCCGTCAATGTACAGAGCCTCCACGACGCCCTGTGCGATCAGGAAGTCTGCTTGTTCACGCATGGACATACCGTACGAGTAGGGATACTGACGGCCGTCCACCATGAAAAAGACGATGGAACCGTCTGCCTTGCGGCCGACCGAGTTGACGGGCATACCGTCGGAGCTGTCGGGGGCAACGTTCTTGCCGTTCCGCACGAGGAAGTACGGACCGCCGACTGCCTCGACCACATCATCCAGAGGGGTGCCGGCATCCCGGAAGGCGTAGCTGCCGTCCTTCAGAATGGCAAAGTACGGCTCTGAAGCGGCCTTCTGGGGGTTCCAGGAGGTGCCGTTCATGACCAGCGGGCCCGAAGGCTGACCGTTCTGCATGTTGTGGAAGTCACCATTGGTGGCGAAGATGACATTCTCGCCGGTGGCCTTCTCGTAGGCGGCGGCCTGTGCGCTGGTGTTGGACAGCGCCCACTTATCTACCGACCACTTGGAGGGGTCGGTGCCGTCGTAGTAGCCGGTGTAGGTCGCCTTCAGCTTGAGGTTGCTGTTGGCGGAGAAGTCAATGGTCACCATGTGACCCATAGTCTGAGAGTTGACCTTGGCATTGTTGAGTACCAGACTCGTCTCGGTCACGCCCGGGGCGATCGCGTAGTCGGTCGACTGGATGACATACTTCTGCTCGCCGTTTGCGGAGTTCACATAATTGTTGACTTTCGCAAAGGCCGAGACAGGAAGCAGTCCGAGTACGAAGGAGCACGCGATGAGGAAACTCAAGATTCTTTTGAAGCGCATCTTCATGTGGATTGTTCCTTTCTTGCTGAAATTTCGAAATCTCGCCGGTGGCTCTTTCGGCGATATTCTGTGCTTCCCCCGAATATAATGACACCCTGCTGTGTGACAGCAACACCGCTGCCAATTCGGGGAAGAGCAGCGGTCTATCAGGTTAAGTACATTGTACCATATTCGCCAAGGCTTGTCAAGCATTTTTGTGATAAAATACTTTTTATAATACAGTTAGTACCCTTTCGGCGCAAGGCCTGCCGCAAAATGTACAGGGTGCCTTGCCGCGAACTGTCCGCATGGTGCACAACAGAAAAGGAGGGGCTGCCGCTTGCGCGGTAGCCCCTCCGGGGTCTTCGTCGGTCACTTCGCTTCGATCGTCGTCAACTTGCTGATCGACAGATCCGGGCAAAAAGCATTTCGCCTTTTTTAGTCAAGGATCATCTTGCCGTCCTCGGCGAAGGTGTAGGAACCCTCCGGCATGAGACCGTTGGTCTTGCTGATCCAGTACTTTCTGCCGTGAACCACTTCACAGTTGGTCTTGACATAGTAGTAATTGCCGTCGATTTTGATCAGACCGGCATAGGTCAGCTGATCGTCCACGAAGTAGTAGAGCTTGCCGCCGACTTCGACGATGCCGTTGCGGGGCTCTTCACTCGGCGTGATCACCTCCGGGTCGGTGATGCGACCCTGCTCGTCGAAGCTGTAGCTGCGCTCGGGCATCAGACCATTGGTCTTGCTGATCCAATAGTTCCGTCCGTGGATGACCTCGCCGCTGGTCTTGACATAGTAGTAATAGCCGTCGATCTCGATCAGACCGGCATAGGTCAGCTGATCGTCCACGAAGTAGTAGAGATTGCCGTCGACTTCGACGATGCCGTTGCGGGGCTCTTCACTCGGCGTGATCACCTCCGGGTC
>CAYXBU010000120.1:0-2278 GCA_964463245.1 uncultured Clostridium sp. | reverse complement strand
GATGTGGGTCTTGTTCAATATGCAGATGGAGTATATCACATATAACTCAAGGCAACACCGCACAATTCGCGGCTAACGCCTTTTTCACTCACTTGCTTGCATAAAATCGGTCATATTTTACAAATTTCCTTCGCGTGGCGTCAGCATGTGAACTACGCGCGCGGAAATTTGTTTCATCTGACGAATTTTCTGACCGCGCAATTGAGCAAAAAGAATTGTGCGGTGGTGCCTTAAAACCTTCTGCCCGTAATAGAAATTATGATTCGATTTCGTCGAGTATGATTTGAACGTTTTTATTCTGCAAATAAAATGGTGCAAGGTGTTCTTTGGTGTATTGCATATATGTTCCGTTCGTTCTATTCGAAAGAAGCGCGGTGAAGTATTGCTCCCAACTGAAATAATCAGCGGAATCAATATAGTTTTCGGGGGCATCCAGTATTGATTGAATGTCTTGCATCCGAAGCACGTTTGATTTTAAGATCAACCATTCAAACGATTCGGGAAGATATAGCGTGATCCCTCCCGGATTTGTCTTCTGAAGCTTGTAGATACGGTCGATCTCACTGCCAAATGCGGCACCATCCGCAACCACGATCACTTTGCGATTTGTATCAGCCAAGGCACCGAATATATTACTTTTTCCGTTCGCGGATATACAGCGTATGCCTTTTTTGTCTGCAACATGCGAGAAAAACTCGTATCCGGAATTAGAGTCCTCTGTAATAAGGATATCCGCGTCGGTAATGCTACGATTCCGTATAGGTATATCGGAATAGAATCTGCGCGTACTGTTATAGACCTTGTCGAACTTCATGCTGTGGCGGTAAGGACGCATTTCGTATATTTCCTCTACGCTATACGGCAGATTATAAAGATTTTCACGCGTGATCAGAACATAATAGTTGTCTGAATCCCTCACGGCGCGAGCAAACTCCTCGCTCTTGATAAATCTATTTCCTTCGTCTATGAATACGATACTGTCCCTGATATTTTCAAGACGGATCTGCCAATCGGTTCCGGTAAGCACACGGCAGGGCTTATCGCATTTAACGGTCACTCCGCTTTGCTTTCCAAGTGCCTCGTAGTCGGAGAGCAAACCGATCAATGTTGTTTTTCCCGTAGCGCTATCACCACGAATAATAGTGATGTTTCTCAGCAGATCAAAATTGAACTGTACCTTTTGATTGCCGACTCTAACAGTATGCTTTCCTATCATGCGCTCACCTCTTAAACGTACTTTCCTGCGATGCGGATCAGATCGCGCATATTGTTTACGGCGTTCTTCTCGTTAAGGACGTAGACCTCAAACTCTGTGCCAAAATCCATAATGTGATTCAGATTAACGGTGATGTCTTGATCCTTTGCGAGTTCAAGCAACCATTTCGCACAGTTGTCTCCACAGGTAGAGGCATTGAAAATGGTTTTGGGTTCGTTCTTGATCAAAATCAAGGTCTTCACTCCACCGGAAAGACCGGTGGGGGGGATCATACCAAGATACGGACTGTCTATAACCTTACCGCTGACTACCATGGAATCGTCAATGCCTTTGATCATTTTCTGTGTTGTGGAGTCAAGCAGCCAACTCGCTTGATATTTGTTTTTGAAATACACTTCCGTATTATAGATGGCCTTAGGCATATCGCCAAAATAGATCTTCAGCATCTTCTCGCCTCCGTGAGTCGAATTTCTTACTGTATTATTTTATCATAAAATTGCGATAATATCAAGATGTAAAAGTGGAATAATTCTTTTCCTAATCCCGTGAAAAGTTCAGCTCTCACACAAAGAGAGGCGGGCAATCCAGGCGCAGTTTTCCAACGGTCAGGTAGATCATGGTTCTGTAGCCCTCAAAGGTGGCGAAGCCTCTTGCCCGGCGTTTGCCGGATTGGATAAGTGAATTGATGCCTTCGGCGATGGCGTTTGTTACACGTGCGTAGAAATACGACAGGATATTTTGCTCGTTCTTTTTGAGCGTATTAGCCACCTTTTTCATCGGCTCCAACCGACTTCTGCGAAGCCAGCTGCAAAGCCGATCAAACACTTTTTTCGCATCCGAAGGCTTGTCACATTTATACATTTCGTCCAACGCCTGCACCATTCGAAACGCCCTGCCGGTTTTGGGGTATTGCTTGGAAAGGGCTTGAACTCTCTCTTTTTGTTGCTCGGTCTGCTTCGATTCGGGGATCATCAAAAGTTTCTTGCCGGAGCTCCGACTGCGACTTGCCTTTTTTCCTTGCTCCTCTTGACGAACCTCGTCCATGGCTTCTAACATCAACTT
>CAYXBU010000119.1:0-2308 GCA_964463245.1 uncultured Clostridium sp. | reverse complement strand
TCCTGCAACCCCAAAAACAGCCTCCGACCCCGCCCGATATCGGGCACCGTCGGAGGCTCTGTTTGTTTGTCTATCTGTTTTCCCTTACCGGATATTCGTCTGCCTTACTTCTGTGTCAGCTGCTTCAGGTACGCGTTGATGAACCCGTCCAGCCGTCCGTTCATGACGGCCTCCACGTCCACCTCCTCATACCCGGTGCGGGTATCCTTGACCAGGGTATAGGGCATGAAGACATAGGAGCGGATCTGGGAGCCCCACTCGATATTATTCTTGTTGCCCTGGATCTGCTCGATGGTGTCCAGCCGCTCGCGGATCTTGATGTCCATCAGCTTGGCCTTCAGCATCCGCAGGGCGGTCTCCTTGTTCTGGAGCTGGGAACGCTCGGTCTGGCAGGTGACCACGATACCGGTGGCCTTATGGGTGATGCGGACGGCCGAGGAGACCTTGTTGATGTTCTGTCCGCCGGCACCGCTGGAGTGGAAGGGCACGAACTCGTAGTCCTCGTCGCGGATCTGGATCTCGTCCAGATCCGGGAACTCCGGCATGACCTCAATGGAGGCAAAGGAGGTCTGCCGCCGTCCCTGCGCATCAAAGGGAGAGACCCGCACCAGACGGTGTACGCCGTTCTCGCTCTTGAGGAAGCCGTAGGCATGGGCACCCTCCACCGTGATGGTGGCGGACTTCAGCCCGGCGGCATCGCCGTCCTGCCAATCCAGCAGCTTGACCTTGAACTTATTGTTCTCTGCCCAGCGGGTGATCATGCGGTAGAGCATCTGGCACCAGTCCTGCGCCTCGGTGCCGCCCGCGCCGGGGTGGAAGGACAGGATGGCGGTGCTGTTGTCGTACTCGCCCACCATCAAGGCCTCGATGCGCATACGCTCGGCCTGCGCCTTCAGCTCGGAGAGCTCGGCCTTGACCTCGGGCAGGCTGCCCTCGTCGTTCTCCTCAATGGCCATCTCGGCCAGGGCAATGGCATCCTCCAGCCGGTCGCGGAGGGTGGTATACTCCTCTATGGTGTCCTTCGACTGCTTGATGGTCTGCAGGACACGGGAAGACCTTGCCTGATCCCCCCAGAAATCCGGAGCCAGCGTGGTCTGCTCCAGCTCCTCTACGCGGGCGGCCAGCGCATCGATGTGCAACGCTTGACTCAATTCCTCTACGTCGGGGCGCATCCCGACCAATTCCCGCTTCGCTTCTTCCAATTCTACGATCACAATATTCACCTCTGCAATTCAAAACTGTGTCTATCCGAAACAGTATACCACAGTTTTCTCTTTCTGACAAGGGGGAATGTTAAAATTTTCTGTAAACAGGGACGGCGGGGGGAGTTTTTTTTGCGCGGATGCGCCAAAGCACTTGACATTATTTCCGCAATATAGTATAATATCGGAAATAGAAAATGGCAGGAGGCAGAATGAAAACCGATATGATGAAAAAGCATTTTACGAAACTGCTGTGCGGCTTGATGATTCTCTCGCTTGCGCTGAGTCTTGTCCCGGTGGCGGCATTCGCCGGATGGGCGGAAGACAATATTGTGTACGAGGGCGAAACATTTGGTACGAACGGCTACTACAATGTCATCTCCAAGAAGGACTATGTGCTTGTCCCCGGCGCGGCCGTGGAGAGTGAGATCATCCTAAACAACAAGGATGGTACCCGCCGCCAGATCATGCATATCATGGAGATCGATCCGTCCAACCCGGATATCTCCATCGTGGCGGGATACTATGGGATCGATAAGTACGACAATGAGGATCGCTCGACTTGGTACACCAAGCCGCTGAGTGAGACGGTGGCCTACTACGAGGAAGAGCTGGGCTATAATGTTATCGGCGCGATGAACACCGACCTGGGCTACGAGAACAGCGCAGCCAAAGGGATCATGGTCTACAACCATAAGGTGCTCTGCACTCCGGAGATCTCGCACAACTACAATTGCACCACCTTCTTAGCCGTGTACGAGAAGGAAGGCGGCGGTCTGGATGTGCAGATAAGGGACACCAAGGACGGTCTGCGCGGTGACGAACTGCACGCGGTGGCAACCTCCTCGTTCGGCTTCTATGTCAAGGATGGGCAACTGGTTTATACCGCCGAGGAGCGCACCTCCGCTTCCCACCCGCGTTCGATCGTGGGTCTTAAGGCGGACGGGACGCTGGTTCTGCTTATGGTCGACGGTCGTCAAGTCGGCTCTGCCGGTCTGTGCAACTACGAGATCGGTGAATTCATGCTGTCTCTGGGCTGTCAGTGGGCGGCCAACTGCGACGGCGGCGGTTCCTCTACCTTCATCACCAAGCGGCAGGGCGAGGAC
>CAYXBU010000118.1:0-2388 GCA_964463245.1 uncultured Clostridium sp. | reverse complement strand
TCGTGCCCCGTCTTAGGCAGTGTCGTTCCCCACTCCACCACCGAGTTGCAGACCTCGCAGAAGGTACGACCGGTGTAGCCGTCCTCGGAGCAGGTCGCCGCACGGTCGGGCAGAGCGGTCTCGGTGTGGATATGCAGCCAGCCGTTCTCCTTGAGGAAGGCGGCATCGGTGGTGCGGGGGTCGGTGTACCACTGGGTGTCCACCCGGAAGTACTCGTTGGAGAAGCTTGCCGCCACATCCGAGGTGTAGCCGTCCACGAAGGCGATCTCGCCCCGCAGGATCTCCAGCTTCAGGTCGTGCGGCCATGCGAAGTCATTCGCGCCGCTCTTGTAGCCGTTCTTGAAGGCCTCGGGGGTCTGGATGCCCTCGCCGATGAAGTAGTAGTTGTAGATGTCGTCAAAATCGACGATGCGGATGGGCAGCTGTGCCAGGGTGGCCGCGCCGCTCGCGGTGTTGACGCCGGTGCGGGTCAGGGTGATGGTCGCGGTCTGCTCCAGCTCGTCCACCGACCAGACAGCCTCGAAGCCCTCGGCCGTCACCATGTGCTCCAGCTCCCAGTGATTGACGCTGTTCTTGTCGATGACAACGGTCACAGACTTGACAGTCTCGATCTTGGTGGCGTTGAGGTTCATCCAGTAGACCGAGCCGGTGTACAGCCGATCCAGAGTCGGGTCGGCAGGGGTCAGGATCACGGTGGAGGCATCCACGCCCGCCTGCACGTTGATCCAGCGGGTCACGCGGGTCTCGTTGCCCTGACGGTCGGAGATGACGAAGGTCACGCGGTGTGCGCCGTCGGCGACCGGGTAGTTGACCAGGGTCATGTAGCCGCCGCTGGCGGTGCAGGGGGTCTCCACGCCGTCCACTAAGATCTTGGCGGAGGCGTAGTCCAGACCGGTGTAGTTCCTCTTGGAGGTGTCCTCTGCCACGGCGGCGCGCAGGTTGAGGACGTTGCTGTTGACGGTCAGCATCTCGCAGGCATCGGTGTTGAGGATGTTCTTGATCAGCGAAGTCGCGTTGTCGCCGTTACCGTCGGTCCAGACCATATCGCGGATGGTGGGAGCCTCGCGGTCGTCCACGGCATCCGAGTAGTCCACGCTGATGGAGTCGATGTAGATGGTATACTTACCGTTGGTGGTACCGGCGTTGAACATGGTAGCACTTCCGTCGGAGGGCACCTTGGTGTGCCACTGGAAGTCCAGCAGAGCCAGGTTATCCTTGAGGTCGGACAGGTTTCCGAGGACGTAGTTCTTGGAGGCATCGATGTCGGCCTTGAAGTAGATCCACTTGCCCTCGTTGCCGTTCTCCTCGATCATGTTGTAGCAATCGGTGGCCTGCATGGTATAGTAGAGCAGTGCCTCGCCCAGCGTACCGTTGTCATACAGCTCCCGCAGGATCAGGCGGATACGCCCCGTGAACAGCTCGCCCGGCATATAGACCCACATACCGACCGACTTGGCTCCTCGGATGACCATCCGCTCCTTGGGCATCAGCTGCATACGCTGGTGCTGGCTGACCGGGCCTCCGGCGTTGACACCGCTGAACTCAAAGCGCAGGGCGCCGTTCCCGTCGTGCACTCTGCCGTCCTCGGCGGTGGCATAGGTGATCTTGGTGCTCTCGGGACGGCTGGTGGAGCCGGGGTACGCCAGACCGTTGGAGGTGAAGTCGTAGATCTGGGAGGCATCCTCAAAGTCCCAGAGGATCTCGGTGCCACGTCCCAGCGAGACCGTGAAGGTGAAGGAAGGCTTGCTTCCATACTTGTAGGTGGCCTTCAGGGTCGCCTGGGTCAGGGTGGTGTTGGCGGCCACGAAGTCGAAGCCCTCCATGTGCCCCGCGTTGGAGGGGCTGATGCTGAACTCAAAGGCATCGGCGGGGGTGTAGACCTCCTTCTCCTCGCTGGCGAGGTCGGAGGTCATGCAACGCAGACCCACATCGGTAGCCTTGCCGTAGGGAACGACCAGGTTGGGGTTGGTGACCGAGATATGGGGATCCATGACCGTGATGGTCAGGGAGCCGACCACGGCTCCGTTGTAGTTTGCCTGAACCGCAACCTCACCGAGCTTGCCGTTGGACACAAAGGTTCCGCCCTCGATGCTGCCGAAGCTGTCATCCGACAGGCTCCAGGTGATCCCCTCCGGCATTTCCATGGCGTAGCCGTGGGTGTCGTTCGCCGAGGCGGTGAAGGTGTAGGTGGAGTAGGGGGCAAGGGCATCATGATCCCCCGAAATATTCACACTTCCGAGCTCGCCCGTAGGAGCCACATTGGAGGTGATCAGTACACTGTGGATGGTCGCCCGCTCGGCACCGTCCGAGGGGGTAGAGCGCATGGTCAGACTGTCCTCGCCCTGCCGCTTGGTGATGAAGGTAGAGGAACCGCCGCCGTCGCAGTTG
>CAYXBU010000117.1:0-2408 GCA_964463245.1 uncultured Clostridium sp. | reverse complement strand
CGTTTATTATAGCATATCAGCGGCATATTGTTAAACTATTAAAATTGAACGATACGGGTATAAAGTGAACGATTTGATTTTCAGAGGATAAAAAGGAAAAAGGCTTGCAAAGGCATAACTATCCCTACAAGCCTTTTTTATATCAAAAATATGCCTAAAAACGGGCAAAAACCCCTATTTAGGCAATAAAAAAACCATAATACCGATATTTTTGTATCAATATTATGGTTTCTTTATGGCGGATAACCCCTGACTCTATACAATGCACCACTTTTGAGGGGTATGGTGCATTTTTTCTTACATAATCTGCGCCAAAATCGTCTTTCTGGCGTTATTTACCGCCGACAATCTCTTTTTTACCGTCAGCTTGATGCCGACCTTTTTGCATACATCGGAGAGAATACCTTTAAGGTCTTCGTCGCATATTGCGATTTCAGAAGGTTTACCATATCGTTCTATGAAATGGTCAAGCACGTTAAAAACGACACCCGGCTGATTATGCGAAGGCGAAAGCATCTCGTTGACGAGGATAAATCCGTTCTTCGGTTCGACCGCAAGCAACATACGCGGAAACGTGCCTCTACCTTCTTCGTCATCATAAATAACGCCAACGTATGACCAATCAAGCTCGACGGAGTAATCCGCACTCTTCATAGAGCGCACCTCACGCATCCAATCGTTTTCGTGAACGGTCACCTGCGGATGCGTAATAATACCCTTGGGAATTTCAATTTCAAACGGATGCGTGTAAAACAGCTTGTCCTTCGGCTCATACCAACGCACAAGATTATTGCCTTTGTCGAATTCGGGATCAAGTCCCTGCTCATAGATGGCGCGAAGCATCATATGAAGATTCTCAAAGGCGGTTGTGAGCAGATCGATTTCTTTCTCATCAAGCGGAACGGGAGCGTATCCGATCTCATATCGGTCAAAATGTAACCACGCGCCCTTGCCATGTGGCTTGAAGCCGAGCTCCTTGATAAGCGCATAGCTTTCCTTGCCGAGCTCCTCACGGTCATCCCACAGACATATCAAGGCATTTTGCAGCATAAACACGGGTTCGTGTTTGTCATTCTTTTCGGTAAGTCGGACTCTGGCGCGAATATAATCCTCTTCGCCGACATAACAAGCGATACCGCATTTTTGTGCGGACTCCCCGATAAACGAAAAAAATACGGATTTGCTTTTGTCCTTCCAAATGTATGTGAATCTGTCGGACTCCGAAAATTCCTCCCACGGTTGTATTGCGCCGATCTGCTGTGCCACCGCATATAAGCGCAGCCATTTTTGCTTCAATTCTTCTGTCATAATCAATCCTCTAAAATCCTTAGATATCTGTCAAGCCTTGCTTCAATATATCCGGCAAACAAATTCTCCATTGTGGAAAGCTTACCCTTGACGTGGTATTCATCAAAAGCATTGTAATAAGACAGGCGGTCGGTAAACTTTATATCAATGGGCGGGTAGCCTGCCTTCATCAATTCCAAATTCACCAAAAGACGCCCGGTTCTGCCGTTACCGTCAATAAACGGGTGAATGCCTTCAAATTCAATATGGAACCTTGCAAGCTTTGTAACAATATTCTCATCGCTTTCTAAAAACTCCCGAATAAGCTGCTCCATCTTTGGTTCTATCAAATAGGGCTGAACGGGTTCGTGATGCGCGCCCATAATACGAACGGGAACTCGACGGTAAACTCCACGGTCATCTTTTTTGTCCGCAAGAACCAAATAATGAATTTGTTTGATAACTCTCTCGCTGATCGGAATATTATCCCTTACCAGCTCACAAACGTAGTCAAAGGCTTCCTTGTGACCTACCGCCTCCATATGGTCTTTGAGTGGCTTTTGGTCTATCGTAAGACCACGGAGTACAAGGTCTGTTTCACGCAGCGTGAGTGTGTTGCCTTCAATGGCGTTGGAATTATATGTGTATTCAACGATGAATTCCTCGTTGAGCCTTGCAACCTCTCCCTCGGTCAAGGGTCTTCTGCCGTCAAGTTCTTTCTTTTTCTGCGCTATTCTTGAAAGTATGCTTTCTCTGGATTTATATCTTCCGTCGGCAGGCTTTTCTGCATCGCTGGGGATTTTCCAAGAGCGTCCGTCTTGATATGCACCCGGAATTTTGCCTTCGGAGCAAAGCACACGAATTCGCCTGTCCGAGATACCCCACTTTTCGGAAGCTTGTTTTATGGTCATAAACATAAGCCTATCCTCCTTCTTTTTTTATATTATATCACATTTGCGGAACAATATCAATAGTTGCGGAATAATATTTTCGCGTTTATCGGAATAATACAAGCTATAAACCTAAAAAGTTTTGCGATCACAAACCGCAAAAATATAAAAGTTTGCAAAGTTTTGCGATTATAAACCGCAAAACTATTGATTTTTCGTTTCGCTTGTGGT
>CAYXBU010000116.1:0-2527 GCA_964463245.1 uncultured Clostridium sp. | reverse complement strand
CAGGGGGTCTGCGACCCCCTGCCGACCCCCGGCGGCTTGCGCTTCTACGGCACTGACAGCCAAAAAGCTACCCTTTCCCGCGCGAGGGAAACGCAGGGTTTAGCTAAGTCATACCGCGCAAAGGTTCTAAAGTCACGGCGGGGCACTCCGCAGAGCGTCCCGCACACCTTATACCTCTATCAGCCTTGCCCGGTCTATACCGAGTAAGAGTCCGAGTCAATACCGTTGGATTGTTGATAAAAATGCCGGAAAAGTCCTTGGGGGGGTGGGGGGGTGAAAGTTTGCCGCTCGCGGCAAACTTCACCAACTGGCGGCAAAGCCGACAGTTGTGCTCTTATCAAGAAGCCCCCCAATGCTTCTCTTCGCTCCCTCGCTCCCCTACCTCTTCTTCAACCGAAAGAACAGCGACTTCAGAGCCTTTGTGTTGAGAGGGAAGAGGGGGTAGAGGTAGTGGCGGGAACCGGTGACGGTCGCGTTGGTCAGGAGGAGGGCGAGGATACCGAGGCAACCGAGGGCGAACCCCCAGATGTTAAAGAGGGCAGTCAGGAGCAGGAGGGACATACGCAGGAATTTGAAGGCGTAGCCCAGCTCGTAGCTGCGCTGGGTAAAGTTGGCGATGGAGACGAATGCCATATAGAGGATGACCTCCGGGATGAGCCAGCCGATGCTGACGGCGAAGTCCCCTAAGATCAGGCCGCCCACCACCGAGAGGGAGTTGGACAGCATATCAGGGGTATTGAGGGAGGCCATGCGTAGGCCGTCGATGATAAATTCTACCAGGAAAAGCTGTGCGATGATGGGGATCCGTCCCTGCTCGGCGGGCAGGATAAAGGAGAGCCAGCCCGGGATGATGCCGGGGTTCCGCAGGAGCAGATACCACAGTGGGGTCAAGAACAGGGTCAGCCAGAAGATGACCAGCCGCAGGATGCGGATATAGGTGCCGGTCAGGGGCGGAAAATAGAAGTCGTTGGTCTCCTGCATGAAATCAAAGATGGAGGTCGGCAGGATCATGGCTTCGGGGGAGGTGTCGCACAGCACCAGCACGCTCCCCTCCAGCAGTTGAGCCGCCGCCGCGTCGGGGCGCTCGGTGTAGCGGATCTTCGGGAAGGGATTGTACCAGCGGTTCTTGATGAGGGACTCCGCCAGCGACTCGTGCCCCATGGTCAGGGAGTCGGTCTTGATGGAGGTCAGCTTGTCCTTGATGCTTTGGACATAGGCGGGATCGGCCTTCCCCTCCACATAGCAGACCACCACGTCGGTACGGGAGGAGGAGCCCACCGACAGGTAGGCCATGGTCAGCCGCGGATCGCGGATGCGCCGCCGAATGAGGGCAGTGTTGAAGATCAGGGTCTCCACAAAGCCGTCTCGCGCCCCGCGCATGACCTTGTCCCCCTCCGGCTCGCCGGTGTCCCGCGCCGGATAGCTCCGCGCATCCACCAGGATGGCCGCATCCCCGAAGGGACTTCCCAAGATCAGGGTCGCGCCGGACAACACCATGTGCACCATACTGTCCACCGAGCGGGTCACATCCGTCTCGACATAGGGCAGTGCCGCATCCACGAACCGTTGTACCGCCGTGGCGGCCTCGCCGGGCGCGCCGGTCGGCTCCGGGGACAGGCTCTTCAAGGACAGAAAGAAGATCATCAGCTTCTCCATCACCCCGTCCTTGACAAAGCCGTCTATATAGTAGAGGGTCATGCGGTCGCTCCCGATCTGCATATCCTTCCGTATCAAGTCAAAATTCTCCTCGACCCGCAACAGCTCATCCATGAAGCGGCGGTTCTCGACGTAGTCGGCACTCAGGCGGTCGGTCTTGAGGTCTTTTTGCATGGAGGGCACCTCCTCGGTTTTCAATGCGCGGTCTCTGCTTTCAGTGTGCGAGGGTGCAAGGAGAACTATGCAAGGGAAAAATCGGAACAAAAAACAGAACCCCCATCGGGTATGCCCGACAGAGATTCTGTTTTTCAATGCTTTCAGATTCAGCTCAGCTTAGCCTGGTTGATCTTGATACCGGGGCCCATGGTCGAAGCGATGACGCAACTCCGGATATACTGACCCTTGCAAGCGGCGGGCTTAGCCTTGACGACAGCACCGACCAGCGTGTCGAAGTTAGCCTGCAGCTTCTCGGCACCGAAGGATGCCTTGCCGATGGGGCAGTGGATGATGTTGGTCTTGTCCAGACGGTACTCGATCTTACCGGCCTTAGCCTCGCGGACGGCCTTGGCAACGTCCGGGGTCACGGTGCCGGCCTTAGGAGAGGGCATCAGTCCCTTGGGACCCAGCACCTTACCCAGACGACCGATGGTACCCATCATGTCAGGGGAAGCGATGACGACATCAAAGTCGAACCAGTTCTCCTTCTGGATCTTCTCGGCGTACTCAACGCCGCCGACATAATCCGCACCGGCCTCCTTGGCCTTGTCAATGTTGTCGCCCTTGGCGAACACCAGGACCTTCGCGGTCTTACCGGTACCGTTGGGCAGGACGACTGCGCCGCGGACCTGCTGGTCAGCGTGACGGGAGTCAA
>CAYXBU010000115.1:0-2565 GCA_964463245.1 uncultured Clostridium sp. | reverse complement strand
AGAAGCACCGCGCCGAGCTGGAGGCGCAGGGTCCGGGGCAGATGCGTATTCCCTTCGATGGGGATGCACAGTAACCTCCCACAGAAAGCCCAACAGGGCGATCCCCGCATGGGGATCGCCCTGTTGGGCTTTCTATTTGCCGTTTACAGATATTCGGTATGCCGATGCGCGACCGGGTCATTCTGATACGCCGTAAACGTATCCCAGATGATGTCCACGATCTCGCCGGGTGTCCGTGTGGAGGAATCCACCACGAGGTTGAAGTTGTTGAAGTCGTAGTAGTCTACACCGTACAGCTCCAGGAACCGCGCCTGCTCCACGCGACTGCGCTCGACCAGCATATCCCGTGCCTCCTCGACCGAAGCGTAACGCTCCTCAGCGTCCCGCTGGTTGGCCATGACCCGTTGCGCCGCGACCAGAGGGTCTACCGTCAGGAAGATCTTGAAGGTGTCCTCGGCGAAGTGCCACGCCATGCGGGAGTCAAAGATCAGCTTGTCGTTCTTGCGCTCCCGCGAGAGGCGGGTGGTGGTCGCGTCGATCTGATCGTCCAGCGAATGATCCAGCTTCATAAGGCGATTCAACTCCAGCGTGCTGATCCCGCGCTCCCGCGCGACCTCCCGCTGGATGGAACCGGTGGAGAATATCTCATAGCCGTAGCGTTCCCGGATCAGTTGGCAGATGGTGGATTTTCCGCTTCCCAGCTTACCTGTAATGGAAATATGCATGATGACAGTTCCGTTCCCTTTCTTTTCTCTCTTGGAGTCAGTTCAGCTCGACCTTGATCTTGCCGATGCGCTTCTTCATCTTGCGCAGGTCGCGCAGCATCTTGAAGGTGTCGGACACGACGTGCACCTTGGACTCCCGATGGTTGATGATCTTGACCGGGATCTCCTTGATCTTCATGCCGAGTTTGGTCGCCCACAGGATGGCCTCAAAGTCAAAGGCAAAGCCGTTGACCTCGCACCGCGGGAATATCTTCTGCACCGCATCGTGTGTCCAGGCCTTACAGCCGCACTGGGAGTCCGAGAGTTTGAAACCGCCCGCAAAGCAGAGCACCTTGATATAGATCTTGGATGCCAGCCGACGGATGAAGGTATAGCCCTCGTAGCCGTCCTTGGAGAGGTTGCGGGAGCCGATGACCATGTCGGGATACTTGCCGCCGTTCTGCTCCGCCTCGGACAGGAAGGTGTCGTACACCCGCTTGATCACATCGGTACCGTATGCCAGGTCAGCATCGGTGAACATGATGAAGTCTCCTTCAGCCGCCAGCAACGCCGTGCGGACGGCACAGCCCTTGCCCTGATTGTTGGGGTACCCCACCACGCGGACGTGCGGGAGTCCCAGCGCCTCCACGGTCTTATCGCACCCATCGGTGCTCCCGTCATTGGAGAACAGGATCTCGTAATCCTCAAAATTATTTTCCATGTAGGCAGACAGTGTCCGCGCCGTGTCGGCGATGATGCTGTTCTCATTGTACATGGGGATACACAGTGACATCTTCATGGATGGTTCAACTCCTTATTCTTGTTCTTTCGTATATACGAACAGGTCAAACGCGACAGGCGTCTCGACTCGGTCGGCCTGTGCCAGTCTCTCCCGACCCTCTCGGCTCGTGCGCCAGTAGTAGGGGGTCATGGAGAACAGCGCGTCCAGCTCCTCCCTGCCCTCCACGGTGATGGAGAAGCTCACGGTCTCCCGATGGGTCAGGGTCAGCGGGACATCCGCCCCCGGGAGATCCTGCCGCTCGTCGTTGGTGTACACATCGTCGTACAGGAGGCGTTTGAGCCCCATCAGGTGCTCGGGTGCCGCCCCTGCCAGGATGAGCTTTCCGCCCGGCTTCAGCACCCGCGCATACTCGGCGGGGGCGCAGGGGGCGAAGATATTGGTCACGGCATCCATACAGCCATCCCGCACGGGCAGGTCAAACACGCTCCCCACCGCGAAGACGGTGCGGGATGTGTCCGGTTGCCCCGAACGCACTCGGTCGGTTCGCGCCCGCTTGGCAGCGGCATCCACGGCGAACTTGGAGAGATCAAAGCCCAGAACCGAGAAGCCCTTCTCGATCAACCCTGCGGCGTAGTAGCCCTCCCCGCAACCGGCATCCAGCAGGAGCCCCTCGGGTGGCAGCTGTTCGGCCGCCAGCCTGACCAGCGCATCCCGCGCCGGGGCGTAGTAGCCGCGATCCAGAAAGAGGGAGCGGGCACGCACGGCCTCCTTGGCATCCCCGCCGCCGGGATGGCGAGGGGAGAGGGGCAGGTAGCCGCCGCCACCGCCGTCAAAGCAGTGGCTCCGCGCCCCGTCGCAGACCAGCGACCGCGTGTCCTCCGACACCCGAATCGCCGCCCCGCAGATCGGGCAGCGCAGACAGCCGACCAGCCGCCTATTCAATTCACGGGAAAGATCCGGCATGGGTGGCTCCTTCTTGCAAGGTCCACTTCCCCGATGGAAGCACCTTCATCAATGATTCTTCCAATATTATACTACATTTTGCGGCAAATTGCAAGAGCTTTCTTACATTTCCACCTGCTCGGCCTCAATATCGGCATCTGTCTCCTCTTTTTGCGC
>CAYXBU010000114.1:0-2615 GCA_964463245.1 uncultured Clostridium sp. | reverse complement strand
CCTGCGACGGTAACCAAGGTTTCAAATTCATAAAAAGAGAGCTGGCCGATCTCGCAAAGGATCGGTCAGCTCTTTTGTAGCAATCTAATGTAGTTTTCAGCTTTCTCCGAAGGGCATTTGGGTGTCATTTTGTCCAATCGAAGTCCGGAAGTGCCTCTTTCATTTTCTTTCGGGACTCTTCTTGACGGGCGATGACCCTTTCGTAATTGCGCATTATCAAGAAATCGCCCTCTTGAAGTCGCTTGTAAAACAGTTGCTCTGCCTTTTGGTAGTAGTTGAGCGCAAGCTCATGATCGACCTCTGTGCTGATCCCCGCAAAGCAGCAGTCACCCATCCGCGTGGTATCGTGTTGACCGCAAGGTCGTCGCTTCAAAACCTGACCCGCGCGCAATAGATCGGCATCCCCTGCGCCGAGAAGTTCCGCTCGTACTCGGTCATGATGTTGTCGGCGGCCTCGGGCGCGGCGTGGAAGTCCCGCGAGACGTAGAGCAGTTCCAGCCCCTCGGCGGCAAATTCCTCCAGGCTGAAATCGAACAGCCCCTCGTTGTCGGTCTTGAGCCACAGTTCCCCGCCCGGACAGAGCAGACCACGATAGAGTGACAGGAACCGCCTGTGGGTCAGGCGGCGTTTGGCGTAGCCCGCCTTTGGCCACGGGTCGCTGAAATTGAGGTAGATGCGGGACAGACAGCCGGGGGTCAGCCACTCCCCCAGGTGCTCGGCATTGCCGATCAGGAAGCGCAGGTTGTCGTTCGGGCGGGACTCGGACGCGGCCTGCGCCTTTTCCAGTGCCAGACAGGCCACATCGGCCACCCGCTCCATGGCGATGAAGTTGACCTGCGGGTGTGCCGCCGCCATCCCGACGGCGTAGTCCCCCTTGCCGCACCCGATCTCCAGATGCAACTCCCCCGCGTGGGGAAAGAGCGGACTGCCGTCCGGGCGAATGCCCGCAAGGGTAGTCGGCTCGGCGATCAGAAGCCCGGCGCAGGCGGCGATCCGCTCCGCACCGTGCTTTTTCCGTCTCATGCGCATGGCGTTGCCCCCATCAGACGTTGAAGCGGAACAGCACGATATCGCCGTCCTGCATCACATACTCCTTGCCCTCGGAGCGCACCAGCCCCGCCTCCTTGGCGGCGGTCATGCTCCCCAGCCGCATCAAGTCGTCGTAGGAGATGACCTCGGCGCGGATGAAGCCACGCTCAAAATCCGAGTGGATCTTGCCCGCCGCCTGGGGTGCCTTGGTGCCCTTCTTGATGGTCCAGGCGCGTACCTCCTTGGGGCCTGCGGTCAGGTAGCTGATCAGTCCCAAAAGGGAATAGCTGGCCTGAATGAGCCTGTCCAGACCCGACTCGGAGATGCCCATGTCCTCCAAAAAGGCCGCCTTGTCGTCCCCGTCCAGCTGGGCGATCTCGGCCTCGATCTGGGCGCAGATGGGCAGTACCTCGGTGTGCTCGGAGGCGGCCAGTGCCGCCAGTTTGGCAAAGTAGGGGTTCCCGGACACGTCCCCGGCGGCCTCGTCCTCCGAGACGTTGGCGACGTAGATGACCGGCTTGAGGGTCAGGAGCGGCGTGTCGCGGAAGGCGGACAGCTCCTCCTCGGTGAGGTCGGCGGTGCGGGCGGACTTGCCGTCGCTCAGAGCCGCGTTGACCTTCTCAAAGGCCGAGACCGCCGTCGCCAGCGACTTGTCGCCGTTCCGCAGCAGCTTCTGCAGGGAAGGGAGCCGCTTCTCGACCAGCTCCAGATCCGAGAGGATCAGCTCCATGTTGATGGTCTCCACGTCCCGCACGGGGTCGACCGAGCCGTCCACATGGATGATATTGCCGTCGTCAAAGCAACGGACGATGTGCAGGATGGCGTCCACCTCGCGGATGTGGGACAGGAACTTGTTTCCCAGCCCCTCGCCGCGGGAGGCACCCCGCACCAGCCCCGCGATGTCCACGAACTCAATGACGGCGGGGGTGTATTTCTCGGGATCGTACATCTCGGCCAGCTTATCCAGCCGCTTGTCCGGCACCGGCACGATGCCCACGTTCGGCTCGATGGTGCAGAAGGGGTAGTTGGCGGACTCCGCCCCCGCGTCGGTCAGTGCGTTGAAAAGGGTGGACTTGCCGACGTTGGGCAGTCCCACGATACCTAATTTCATATATGTCCTGTCTCCTTTGTTTGTTGTACGGATGATCCGACTTGCGGCCTGCCGCAGGGAAAAGGGCAAACCGATACAGAATAATTATAGCAGATGGCGTACACTTTCGCAAGGGGTATTTTGTAAATAATTCGTTCCGATCCGGCACTTTGTCGCGGGAGAATGGCAGATGTGCGCCGCCGTCCTGTGCGAACCCGCCCTACAGCCGCCCGTTTGAAAATACTTTCTGAATTTTTCGACGCCCTACTTGATTTGATCGGGTTTTTCGATTATAATAGTACAATACACAATGAGCCGGCGGTATGGGGGACAGGATATGGCAGAAAAACAAGTGCGCTCCAGACAGCGCGTAGCCGACCATGGCGAGGTCTTTACCGCCGAGCGTGAGGTCAACGCCATGCTGGACTTGGTAAAGAATGAAACGGAACGCATCGAGAGCCGTTTTTTGGAAATGATTATGCAGAGTTTGATACAA
>CAYXBU010000113.1:0-2819 GCA_964463245.1 uncultured Clostridium sp. | reverse complement strand
CGAACCCACGCGACCAGCTTGGAAGGCTGGGATTCTACCATTGAACTACACTCGCGGAAGCCCTCTCGCAATCTGCTCGGCTATTATACCACAAACCGAGGGGTTTGTCAAGAGTTTTTTGAAAAAAGGTCGAAAATCAGTTTTTTGTTCGTCTGAGCCGTCGAAAGTCTCGAGCAGGTCGTGCAAAATGCCCGACACAGAGGCAGCCCGGGGGAGGTCTTCCGCAAAAAGCCTCCCCCTTCGCGTGCCCTCACGCGCTCCGCATGGCGCGCATGGCGTTCAGGATAGCCAGCACCGAGACCCCTACATCCGCGAAGGACGCCAGCCACATACCCAGGTCGCCCAGAAGTCCCAGAGCCGAGAGCACCAGCACGATCAGCTTGACCGCCAGCGCGAACACGATATTCTGCCGCACGATGCTCAGGGTGCGGCGGGCGATCATGACAGCGGTCGGAATGGCCGAGGGCTTATCCTCCATCAGGACGATATCCGCCGCCTCGATGGCGGCATCCGAGCCCATGCCGCCCATGGCGATACCGACATCCGCCCGTGCCAGGACCGGCGCATCGTTGATGCCGTCCCCCACGAACACCACCGTACCGCCGCGCTTCCCTGCCCCGACCTCGGACAGGATGGACTCCATGCAGTCCACCTTGCCGTCGGGCAGGAGGTCGGCGTGGTACTCGTCCAGCCCCAGCTGTGCTGCGACGGCACCCGCGACTTCCTCTCGATCCCCTGTCAGCATGACCGTGCGCCGCACACCGGCGGTCTTGATGGCGGCAATGGCCGCGGCGGCATCGGCTCTTACCTGATCTGCGATCAGGATATAGCCCGCGTACACGCCGTCCAGCGCGACCTGCACCACCGTCCCCGGTCGGTCACAGGCCGTGCAGGACACACCGTGCGCCGCCATGAGGCGGTCGTTGCCGACCAGCACCTGCCGCAGGGGGAGATCTTCCGTTCCGCCGACCTGCGCCAGCACACCGTGCCCGGCCTGCTCCTCCGCCGTTGCGGGGTGCAGGCAGGCGGGGTCAAGGGTGGCCGCTGCCACCAGCGCACGGGCAATGGGATGGGAAGAGAAGGCCTCGGCTCCCGCCGCGTAGCGGATCAGCTCCTCTGCGCCGAGCCCCTCGATCGGGCAGGCCTGCTCCACCGCGAACCGCCCCTCGGTCAGTGTGCCGGTCTTGTCGAACACGACGGTGTCGCAGGTCGCAAGTGCTTCCAGATAGTTGGAGCCCTTGATCAGTATCCCACGCTTGGATGCACCGCCAATGCCTCCAAAAAAGGACAGCGGCACCGAGATGACCAGCGCGCAGGGGCAGGATATGACCAAGAAGGAGATGGCGCGGTATATCCAGTTGCTCCAAACGGAAAAGTCACCGGGGTCGATGCACAGGGGCGGCAGGACTGCCAGCAGGACAGCCGCGATCACCACGGCGGGGGTATACACCCGCGCAAAGCGCGTCACGAAATGCTCACTGCGGGACTTACGCTCCCCAGCGTTCTCCACCAATGCCAATATTTTGGACACGGTGGACTCCCCGAAGGGCTTGGTCACCCGCACGCGGATCAGCCCCGTCAGATTGATGCACCCACTGATCACATCCTCCCCCACCGTCACATCGCGCGGGAGGGATTCCCCTGTCAGTGCCACGGTGTCCAGCGAGGTGGTTCCCTCGATGATCACGCCGTCCAGCGGCAGCTTCTCACCGGGGTGTACACGGATGACCTCCCCGACCGCCACCTCCTCCGGCGCGACCACCTCAACGCCATTCCCCCGCTCGACATGGGCGGTGTCCGGGCGTATGGCCATTAAGGATGCGATGGAGGAACGGCTCTTGCCGACGGCGATCTCCTCAAACAGCTCCCCGACGCGGTAGAACAGCATCACAAAGACCGCCTCGGGGTACTCCCCGATGGCCAGTGCGCCGATGGTCGCCAGGGTCATGAGGAAGTTCTCGTCAAAGACCTGACCGCGGGCTATGTGCTTGCCCGCCTTGAACAGCACACGCCAGCCGATGACGAGGTACGGCACAAGGAACAGGAACAGCCCCTGCCAAGAAAAGCCCTCCGGCAGGTGCAGGACGAAGTGCTTCAGCACCACGCAAAGGATCAGCAGTCCCGCTGCCGTCAGTATCTCGACCAATGACTTTTTATGCTTTCTTTTCATAAGGCCGGCCTACTTGAGGATCACGCGGCAATCGTCGTCCACGCGGGCGCAGGCGCGGGCGGCCTTCTTGACGACCTCGTCAAACGCGGCATCGTCTGCCTCCAGAGTCATACGCTGAGCCATAAAGCTGATGCTGACATAGGTAACACCCGGGATCTTGCGGATGGCTTCCTCCATTTTGGCGGCGCAGTTGGCGCAATCCAGATCCTCCATGACGAATACTTTTTTCATGATGTTCTCTCCTCTCTCATTCCAATATGTGTTCAGTCCCGCATTCCAGTATCATGCGAACATGGTCGTCGGCCAGCGAATACAGGACATTCTTGCCCTCGCGGCGGTAGGTGACAAGCCCCGCCGTCTTCAAGAGGCGCAACTGATGGGACACGGCGGACACCGTGACTCCCATGAGCTGGGACAGGTCGCACACGCACAGCTCGGCGTGTTGCAGGGCGGTCAGGATGCGGATGCGGGTGGCATCCCCGAACATCCGAAACAACTCGGCCAGCAACTGCTGTTGCTCGGGTGCGGGCATCTCGGCGCGGACACGGGACACAAGGTCGAGGTGCGGTCGGGTTTGCTCGCAGATCGGGGTCTCGGGCTCGGTCGGCGCAAGATACGAGTTCTCTTTCGGTTCCATTGGCTCCTCCTT
>CAYXBU010000112.1:0-3024 GCA_964463245.1 uncultured Clostridium sp. | reverse complement strand
AGGCGGGAAAAGATGTGCCGAAGATGTGCCGCCGAATAAATCAGAGGTTCCTTAGTTTCCTATGAGTTTATTGTACCACACGCCACAGGAATTGTCAAGGGCGGGCGAGAAACTTCCGTCCGAAAAATGCATCCGACGCGAAAAATTTCCAATAAATTTTCATTTTTTGGTTTACAGAGACCCGCCTCTGTGATATAATAAAGAATTGAAATGTTCGTCCGCCTTGGGCGGGAAAGGGGGGAAACCTCTCATCATGTCGGAGACGTATCGGACACGCATCCGCACCGCCGAGATTCTATGCGTAGGCACCGAGCTGTTGCTGGGGGAGACCGTCAACACCGATGCCGCCTTTCTGGCGCGCCGCCTGGCCGAGCTGGGTGTCGCGGTCTACCGTCAGACCGTGGTAGGGGACAACCCCGCCCGCCTCACCCGCGCGCTGGAGGCAGCCTACGCGGGGCACGGGGACACCCCCGCCGACCTGGTCATCCTCTCGGGGGGGCTGGGGCCGACCTGCGACGACCTGACCGCCGCCGTCGTGTGCGACTACTTCGGTCTGCCGCAGGAGCTTCACGCCGACACGCTCGCCCGCATCGAGGCCTACTTTGCCAAGCGCGGGCGACCCATGACCCCCAACAACCGCAAGCAAGCCATGCTCCCGCGTGGTGCGGTGATCTTCCCCAACGATTGCGGCACGGCTCCCGGCTTTGCCTGCGGAGGCGGGGAGAAGATCGCTATCCTCCTGCCCGGTCCTCCGCACGAGCTGGAGCCCATGTTCGACACCTATGTCGCGCCGTGGCTGGCCGCCCGCACCGAGGGTGTCCTGCGGAGCCACGAACTGCGGCTGATGGGCATCGGGGAGGCCGAGGTCGAGGCCATCCTGCACCCGCTGATGGAGGGCTCGACCGAGCCGACCCTCGCCCCCTACTGTCAAGCGGGAGAGGTGCGCCTGCGCATTACGGCACACGCCGCCGACCCGGTGACGGCGGATGCCTTGTGCGCCGACATGATCCGCCGTGTCCGCGCCACCGCCGTGGGCGACTACATCTACGGCACGGATGTCCCCAACGTGGAGACCGCGCTGGTGCAGACCCTGGCGGCCGCCGGGCTGACCATCTCCTGTGCCGAGTCCTGTACGGGCGGCCTGATCGGTCAGCGTATCACCGACATTCCCGGTGCGTCCGCCGTGTTCGCGGGCGGCTGTATCACCTACACCAACGAGGTCAAGGAGAAGCTGCTGGGGGTGAATCCCGAGACCATCCGCGCCCACACCGAGGTGTCCGCCGAGGTCGCCGCCGAGATGGCGCGCGGGGTGGCAGACCGCCTTGGTACCGACCTTGCCCTGTCCGTGACCGGCTACGCGGGGCCGGGCGGCGGTACCGAGGAGAACCCGGTCGGCACGGTGTACATTGGGCTTGCGGTGCGCGGCAGGGTCGAGACCTTCCGCCTTGCTTGGCCGTCCGGCAAGTCCCGCGCCTACATTCGGGAGGCATCGGCATCCTTTGCGCTCCGCGAGGCTCTGCGAGCCGCAAGGAGACTTCAACAAAACAAAATATAACCATACCAGTCAAAAAAAGAGGTAGTTCATCATGAAAAAGTTCAGAAAGATCGGCATCCTTTCCTCCGGCGGCGACGCCCCCGGTATGAATGCCGCCATTCGCGCCATCACCCGCCGTGCGCTGGGTCAGGGCATCCAGGTCGTGGGCATCCTGGGCGGCTATGCCGGCCTGCTGGGAGCCGCCGACGAGAGCGACCCCGCCGTCATTCGGGAGAAGTATCTGCGCCCGCTGGATGCACACAGCGTCTCCAACATCGTCACGCGGGGCGGTACCATCCTGTACTCCAGCCGTTGCCCCGAGTTCAAGACCGAGGATGGTATGCAAAAGGCTCTCCGCGTCTGCCATGAGCAGGAGATCGATGCCATCATTGCCATCGGCGGTGACGGTACCTTCCGTGGTGCCACCGACCTGACCAACCACGGCATCCCCTCCATCGGCATCCCCGGCACCATCGACAACGACATCACCGCCACCGAGCTGACCATCGGCTTTGATACCGCGCTGAACACCTGCCTGCGCATGATCGACGACCTGCGCGACACGGCCGAGTCCCACGCCCGTTGCATCGTGACCGAGGTCATGGGGAACGGGTGCGGTATGCTGTCCCTGTACGCGGGCATTGCTACCGGTGCCATCTCCATCGCCATCCCCGAGATCCCCTTTGACCGCGAGTACGCCTGCGAGAAGATCGCCAAGGCACGCGCCGCCGGTAAGCGCGGCATGATCGCCATCTGCGGCGAGGGTCTCCCCTCGTCGGACGGGCAGTCCTTCGTGGAGAGCTTTGCCACCGAGATCCATGAGAAGACCGGGGTGGATACCCGCACGGCACGGCTGGGGCACATCATCCGCGGCGGCAACCCCACCCTGCGGGATCGCATGACCGCCTCCCAGATGGGAGTAGAGGCCGTCAACAGCCTTCTGGAGGGTCGCTCCAATGTGGTCATGTGCGTCAACGAGAACCGCATCTCCTCGGTGGACATCAACTTCGCGCTGGTGCTGGATCGGATGTACAAGGGCAAGCTGAAGGACGGTGACCTGGATAACTTCACCTCCTACCAGATCGCCCAGATGAAGGCTCGCTGTGAGATGCGCCGCGCCAAGATCGAGCGGCTGTATCAGATGTCGTACGATATTTGTATGTAAGGGTAGCTGATACCTGTTATCCATATCCCATAGGCGATTCTTTGCGTATTCTTTTCTGAATGCACGATGGGACAGGATCCCACATGGGACACGACCTGCGGGTCGTAGCGTTTTGCGGCTTTCAGCCGCAACTCCGCCGGAAAACGACAAAAAAACTGTCGGCAAACCATTTCTCAACAGCAATATATTTCATAAAAGTCCTTGAAGGGGGTTCGGGGGAAACTTCCTTCAGGAAGTTTCCCCCGAGAAAATAATAATTAATCCATATCCCATAGCCGATTGTAAAAGTCTGTGAAAAAGGAACGAAGGAGGCAGAAGAAAGGAA
>CAYXBU010000111.1:0-3133 GCA_964463245.1 uncultured Clostridium sp. | reverse complement strand
ACTCTGCCATTGACAAAACCCGTCTCCTGTGGTAAAATATACCCATACCGCGCGGAAGGGGGGATCACCGTGGGGCAAAAGCTCCTGCTCCATATATGCTTTGACGGACGCGGCTTCTGCGGCTATCAAGCACAGACCAACGGTCCCTCCGTGCAGGTCGAGATGACCCGCGCGGCCTCTGAGCTGTTCGGTCACCCCTGCGATGTCACCGGTTGCAGCCGCACCGACAGCGGCGTACACGCCCGTATGTTCTGCTGCACTGTGGCGACTCACGGGACACAGGAGCTGATCACGAGCCTGCCGACCGAGCGCATCCCGCAAGCCCTGTGCGTTCGCCTTCCCGAGACACTGGCGGTCACGCACGCGCAATGGGTGCCCTCGGAGTTCCACCCGCGCTACGATGTCACCGCCAAGGAGTATATCTACCGGTTCCTGACCTCCCCGTACCGCGACCCGTTCGAGACAGGGCGCAGCTGGCATATACCCCGCCCCCTCCTGCCGGAGGCGGATCGGCTCATGGCCGAGGCGGCACAGGGCTTTGTCGGGCGGCGAGACTTCGCCGCCTGCATGGCGGCAGGCTCCAAGATACAGCTCAACCGACAGAGCACCGTGCGGCAGGTGTCCGCCGCCGCCGTCAGCCGCGAGGGGAATATCCTGACCTTCCGCGTGCGGGCAGACGGGTTCCTGTACAACATGGTGCGCATCATGGCGGGCACCCTGTTCGAGGTCGCCGTGGGGCGCATCCCGCCGGATTCCATCCCCGCACGGCTGGACTCGCTGGATCGCCGTCAGTTGGGGCGCACTGCCCCGCCCGAGGGGTTGTATCTGGATCGGGTCTTCTACGACGATCCGTCCCGCCCCGGGTATCACGGAGGTGTCTCTCATGCCACATGAGCCGGAGAATCGTCACAAGGGCAGCTCGCACCGCTCCCGTCGGGGTTCCGGTCAGCCCTTTCTCAAGACCACTCGCAGTCGCATCCGCCGACTCTTCGGCAAGCTCCCCCTGCCCGACGAGGATCGGGAGCCCATCGACCTCGCCTCCCCCTCGGTGCCCTACTACACGGATCTGTCGCGGCGGTTTCGTCTCGCACAGATCGTGCTGTACCTGGTTCTGTTCGTGTTCGTGGTGACCGCTGTTCTCAGCAGTCGGGAGCGTATCACCTACGCCAACCTTTACTATCTGGTCAAGGACATCAACGCGGCCTCCCTGGTCGCCGAGGATGCCGCCGATCGGCTGGAATATCCCGCATCCTCCACCACCACCGCCTTTGTCCGCTATCGCGGCGGTCTGGTCGCGGTGGGGAATCAGGAGGTCACGGTGCTCAGCGGCTCGGGTCGTCAGACCATGACGGCACAGGTGGAGTACGGCACCCCTGCCGTCTCCGCCTCGGAGAAGTATTTCATTACCTACGGCCTTGGCGAGCATCGCTTTTCGGTGTTCAACGCCTTCACGCAGGTACACAGCGAGGTGACGGATTTCCCTGTGTACGGTGCGGCGGTCGCCAACGACGGCTCCTTCCTCATCGTGACCCGCTCGGAGACCTACACCTCCCGCATCATCTTCTACGACCGCGACCACGAGGTACGCGCCAGCTACTACCTCAACGGCTACGCCCTCTCGGCGGCCGTCAGCCCCGACGGCGGGTATGCCGCCGTCACCTCGATCGACGTGGAGGGCGGGCGGTATGTCAGCAAGGTGAATATCTTCCGCCTGAGCGGAAGCATCACCTACGAGACGGTGGAGCCCGAGGGCGGACTTGTCGGCCTGTGCGGCTTTCCGGCCGAGGATCGGGTGGCGGTCGCCTGCGCGGATCGTCTCCTGGTGCTCCGCACCGACGGAACCGTCCAGACCGAATGGACACCCGCGGGCGGCTCGACCCTGAGCCTCTGCGCCGTCTCCTCCGGCAGGATCGCTCTGCTGTCCCGTCTCGACGGGGAGTCCTACCGCGTCACGGTGCTGGACAAGAACGGACGAACGGTATACACCCGCCGCCTGCGCCCGCAGGCCGAGCCGACCGCGCTGGCCTTTGGGGAGAACGTCCTCTACCTGCGCGCCGGGGGCTTCCTCTACCGTCTGTCTGCGGACGGGGACGACCTGTCCTATGCCCGCATCCATCGAGATTCCCTGTGCATCCTGCCGGATGACGGGGAGAGTGTGCTGGTCTGTACCGCCACGGCGGCGACCCGCATCTACACCAACCGGTTTATCACAGCCGACGAAAAATAGTCGGCGTGAAATAAGAAAGGAGATTTTCCCATGTTCGTACTTCTGGATGTCCTGACCGTTCTTCTGTTGGCCGTGATCGCTTTTCTCGGCTTCAAGCGCGGCTTCGTCAAGACCGTGCTGTCCTCCGCCCGTCTCCTGCTCGCCATTCTGATCACCTATCTGCTCGGCTCCCATGTTACCTCCTGGGTGCGGAGTACCTTCATGGAGCCGTCCGAGGGCGGCTTGGAGGAGCTGGCCTCGGATGCACTGGCCGTCGTTGTCGGATATGTGCTGACCTTCCTGCTCTCCTTTGTGATCCTGTTTGTCGTTACATGGGTCTTGGGCAAACTCCTCTCCCTTCCGGTCCTGAAGCAGTGCGATAAGCTGTTGGGGCTTCTCTTGGGGTTGCTGTCCGGCTTCGTGGCGGCTTGCTTGTTCTCCACCATAATCTGGGTCCTGCTCAAGGCCTCGGATGACTTGGACATCTACAGCCAGACCACCCTCGTTCAGTTTTTCAAGGAGCTGAATCTATTCAAATTCGTGATCAAGACCCTGCTCTGATCACGGTCATACCGCCGAGCGCGGAGGAGACAAGTCTCCCCGCGCTCCTTTTTCTTGCAGAAATTACCGCTTGCCACTCAGTCGTTTTTCGTGTATAATGGGCACAAGAATCCACCCCTGAAAGGAAGAAGCCCATGCGCCGTTCCACACGAAACCGACCCGACCGTCCCATCTCGTCTCAAGCCGCCTCCGAGCGGCTGCTCTTGGTCGGGACACCGCTCCTGACCGCCGGCACCGCCGCCTATGCCGCCCTCGCTTCGGATTACCTGCGCGGCTACACGACCCTCACTGACCTGCCCCTCCTTGAGATGGGGGAGAATCTGATCGGCTCGGCTGTCATCCTGCTGCTCGGGGCACTGATATTGG
>CAYXBU010000110.1:0-3157 GCA_964463245.1 uncultured Clostridium sp. | reverse complement strand
GTGCCGGAGCGGCACAAGTAGCCGGGAGGTACGCGGAACCTTTGCGGGGGGCTTGTGCGGGAGGTCGCTTGCCGGGCGCGGCTGATAACGCGCCCGGGATTTGCGAATCCCGCGCCCTGAGGGGGGCTTGCGCGGAAGGTCGCCCGCCGGGCGCGGCTGATAACGCGCCCGGGTTTATTCGTTCGTATAAAACGTTTGTCCCCACCCCCTGCCCCCTCCCCCACGGGGAGGGGGTGGGGGATCGGGGGAGGAACCTTCGACACCTGAGATGGCAGTTGCCCACTCCATCTCCCCCGGGGCTCTGTAGAACACCAACCAAAAATTTTATATATTCTCTTTTTATTCGTTTTCCAGAATTATCTCCTCGGAGGAGCCGCCCTTGTCGCCGTTCTTGCTCTCTTCGTCGCCGCGTGCGACACAGGTCAGATTCACCAGCTTCTGTCCGGGCTCCGGCCGCATGACGATCACGCCCGCCGCCGAGCGGGATACCTCGGATATATCCTGCGCAGGTGTGCGGATGATGATACCCTGATCCGTGATCAGCATCAGGTCGTCGTCCTCGTCGGCCGCCAAAATGCCCGCCAGACGACCCGTCTTCTCGGTGCACTTCTGGCAGGTCACTCCCAGACCGCCGCGGTTGGTCATCACGCGGAACTCATCAAAGGATGTCCGCTTGCCGTAGCCGTTCTCGGTGACCGTGACTAACTTCTTGGCCTCGTCTACCACCACCGCACCGACAACATGATCCTCCCCACGCAGGGAGATACCGATCACACCACGCGCCGTCCGTCCCATGCAACGCACATTGGACTCGGCGTAGCGCACCGCACGACCGTCGTTGGTGGCGATCAAAATGTCGCTCTCGCCATAGGTGTGCAGAACATACAGCAGTTCGTCCCCCTCATCCAGCGTGAGCGCGATCTTGCCGCCCTTGCGCTGGTAAGCAAACTCCGAGAGGAGGGTGCGCTTGATGATACCCTGTCTGGTCACCATGACCAGATATTCGCCGTCGCCAAAGCCGTCCACCGCGATCATGGCGGTCACGCTCTCGCCCGGAACCAGCTGGATAAGATTGATGATGTTACTGCCCTTAGCCGTCCGAGAGGCCTCGGGGATCTGGAAGGCGCGCAGGGTCTGCACCCGTCCCGTGTTGGTAAAGAACAGCACGGTGGAGTGGGAGTGCACCGTCATCACCTTCTCGATATAGTCCTCCTCCTTGGTGGTCATGGCTGTCACGCCCTTGCCGCCGCGGTGCTGTGCCGAGTAGGTGTCGCTGGGCAGACGCTTGACATAGCCCGCGCCGGTCAGGGTCAGCACGCAGGTGTGCTTCTCCACCAAGTCCTCGTCGATGATCTCGTTGGCCACCTCCTCGATGGAGGTGCGGCGGTCGTCGCCATACTTGTCGCGGATGACGATGATCTCGTCCTTGACGATGTCACGGATCCGCGCGGGGTCGCCCAAAATGGTTCTATACTCGGTGATGGAGGCGCAGAGGGTAGCCAGTCTGTCCTCGATCTTCTGTCTCTCCAGACCCGATAAACGACCCAGCGTCAGGGAGACGATGGCCTGTGCCTGCTCCTCCGACAGACCGGGGTTCTCGTCGGCGGCAAAGGCTGCGAGATCCAGCGTGGGGTCGCCGGTCATGTGGGGACCGTCGAACCGCTTCATCAGATTGGTCTTGGCGGTCGGGGTGTCCGGGGAGGAACGGATGATGGAGATCACCTCGTCCAGATTGTCCAGAGCCAGCTTGTAGCCCTCGTAGATGTGAGCCTCCCTCAGGGCGGCAGCCAGGTCGTACTCCACCCGCCGCCGGATGACACTCAGCTGGTGGGAGATGTAGTGATCCAGTATCCGGGACAGATTCAGCACCTTCGGCTCGTTGTGAACGAGAGCCAGCATATTGACGGCACAGGTGTCCTGCAACTGGGAGTAGCGGTAGAGCTGGTTGAGGATGATATGGCCGTTGGCCTCCCGCTTATACTCCACCACGATCCGCATACCGCCCTTACCGGAGGACTCGTCGCGGATCTCGGTGATGCCCTCGATGCGCTTGTCCTTGACCAGTCCCGCCATGGACTCGACCAGCATACTCTTGTTGACACCGTAGGGGATCTCGGTAATGATGATCCGCCGCTTGTCCTCCTCGACCTCGGCCTTTCCGCGGACGATGATGCGCCCCTTGCCGGTCATGTAGGCTTCCTTGATGCCGTTCATGCCGTGGATGGTACCGTAGGTGGGGAAGTCGGGACCCTTGATGAAGTTCATCAGCTCGGGAATGGAGCAGTCGGGGTGATCCATGCGGTACACGGTCGCATCGATGACCTCTCGCAGGTTATGCGGGGGGATATTGGTGGCCATACCTACCGCGATACCCATGGAGCCGTTGACCAGCAGGTTGGGGAATCGAGAGGGGAGCACCGACGGCTCCTGCAATCGGTTATCAAAGTTCGGAACCATGGGAACGACATTCTTGTCGATGTCTCGCAGCATCTCGTCGGCCAACCGCGCCATCTTGGACTCGGTATACCGGTATGCGGCGGGCGGGTCACCGTCGATGGAGCCGAAGTTTCCTTTTCCTTCTATGAGCTTATACCGCATATAGAAGGGCTGAGCCAGGTGTACCATGGTACCATACACCGAGCTGTCGCCGTGCGGATGGTATTTACCCAGCACCGAGCCGACGGTAGTTGCCGACTTACAGGTAGGCCTATCGTAGGTCAGGTGTTGCTCGTACATATCGTACAGCACGCGGCGCTGACCCGGTTTGAGTCCGTCTCGGACATCCGGCAGGGCACGCTGCATGATGACAGACATGGAGTATTCGATGAAGGATTTCTTGACCTCATGCTCCAGATCAACATCCACGATCTTTTGGTTTTCAAAGAGCAGGCTCTCCTGTTCCTTTTCCATCTCGCGTTCTTGCTTTCGGCTGAATTTCTTTTCCACGGTTGAAAACTCCTTGTTTTTGAATGGATTTCTCTATGTTTTGTAAGTGGTTACTTGTTTTGGGGGATTGGGGGAGGCCTCACACCGGGCGCGGCTGATAACGCGCCCGGGGTTGAGAACCCCGCACCCTAAGGGGAGTTTGGCGGAAGGTCGCCTGCCGGGCGCGGCTGATAACGCGCCCGGTTTTATTTGTTTGCCTATGACTTTTGTC
>CAYXBU010000109.1:0-3161 GCA_964463245.1 uncultured Clostridium sp. | reverse complement strand
TGGACGGTCACCTCCACGACCGAGGGCGTGAGCGATGCCGCCATCGGTTCGATCACCGGCAAGACCTTCACGGCGGGTGAGTCTACCTCCACCCTGCGCGGCAAGGTGCAGGCAGTCTACGCTTGCGCGGACGGCACCGAGCTGACCGCAAGCGTCAACGTGGAGATCGGTAAGATGCCGCAGGTTCTGTTCGACTTCGAGCCGAACGAGAACGGTCCCCTGACCTCCGCGCACTACCACTGGGGTAACGGCAAAAACGGCAGTACCTACACGGGCAACGTACCTTCCATTGAAATCCCCGTGGGCGGTCGGTTCGACCTGAACAAGACCATGACCACTGTGAATGCACCCTTTACCTTCAACGGAAACTACGGGACCTCCGTGCCGGCCAACGAGATCTTCGGTGCCAACGGATACAGCTTCTACCTGTGGCCGAACGGCACACTGACGACGCAGAATGTCGGCAGCCTGTCCACCGTGACGGCAGCCGACGGCGGTCAAGTCCGCTTTGGCGATTACTCGCTGGAGCTGAACTTTGACTATGCCTCCTACGACGGCTCAGCCAACGCGAACTTCTATGTCCGCTACTGCGGTGAGCCCGTCTTCATCGAGGGCACGCCTACTCAGCTGGGTGTGTGGGTGTACGCAGACAGCCGCGCATACGGCTACTTCCTGAACGCAGATATCGGCATCTGGAATGGCTCCGACTATACCTACCAGCTCTTTAACCTCCAGCACGGTGACGGCTCCTGCGGGTACATCGACTGGGAGGGCTGGATGTACTGCTACGCCGACCTGTCCTCCATTGCTTCCTACGCTTCCGAGGAACACCCGCTGGCTATCATCGGCGGTAACGGCGGTCTGTTCTGGCTGAGCTATCAGCCCGGTAAGCCCAACGGCTCGGGTCGTTATGCGGGTACCATCTACTTCGACAACTACCGTTTCGTGTACGGAACCGACCTCGATGACCTGGACAACCCGATCGTGGACAGCATCGCGGTCAACGGGACGACCCTGTCCGAGACCGAGCCGATCCTCATCAACAGCGGCTCTGTCGAGATCACCTCCCTGTTCCATGATGTGGACGGAAAGAATGCCTCCGGCATCGACGCTACCAAGACCACCATCCTGATCGACGGTAAGCCGGTCGCCATGGACGGCAGCGATTCTTCGGCTCTGACCCGTCTGGAGCTGTCCAACGGTCTCCACAGTGTCCAGGTCACCGTGACCGACGGCTTCAGCAACACCGGCACCAAGCTCTGCTACTTCCTCGTGGAGGACAGCAGTGCCGTGAGCGGCACGACCCTGCTGGTCGGCGCCGACACCGTGACCATGGGTCTGCCCTATGTCCTGACGGCTAAGACCCAGGGCATCGTCAAGTCCTTCGATATGACCCTTATGCAGGTCAACTCCGACTTCGGTCAGCCCACCGTGGCCTTCGCTGAAGGCTGGGAGGGCGAGATGATCTACACCGCCACCGGCTTCAAGCGCGCCAAGATCCAACTCAAGGCGAACTGGATCGGCGAGGGCGAGGCTCCTGCCGATGCGGCTCCCGCTACCCTGACCTTCAACGTGCCCACTTCCCTTGACCCCGAGATCGACTTCTTCACCTATCAGGTGACCGAGGTGAGCAGCACCAACGGGGACGGCGTGAAGACCAGCGCGGCTTACCCGAAGGTCTCCCTCCACCTGAGTGCTTACTACACCGTGAAGGTGAACACGACAGTCGCCGGCTTCAACACCGTGGCGACCGTCACCGATGTGAACGGCAACAAGGTCGAGGGCGCCGAGGTGCTGGTGAACGGCACCGTGGTCGGCACCACCAACGCGCAGGGTCAGCTGACCCTGACGGCTCCCGCCTCCATGGCAGGCGGCAGCTCCTTCACCATCTCCGCCCGCAAGGGTGAGCTGATCTCCTTCACGACCTCGGTCGTGGTCAACGGCGTCGCCGGTCCTGCCGACGGAACTCCGACCGCTATCATGTCTCCCGTTGCATCCGACTCGCAGCATGAGCGCATCTTCAGCTGGATGGCCAACGCAGGGGTCGCGACCGACAAGGCCGTTGTCCGCTACGTGACCGCCGCCGAGTTTGCGACCGGCAAGTACACCTGGACAGAGGTGGTCGGCGAGAGCACCCTCCACGCCTTCCTGACCTCCAAGAACGCTGCCCTGCTCAACCTGGTCACCCTGACCGGTCTTAAGCCCGGCACGACCTATATGTACTGCGTCGGTGACGGCACCGACGGCCACTGGTCGGAGGTCAAGGCCTTTGCGACCGCGGGCAAGTCCTACGAGACCAAGTTCTTCGTGGTGGGCGATACCCAGATGAACGGCAACCTGACGACCGATGCAGACTCCGTCGCCCTGCTGACCGCCATTGCCAACAACCTGCCGGATGGTGTCCAGTTCGGTATCCAGACCGGCGACTACATCGACAACGGCGGTAACTACGCCATGTGGGAAGAGATCCAGTATGTCTTCGGCGATAAGTTCGACGGCATCAACATGGTACACACCAATGGTAACCACGAGTACTACGGCGACGCGACCGGTTCTGCAGCCGACATCCTGCTGAATATGCAGGGACGGCAGTACTACTCGGTGGAGTACGGCGACGTGTATGTAGCCGTCATCAACTTCACCGCCGAGTGGGAGGACGCGCTGGCTTGGCTGATCGAGGACGCCAATGCAAGCGATGCCGCATGGAAGGTCCTGTCGGTCCACCAGCCTCCCTACTACACCAACGTGGCCGGCGGTAGTGCCAGATTTAACGAGATCATCCCCGCCGCTGTGGATGCAGCCGGGATCGATGTCGTCTTCTCGGGTCACGACCACTCCTACGCCCGCACTCAGCCCATGATCGGCGGTGAGGTCAACGAGGACGGCACCGTGTACTTCATCTGCGGCGACCTCGGCGAGAAGAGCCGCGATGTTAACTACAAGGCCTTCAACAACCCCGACTTCAACTTCGCCTTCATTTCCCAGGACTACGGTGCCCTGTTCCTGGCGGTCGAGGCCGACAAGCATCAGATGAGCATCACGGTCTACAGCGTGGATGAGGCCGGCAACGCATCCATTCTGGACAGCTACACCCGCACCAACCCGACCTGCGCGGAGGGCGAGCACGACTACGAGCTGGACGAGACCACCGGCAAGCTGAT
>CAYXBU010000108.1:0-3298 GCA_964463245.1 uncultured Clostridium sp. | reverse complement strand
TTGCGAAGGGTGCTCCCATACGGCGGAGCAGCTCGCGAGCTTCTTCGTCGGTATTAGCGGTGGTTACGAAGCAGATGTCCATACCGCGGATCTTCTCGACCTTGTCGTACTCGATCTCGGGGAACAGGAGCTGCTCCTTCAGACCCAGGGAGTAGTTGCCTCTGCCGTCGAAGGCGTTGGGGTTGATACCCTTGAAGTCACGGACGCGGGGCAGTGCGAGGTTGAACAGACGGTCAACGAACTCGTACATACGCTCGCCGCGCAGGGTGACCTTCACGCCGATCTTCATGCCCTGACGGAGCTTGAAGTTTGCCACAGACTTGCGGGCATAGGTGGGAACCGGCTTCTGACCGGTGATAGCGGCGATGTCCTTCATGACGGAGTCGATGGCCTTGGAGTTCTCCTTGGCATCGCCGACACCGACATTGATGACAACCTTATCCAGCTTGGGGATCTGCATGACGCTCTTGTAGCCGAACTGCTGCATCAGGGCGGGAGCGATCTCAGCGGTGTACATATCTCTGATTCTTGCCATGATCTCTCTCCTCCTTAGTCAAACTTGTGACCGCAGTCCTTGCCGGAGCAAACGCGGATCTTCTTGCCGTCCACGACCTCGATGTGGGTACGAACGCCCTTCTTGCAATCCGGGCAGTAGAGTGCGACCTTGGAGGCGTAGATTGCGCCCTCCGCGTCCACGATACCGCCGGTCTCGCCCTGGCGTCTCGGCTTGACGTGCTTGTGGATGATGTTTGCGCCCTTGACGAGGACCTTGCCCTCGGCGGGGGACGTAGCGATGACCTCGCCCTGAACGCCCTTATCGTCGCCGCTCAGAACGATGACGGTATCGCCCTTCTTAATGTGCAGATTTGCCATTTGTGCGATACCTCCTTACAGTACTTCCGGAGCCAGAGACAGGATCTTGAGGTAATCCTTCTCACGAAGCTCTCTTGCGACAGGCCCAAAGATACGGGTGCCGCGGGGGGTCTTGTCGTCCTTGATGATGACGGCGGCGTTCTCATCAAACTTGATGTACGAGCCGTCAGCACGGTGGACACCGTGGGTGCTTCTGACGATGACAGCCTTCACGACCTCGCCCTTCTTGGCGGTGCCGCCGGGAGCTGCCTTCTTCACACTGCACACCACTACATCGCCGATGTTCGCGTAGCGACGGCCGGTGCCGCCCAGCACGCGAATGCACATCAGCTCTTTGGCGCCGGTGTTATCGGCGACCTTCATAAGTGACTGCTGCTGAATCATGTTTTCCTCCTACTGTTTCAATACGCCACAACGTATCTACTATTCGAATTCCGGAGCCGCATTTATCCTGCCGGCTCCACTGCAGGTAGCGCAGCTTGTGTGCAGGCTTGCTTACTTCGCCTTCTCGACGATGCGGACCAGTCTCCATCTCTTGGTCTTGGACATGGGTCTGGTCTCCATGACCTCAACGCGATCCCCGATGCCGCACTCGTTGTTCTCGTCGTGTGCATGGACTTTCAGGGTGCGCTTGATGATCTTTCCGTAGGTCGCGTGCTTGACATTGTCCTCGATGGCGACCACGATGGTCTTATCCATCTTGTCGCTGACGACCATGCCGACACGCGTCTTTCTCAGTGCTCTTTCCATGACAGTTCCTCCCCGTTACGCGTTCTTCTCATTGAGAACGGTCATTACTCGTGCGATGTCATGCTTGACCTCGGTGATCTGGTGAGGATTATCAAGCTGGTTGATCGCGTGCTGGAAGCGGAGGTTGAAAAGCTCTTTCTTCAGCTCGCCGAGCTTGGTCTCAAGCTCAGGAGCCGTCAGTTTTCTCAGTTCTTCTGCCTTCATGACTTACGCCTCCTCTGCTGCTTTGCTGATGAACTTGGTCTTGATGGGCAGCTTGTTGCTTGCGAGACGCATAGCCTCCTTAGCGGTTGCCTCATCGACACCGTCCATCTCGAACATGATGCGGCCGGGCTTCACGACGGCGACCCAGTACTCGACCGAGCCCTTACCGGAACCCATTCGGGTCTCAGCCGGCTTCTCCGTGATGGGCTTATCCGGGAAGATCTTGATCCAGACCTTACCACCACGCTTGGTGTAACGGGTCATGGCAATACGTGCGGCCTCGATCTGCACGCTGGAGATCCATGCCGGCTCAGTGGCCACCAGGCCGTAGGAGCCGTATGCCAGCGTCGTGCCGCGGCTTGCCTTACCCTTCATTCTTCCGCGCTGAACGCGGCGGAACTTTGTTCTCTTGGGCATTAACATGATTAGTTCTCGCCTCCTTCATTCGGCGCTTCGACCGGTGCTGCCACGGGAGCGGCAGGAGCGGTGCGGGGGGTTCTCTCGGCGGGGCGCGCAGCGGGTCTCGCGTTACGGTCGCCGAAGCGGCGGTCTCCACCGGGACGGCGGTCACCCGAGGGGCGACGGTCACCGGACGGACGGCGGTCGCCACCGGGGCGGCGGTCACCGGACGGACGGCGGTCACCGGGCTTGCGGTCGCGGCGATCACCGGGCTTGCGCTCCTGACGGGCAGGCTCAGCCGCAGAGCGGTTGACCTCGCTCAGGATCTCACCCTTGTAGATCCAGACCTTCACGCCGATCTTACCATAGGTGGTGTTGGCTTCCCAGAAGCCGTAGTCGATATCCGCACGCAGGGTCTGCAGCGGAATGGTACCCTCGTGGTAGTGCTCAGAGCGAGCGATCTCGGCTCCGCCCAGACGACCGGAGCAAGCGATCTTGATACCCTTTGCGCCGTTCCGCATGGTGTTGCGGATAGCCATCTTCATGGCGCGGCGGAAGGAGGTACGGCGCTCCAGCTGCGAGCAGACGCTCTCAGCCCCCAGCTGAGCATTCAGGTCGGGCTGGCGGATCTCAACGACCTTCAGGGAGACGGGCATACCCGTCATCTTCTCCAGCTCCTTCTTGTAGTTGTCGATCTCGGTGCCGCCCTTACCGATGACCATGCCGGGCGTCGCGCCGTGGACGAACACACGCACGCGACGCGCGTCACGCTCGATCTCGATCTTGGGAATTCCGGCATCCTGCAGGGTCTTCTTCAGGTACTTACGGATGTTGTAGTCGGAGACGAGGGTGTCGCCGAAGTACTCCTTGCTTGCGTACCATCTGGAGTCCCAGTTCTTGATGACGCCCACGCGCATGCCGTGGGGATTGACTTTCTGTCCCATTTAATTCCGGCCTCCCTTTCTCAGTCTCTTTCCTTGACCACGATGGTCACATGGCTGGTTCTCTTCAGGAGGCGGTCTGCGCTTCCCTTTGCCCGAGGCAGCATGCGCTTCATGGTAGGTCCGGGGGT
>CAYXBU010000107.1:0-3450 GCA_964463245.1 uncultured Clostridium sp. | reverse complement strand
GAATTCAGCGGTTACACTTTATAAAAAACGCCCCTGAGATGCCAAAGAAAATTAACGCAGAAAGTGCTGCCCGACAGTCGAATTTGACCGTTCAAAACAGCACTTTTTCACGAAAGGTGTGTAAAACCCTTGTATAATCAACACTTTTCTGTAACTGATAATAAAAAGTAAGAACCCCGTGATTGCATTAACCACGAGGTTCTTATTTGGCGGAGAGAGAGGGATTCGAACCCTCGTTAGGGTATTAGCCTAAACACGATTTCCAGTCGTGCGCCTTAGACCAGCTCAGCCATCTCTCCATATACGATATTCGGGTCGCGAGGTTGCGCCCTGCGACCCGTCTATTGTACCACACATCGGGAAATTTGTCAAGGGGTTTTTTCAAAAAACTTGCAAGTCGATGCAAATACCCGCCCAATCCTGCCTTTTCCCCTCTCAGATGGCCATGCCGCCATCCACCCCCAGCACCTGTCCGGTGATGAAGGAAGCCTCGGGAGAGGCGAGAAAGGCCACCGCCGCCGCGACCTCGGCGGGACTGCCCATGCGCCCCAGCGGGGTCTCCTCGCAGAGTGTGCGGCGGGTATCAGCATCCAGCGCGGCATTCATCTCGGTGTCGATCAGCCCCGGTTCGATGCAGTTGACCGTGATGCCGGAGGGGGCTAACTCCTTGGCCAGTGCCATAGTCAGCCCACGCACCCCCGCCTTGGCGGCGGAGTAGGCGACCTCGCAGGAGGCACCCACCTTGCCCCACATGGAGCCGATCTGGATGATGCGCCCCGACTGTCGCCGCACCATGCCGGGGATGACGGCGCGGCAGAGGTAGAACACCCCCGACAGGTCGGTGTCCACGACCCGCCGCCACTCGCCGTCGGTCATGTCCTGCAGGAGTCCGATATGCGCGACCCCCGCGCAGTTGACCAGCACGTCCGGTTCCCCCATGCGGGATTGCAGCTTGGCGAACGCCTCCCGCACGCTGTCGGGATCCGAGACATCGGCTTGCAGAGCCAGTGCACCGGTCTTCGCGGCGACCTCGGCCGCCTCGGCGGCACGGCTCCGATAGAAGAAGGCCACGCGATCCCCCGCCGCCGCAAAGTACTCCACGCAGGCGCGGCCGATGCCGCGCGAGCCGCCCGTGATCAGTACGATCCTGTCCATATCCTATAGTTCCTTTCTCATATCCGCAAATTGCCGCACTACGAGGAAGCCCGCCGCCTCGTAGATCAGCCGTGCGGGATTATTCGTTCCGGTGTAGAGCGACATGAAGTCCGCGCCACCCTCGGCGTGGCGGCGGCACATCTCGCAGAAGACCAGCTTGCCGATGCCCCGCCCGCGATAGTCGGTGCGGGTGCCGATGCCGCAGAAATTGCCGCGCCCGGGATGCCCGCTCACCGACAGCGGTCCCGTGTAGGAGACCACCAGCCCGTCGGCTCCGTGATCCACCGCGACCACGATGGGTCGGTCGGTATGGGACAGCACCTCGGCCGCCCAGCCGGGGTTTCGGATATTCTCGAACAGCTCCGGCAGGCCGTGATGGCGGGTCGGGTCGTAGAGTGTAAGCTCGATCCCCTCGGACAGAAGGGCAGCGCGGCGTTCAGCCTGTGCGGGCGGGACGGCATAGCCCTTGAGACGGCGGTAGTAGGCATTCTGCACCGCGAAATCCGACCAGCCCCGCCGCCGCAACAGGGTATACAGCGGGGAGTCCATGTCCACGCCCGGCAGGCAGGGGTGCCAATCCCCCTCCCCTGCGGGGATGTACCACGGCAGATGCACGGGGCAGTGGAAGACCGCCTCCAACTTCTCGATCCCCGCCACAGCCGACAGGGAGGTCTCCAGCCGCGCCAGCAACTGACTCCCTATACCGCACCGCCGATGATCGGGATGCACGCAAAGGAAGGAGAGGTAGCCGCACCGCCGCTCAAGCCCCTCGACTCCGGCCGCCAGACCGACCAGCCGTTCACCGTCCCACGCGGCCACGGTGTGCCGCCCCGCGCCGAAGAACCAGACCGCCATGTCAGCCTGCGGCGGCTGCATGAGTCGCAAGGATGTGTCCGACGGTGTGCACAGTGTGGTATACAGGTCGCATATCTTGCCTATGGCCGCCGGATCCACCGGCGCGGTGTAGGTGATCTTCATAGCAGGATCTCCTTTGTATGAATATGCTGCAATAGCCGGTCGGGCGGCATCACGCCAGCATCCGACTTAAGGAACCACTGATTTATTCGGCGGCTCATCTTCGGCACATCTTTTCCCGCCTGCTTCTTACCGAACAACTCGATGTACATCCGGTACCTCTTGAGTTTTTCGCAATCGCAGACGAAAAAATCTGTACCGAATATGCACCACCTCATTCGATCAGCGTTTCCTTAATTGAAAGAGTCGCTCGGCGTTCTGGTTCGTGATCTCGCAGAGCCGCTCGACCTCCATCCCCTGCGCCTCGGCCAAGGTCGCGGCGATGTAGCGGATATGATCCGAGCGGTTGATGCTCCCACGCAAGGGAACGGGGGGCAGGTAGGGGCAATCGGTCTCCAGAAGCAAGTACTCCGGCGGCAGGGCAGCCGCGACCGCCCGCAGGCGATCCGCATTCTTATAGGTCAGCGACCCGCCAAACGCGATGTAAAAACCCCGCTTGATCAGTTCCTTGGCCATTTCGGCCGAGCCGGAATAGCCGTGAAAGACCCCGCGCACCCCGGGGTGACGGCAGACCGCGTCAAAGCAATCCCCGTGCGCCTCGCGGTCATGGACGATGACCGGCATATCCAGCTCCACTGCCAATGAAAGCTGGCCGTCAAAGAAGGCGGCCTGTCGCTCCCGATCCACCGGCTGCCAGTGGTGATCCAGCCCGATCTCCCCGATGGCGACGATCTTCTCCCGCCGCCGTCTGTCGGGGTCGGAGAGCCATGCCCGCAGGGCGGGAAGCTCCACCGCCGGATCCAGCGGTTTCTGTCCCTCCTGCCACCCCGGCGAGTCGGGGTAGACCTGGCAGTCCTCGGGGTGGATACCGACGGCGGCGGCCATGAAGGGGTAGCGGGCGGCCTGCTCGACCGCCAGTCGACTTGTCTCGCGGTTGGTGCCGACATTGATCACGGCCAAAACCTCGGAGCGAAATGCGGGGGATCGGAGGATGCCGTCGGCTCCGCCCGGAAGGGTGTTGAATCTCTCGTCGTAATAGTGAGCGTGGGTGTCGATGTAGTGCATGGTGTTCCTTTCTTGGGCAGTGGCTTGGGGAGATTTTGCCGGGCGCGGCTGATAACGCGCCCGGGATCTTGAATCCCGTACCCTAAGGGGAGCTTGGCGGGAGGTCGCAGGCCGGGCGCGGATACCATCCCTGCGGGAAACCCGCAGGGGCGCGCCCGGATTTGTTCGTTCGTGTAAAACGTTTTCCCTCATCCCCCCATCCCCCCTTCTCCCACGGAGAAGGGGGGAGCCCGCGTTTATTTATATGCAAGGGGC
>CAYXBU010000106.1:0-3499 GCA_964463245.1 uncultured Clostridium sp. | reverse complement strand
CAACTGGAAGGAGTCGGCCGAGGCGGTCTGACAGCAAGAGAAAACAAAGGGGGGGGCACCCGACCGCGGTCGGGTGTCCCCTCTTGTTCGCAAAGAAAAATTCACATTTTTTTTGTAAAACCTATTGCAATTATGTTAGGAATATGATATAATTGGTCTGAACACCAATGGATCATCCAAACCCAGCCGTTCGCACACGTCCATGAAGGTGCACTGCATCCGACCGAAAACAAATCGAAGGTCCGTACAGGTCGTACGGAAGAAAGAGAGGGCAAAAGGAAATGAAGAAACGGTTTTTAAGCATGGTACTGGCATTATGTATGCTGCTTTCGGTCATGCCACTGGCACCGACCGTGACAATGGTAGCGGCGGCAGCGGAACCCCCCGTAACGGATAATCTCACCTTTACCGCGATCGACGGAACGGCGGGTAATCCCGGAGAGAACTACACAAACCTTTTTGACGGCAAAAACAGCGGTTCCGGCTCCACAAAATGGTGCGTGGAGGATGCTACCGCAGGCAACACATATGTTGTGATCAAAGCATCGCAAGCCGCGGTGCTGGAGAGCTATACCTTTATCACGGGTAACGACACCGCCTCACACTCCGGCAGAAACCCGAAGGCGTGGACGGTCTACGGCTCTAACGATTACAGTGAGAGCGCAAAGACCGGCACTTGGACTGTCGTGGACACCGTTACAAACGGCGAAATGCCCGCGCAGAATTATGCGAGCAAGTCGTTTTCTGTCAGCAGCAACATAGCTTATGCATATTTTAAGATCGTTATAACCGAAATTGCTTCAACAGCGAATAACACGCTTTTCCAGCTTTGCGGCATGGAGCTGTCGGGGCGGGTCGGCAGCGGAACCAGCGAGGCGACCGAGAAGGACATCACGCTGGGGACAAGCAGTATCTCCGGCTATGACGACACGGACGGTTACGACTACATTCATTACGGCAATTGGATGGAAAGCGCCATCAAGTGGCGGGTGTTGTCCAATTCCAACGGAAAACTGTTCCTGTTTGCAGATTATAACCTGTTCCATATGATATACTACATGGGTAAGACAACAAGCATTACATGGGAGAAGAGCACTATACGCTCATGGCTAAACGGTTATGGAGCGAGCGAAAATGACGCCGGAATGGATTTAACCAGTGACAGTTTTATAGCCTCCTATTTTTCAAATGATGAACAGCGGGCAATTGCAGAAACCTATATCTATAACGCCACACGATCAGACGGAACCAGTGCGCCCAACCCCCAATACAGCACATCAGGGGGGAACAATACGACAGATAAGCTCTTTCTGTTATCTATAGAGGAGGTTCAGAACAGCAGCTATTTTCCGAATGGTAGCACAGATCTCATGACGACCACCAATCCATATGAGTTTCGGACTACGTTCTGGTGGCTACGGTCGCCCGGCTATAAGGGAGATTATGCCGCTTCTGTCAACAATGCCGGCACCCTCCAAGCGAGCGGTGAAAATGTCTGCTCCAATGTAAATCATGTAGCGGGCGGCGTTCGTCCCGCTTTCAACTTAGACTCCTCGAAGATCCTCTTCACCTCTGCCGCCGTAGGCGGCAAAGCAGCGACCGGGACAACGCTTTCCTCCAATGCCGCTTACACCGGCCATGAATATAAGCTGACCCTGCTTGACGAGAGCCGCAGCACTTTTTCGGCATCCCTAAAATCGGTTTCCGGCAGCACGGCGACGGTTTCCTACTCGGATGCGAAAACAGGGACGAACGAATATATCTCTGTCGTCATCATCAACGGCAATGATGTGAAGCATTACGGCAGAGTTGCCGCCGCGACTTCGGCAAGCGGTGACGTGACCTTCACCCTGCCGATCGATTACAGCACGGCGAACGGCGACATACTGTGCGTGTTCAACGAGCAGTGCAACGGCGACAAAATGACCGACTATGCAAGTCCCTTTGTGGTAATGCCGGAGTACAGCTGGTACACCGCCAATACCGATGCGACTACATTCATCATCTACACCGTTCCGGAGCTGGTCGGCTTTGCCAATCTGGTGAACAACACAAACCTGCCCACCGGCATTGACAAACCCGAAAGTTTCTCCGGCAAGACCGTGATGCTGGGGGAGAATATCGACCTCTCCGTCATCGCCAACTGGACGCCAATCGGCACCAATTGGTCCTTCAGAGGTACATTTGACGGCAACGGCAAGTCTATCTCCGGTCTCACGATAAATTCTAAAGAATACCGAGTCGGCCTGTTCGGGGAGGTTAGCAGAGCAACGATACAGAATCTTGCTGTCTCCGGTAGCGTCACCGGTACGGGGACACGCTGCATTGTCGGCGGCATCGTGGGCGGCGAGTTGCAACGCGGAAGTATCAAGAACTGCTCCTTCTCCGGTAGTGTTACCGGAGACGGACAATATGTCGGTGGCATTATTGGTAGTACCTACGGTACGGTCTCGATGTGCAGTAACACTGCCACTGTCAGCGGAGGTGCGCGTTACCTTGGAGGCATCATAGGAAACATAGATGGTAATGTCCGGTATTGCTACAATCGAGGAGATGTTACCTCCAATAAAAACGATGTAGATGCTTATGTTGGAGGAATTGTCGGACAAGTTCTCACCGGTATTAATGCAACTCTTTTGACTGTGGATTCCTGCTACAACACCGGCGCGGTTTCCGCTGCGGGAACCAGCGCATACATTGGCGGTGCTATCGGATATATATATGCAAGTAGAAATATAGCCATCGAAGGTGTTTACTATCTTGACGGTGTTGCCTCAAAGGGAATCGGATCAACACAACTACGCCAAGGTATCACCATGACCGGCGAAGCCGTTGCCAAATCCGCCAATGCGTTCAGTAACGGCGAGGTAGCGTGGCTGTTGCAGGACGCGGTTGCCGAGGGCGACGGTCTGATCTGGGGACAGACACTGACCGGCAGTGATAAGGATACTTACCCTGTGTTTGCCAACGCTGACGGCAGTAACAAGGTCTGCAAGGTCACTTTTGTGGTAGACAGCGTCAGCACGGTCAAGTATGTCAATACCGGGGCGATCACAGTTGCCGATCCAGCCGCGCCCACCGGCTACACCTTTGACGGGTGGTACACGGCGGCAGAGGGCGGCGCGAAGGTGACCGGCATTACAGGCGACATTACGCTGTACGCCCGGTTTATTCCCAACTCCTATACGCTGACCATCAAGCCGGACAATGGTCAGGCGGACATTGTCAGAACCGTCAAGTGCGGCGCTGACCTAAACCTACCCACCAACCTCACTAAGACGGGATACACCTTCGACGGCTGGAGCAACAAGCCCGCCGACGGCAAGATGCCCGCCAACGACCTGACGGTCACCGCCAAGTGGTCAAAGAGGTCCTATACATTGACCATTAAGCCGGAGAACGGTCAAGCGGACATTGTCAGAACGGTTGCATACGGTGCTGACCTCAACCTGCCGACCAACCTCACCAAGACGGGACACGCCTTTGACGGCTGGGACGG
>CAYXBU010000105.1:0-3623 GCA_964463245.1 uncultured Clostridium sp. | reverse complement strand
CCCGGCACCGCAAAAAGAACCCCCGACAGACCCGTTGATCTGTCGGGGGTTTCTGTCCGCTCGGGCAGAGATCACCATATCTTACGGTAGATCTCCATGACCTCCTCCTTGAGGGGCACGCGCGGGTTGGTGGCGGTACAGCCGTCGGCGAGGGCGGCATCGGCCATGCTGTCGATGGCGGCCTCATACTGCTCTCGGGTGATCTTTCCGGCGGTGGCAGCCGAGACCGACTTGGGGATATTCATCTCCTCGCTCAGGAAGTGGATATAGCTGATCAGCGAGCGCACGGTGGTGACCTCGTTGAGGTTGTTGACCCCCAGGATGCGCGCCATGTTGCAATACTTCCGCACGCAACCGGGGTACTCGTCCTGCGAACGGGACATGAGGCCGATGCCGGAGTTATACTCCACGATGTAGGGGAGTAGGATGGCGTTGGCGCGGCCGTGCGGGATATGGAAGCGGGCACCCAGCTGGTGTGCCATGCCGTGGTTCAGGCCGAGGGAGGCGGAATTGAAGGCAAGACCCGCCAGGCAGGAGGCGATGTGCATCTTGCGGCGCGCGTGGGTGTCCTGGTTGCTGGAGTAGGAGCGATACAAGAACTGTCCGATGATCTCCACCGACTTCTCGGCCAGTGCGCCGGAGAACTCGTTGTTGTTGATGCTGACGTAGGCCTCCAGCGCGTGGGTCAGCACGTCCATGCCGGTGTCGGCCGTGACCGAGGCGGGCACGCTCTTGACCAGCTCCTCGTCCAGGATGGCCTCGTCGGGGATCAGGTTCTCGGAGACCAGCGGGTACTTACGACCTGCGTCGGGGTCGGCGATGACGGCAAAGGAGGTCACCTCGCTGCCGGTTCCGCTGGTGGTGGGGATGGCGATGAGGCGGGGGGCATAGTCTTCTGCGATGCGCCCTGCAAACAGGCGGATGGCCTTAGCAGTGTCGATGGCGGAACCGCCGCCGACGGCGATCATGCAGGGAGCCTTCTTCTCCAGCACCGCCGAGATGCCGCCGATGACCTTCTCGATGGGCGGGTCGGGCACGACATCGGTGTACAGGTCAAACGAGATGCCGGCGCGGGACAGGGGATCGGTGATGAGGCTGATCATGCCGGAGCTGACCACAAAGGGGTCGGACACGATGAAGACCCGCTCATAAGGGAGCTGAGACAGCCGCTCCAGTGCGCGCTCGCCGAAGAAGATCTCTGTGTTTACATGGAATTCTTTCATGGGAAACGTCCTTTCGTAGGGGTGGATCGATATGTATATTTAATGAGGGGATCACAACGGGGCAGACTCGTCGGAGGACGGAGCCTGCGGCTCGGTGGGTTCGGGTTCGGGCGTAGGTTCGGACTCCTGCGTAGCCTCGGGTTCAGCCTCGGGCTCGGGTTCGGGTTCCGGCTCCGGCAGCCGGAAGCACAGGCGGTAGAGCTGTGCCGCCGCGTACAGACCGTACAGGGTGGCCGCCAGCAGGAAGGTCAAGTACAGACCTTGCCCCTCGGGGCGGTCGGCGGGAATGCTCCCGACCAACCGCGCGATCAAGCAGGGCAGGGCACCGCCCAGGCAGAGAAAGGTGGTGACCGCCAAGGACACGATGGCCAGGCGGGGTGCCGGGATGCCCGACAGGAAGCGCAACTCGGTCACCGCGGCCAGCATGATACCCAGCGCGGCGAACTGCACCGCCAGCTTGACGGGGCTGTTCATGGTGACGGTCGCGTCCCCGTAGGTCAGGGCGATGATGAGGATCATGGCGGGCAGGATGCACAGGCCGGTCAGAGCCAGCCCGGTGCGGCTCCCGCATCCGAGCAGGCGGAGCAGGAAAAAGCCGGCACCGATCAGCGCGGTCACACCGCATATCGTCCACAGTATATTCGAGGTGGCGGTGGCATTATAAACCGAATAGAGGGTGTAGAACGCCGTGAGCAGGAGGGCGGGAAGTGGCAGGATGGCAAGCGGGTCGGCACCGGTGGGCAACCGCAGAGCGGCAGTTCGGTCGGTCGGGATCAGGCGGGCGCAGACGGCGGTAGCCAAAACGGCGACGGCCGCCAATATCCGATACATGACGGTCACGGCAGAGGCTCCTGCCGAGAAATACCCGATTAGACCATCGTAGGCGGTCAGGAATGCTACAGTCCGCAGGACAGCGGCGGCCAGGGTCAGCCCGAGAGCCGAGAAGAAGGCAACGCGCGTGAGCCTGCGGAGGGTTGAGAGATCCATACGAACACCGTCCTTTTTCTGAAGAGTGACCGCCCGTGCGGAATTTCGTACCATCTACATATTATACCGCATATTTGTGAATAAAGTGTATCCGAATGCGGTCGGCACGGTAGAATTTCGACCGGTCGCGGAAAGAATTTTTCTACAGTTCGGACAAGGCTCGGAGGAGCCAAGATCGTCGGCAAGCGAGTGTGTGCAAGGTGCACAAATATCGACAGGAAATTTCGTCAAAAATTCTACAGAAAAGATTCCTGCAAAATATCGAAAAAGTATTGCAAAATATGGTCGGTTGTGGTATAATCGTAAAGCTTGATGTGCGTAGATGTGAGAGGTTGCCTGCCGATTTACCGAGATCGGACAGGGGAATTTTCACGGAGTATGTCCGAAGATCGGGCGAAGCATATTCAGCATTCCTCTCGGTAACGGTATCTTGTCTCTGTCTGGGAAATGGCGGTCGCCCGCCGTTTTTCCGGGGGAGAAAAGAAACGCCCGAGACCGTGCTGAATCGGTCAGCCCCCCAATTTGCAAATCGCGGGAAGGAGCCATTTTCCCTTATCGGTCAAGGAAAACCCGAACGCGAAATCTGAAAAGGAGGCAAGAAACAATGGCACTGAAGGAAAAGATCAGAGTTCGGCTCAAGAGCTACGATCACACCCTGATCGACGCCGCGGCTGAGAAGATCGTGGCTGTCGCCAAGGCGAACGGCTGTGAGGTCTCGGGACCCATCCCGCTGCCCACCGACCGTGAGATCGTGACCATCCTGCGCTCTGTCCATGTCAACAAGGACAGCCGCGAGCAGTTTGAGTACCGCACCCACAAGCGTCTGATCGACATCATGAAGCCGTCCCAGAAGACGGTGGACGCTCTGATGAACACGGAGCTGCCCGCCGGCGTTGAGATCGAAGTCAGACTTTAAGTCAAGCGTCTGACGGCGAGGAAAACGCAGACCCGACTGCATCGCCGCGGTCGGTGCCGGAGCGAGACCGGCTAACGCTTACCCTTTCCCCAAGTACCCGGTCGCGGGTGCGACAAAGACAACAGCCGAGGGAGACAGCTCTCCGGTTCGGCAACTTTGTAAGTCATGTTGACGGATCCGCACGGATCTGCCAACCAATAATTTACAGGAGGAAAAACAAATGAAAAAGGGCATTATCGGTAAGAAGATCGGTATGACACAGATCTTTGACGAGAACGGGAACGTCATTCCCGTGACCGTCGTAGAGGCTGGTCCCTGCGTGGTCGCTCAGAAGAAGACCACCGAAAACGACGGTTATGACGCCGTTCAGCTTGGTTTCATGGATGCAAAGGCGAAGCAGACCACCAAGCCTGAGAAAGGTCATTTTGAAAAGAACGGTCTCAGCGTCAAGAAGCACCTCAAGGAGTTCCGCTTCGAGGATTGCTCCGGTTACAACC
>CAYXBU010000104.1:0-3701 GCA_964463245.1 uncultured Clostridium sp. | reverse complement strand
TAGGTGGAGAACTTGTAGCCCTTGGTGTAGTCGAACTTGTCCACCGCCTTCATCAAGCCCAGGTTGCCCTCCTGGATCAGGTCAAGGAAGAACATACCGCGACCGACATACCGCTTGGCGATACTGACCACCAGACGCAGGTTGGCCTCCACCAGCTCGCCCTTGGCCTTCTCCCGCACCTTGGCGATCTGCTTGAGGGTCGTGACATAGTCATCCATGACGGCACGGCTGTTGTCGGCCTCGCGGCGCGCCTCCCGCATGGCTCGCAGGGTGACCACGTCCTCCTCGGTCAGGATGCGCCCCTCGCCGCTCGCCGTGAGGTGTGTCACATCCGGCATACCGTCCTCGGACACCTCGGCACCGACTCGCTCAGCCTCGATGAGTGCCTCGAACAGGTCACGGTTGGGGTAGGGCAGGAAGTCCTCGGACAGGATGGGCAGGGACTTGTCCACCACGGCGCGGCGGTACTCCGGCAGGAGCAGAAGCATCCCCAGCACAGCCTCCTCGGCAGCCACATCTCCCTGTGACATACGCTCGGCCAGCTCATGCTCCTTCTCATTGGTCAGGAGCGGCACCTTGCCGATCTCCTTGAGGTATAGGCGGACGGGGTCGTCCACCAGACCCTCCTGCTCTAAGATGCGCTGCATATTCTCGCCGGAGCTGAAGCTTTCGACCTCGCTCTCGATCTCGTGCATCTCGGCGGAGGGAATATTGCCGGGCAGGGCACCGCCCAGGGACTCGTAGAGATTGTCAATGCTGTCGATATCAAAGCCCATCTCCTCCATGGCGTCGTCCAGATCCGACTCGGACAGGTCGCCGCGCTTGCCCTTGGCGATCAGATCCTCCATGCGGGCGCGGGGATCGGTCTCGACCTTCCCGTCCGACTCACCCTTGCTCTTGGAGTCTTCCCGTGCCTTCTTCTTGGAAGAAGACTTTTTGGGCGCAGGTGCGGCCTCGGCGGCCGACTCCTCCTGAATCGGTTCGTCGGGCAGGACATCCGCCTCGGCGATCCATTCTGCCTCGGTCAGCTCGGCCTCGGGGGACACGGACGGCATCTCCTCGCCGTCGGTGCCGGACTGGTACATCTGTTCGGTATCGAAGTTCATATATATGTTCCTTTCTTTCTGGTTCCTTTTGTCGTATATGAAAGAGACGCTTCCTTGCGGTCACATCTTTCCCATCTTTTTTCGTTTCCGTGCGATGAGCTGCGATAACCCATCCTCCGGCGGCGACTCCGCCTGCTCACGCCCGCTCCGCTCCTCGCGCAGGGTCGCGGCGGCGGCGGTCAGCACGGCCGAGCCGTTCTCACTCAAGCGGCGGCGTGCCTGCTCCAGCCGCACCAGACGCCCCATCTCGTCGGGGGTAAAGTCCTCCCCCAGGAAGGAGAGCGAGAACCCGCTCTCGTCCCTCTCCAACTCCAGAATTGCCTCAAAGGCTCGCCGGTGGAAAGCGGTCACAAAGTCCTCGGCGGAGAGCGGGACGGTGCCGTCCCGTATGGCTCTGCGGTGCTCGTCGTACAGGAGCATGAGACCCAGGATAGTCTCCTCGGCGGCGGCCGCACGGGCATTGCCTGCCGCGTCCGGGTTGACTCGATCTCCCAGTGCCATGGCCGAGAGCCGTGCGGTGCGGGACTCCTCGGTCTTTTGTGCCTTGCGGTTGCGGCTTTGGATGCGATCCACATCCCCGCGCAGACTGTCCAGCGGCAGGTTCAGCCGCTCCGCGACCGCCTGCAGGTACACCTCCCGCTCGGCGGATGACCAGACCCGTGCGACCGTCTCGCACAGCTCGGCCGCCGCCTTGATCCGATCCTCAGGCAGGTCTGTATTGTATCGGCTTAGGATGCTGTCCATGCGGTAGGCAAAGCCGGTGCTGCTCCCCTTCAGGAGCCGGGCAAAGGCATCCCTCCCGAACTTGCGGATGTACTCATCCGGATCCTTGGCATCGCTCATGCGCAGGATGCGGATATCCAAACCCACCTTGGCGAATATCTCCATCGCCCGTGCGGCGGCGCGTTGCCCGGCGGCATCTCCGTCGTAGGAGACCACCACCTGCTTGGTATATTTGACCATGACCCGCGCCTGCTCGTCGGTCAGTGCCGTACCCAGCGAGGCGACGGCATTCTCAAAGCCTGCCGCGTGCAGGGACACCACGTCCATGTTGCCCTCGCATAAGATCATCTGCTCGGCGCAGTGGGACTTGGCGAAGTTGAGCGCGAACAGGTTCTTGCGCTTCTGGAAGACGGGGGTGTCGGAGGAGTTGAGGTATTTCGCCTTGGACTCGCCGGTCACATCCCGCCCGGAGAAGGCAATGACCTCTCCCGCCGTGTTGATGACGGGGAACATGACTCGCCCGCGGAAGTAGTCGTAGTACCGTCCCCGTTCGCTCCTCCCGCAGAGGAAGCACTGCCGCAGCTCCTCCTCGGTAAAGCCCAATTCCTTCATGTGGGGCAGGAGGATGCCGAACTCGTTGGGGGCGTAGCCCAGCCCGAAGTGTCGAATGACCGCGACATCCAGCCCGCGCACTTCTCGGAGGTATTCCATGCCGGGCTTGCCCAGTACGGGGTCGAACAGGCAGTCGCGGTAGAAGCGCGCGGCGGCGCGATTCAGCTCGTAGGCGCGGGAGCGGGTGATGCCGTAGCGGTTAGCACCCTCCCCCGTATCCTCGGGCAGGGGGACGCCCGATCGCTTGGCTAAGAATTCCACCGCCTCGCCGTATTCCAGATTCTCGGTGCGCATGACGAAGGTGAAGGCATCTCCACCCGCCTCACAGCCGAAGCAGAAGAAGCTCTGGGTGTCGGGGAAGACGGTGAAGGAGGGGGTCTTCTCACTGTGGAAGGGGCACAGCCCGTTGTAGTTGGAGCCGGCACGGCGCAGGGTCACATAGGAGCCGATCAGGTCTACGATGTCCGAGCGGTCGCGCACCGTCTCGATCAATTCCTTGGGGTATCTCATTCGTGCAGTCCCCTCCATACCCGGGGAACGAACAGCTCCTCGTAGGTCTCGATGGCGTAGCGGTCGGTCATGCCGGATATGAAATCACACACGCACCGTCCCACCGGCTCTCCCTCCTCCATCAGGCGGCGGTAGAGCGGCGGCATACGGTCGGGGTGCTCGGAATAGTATCGGAACAGGGTCTTGACCAGCTCTTGTGCCTTGCTCTCCTCCCCCTTGGCGCGAGGATTGAGGTAGACATTCTCAAACAGGAAGTCCCGCAGCCGTTCGGTCGCGTCCTGCACCTCCGGCTCCATGGAGATCTGATCCCTGTCCCAGCTTGCCCGCACCACCGAGGAGACCATGGTGTTGATACGGGCACTGTGGCTGTCCCCCAGCACGCGGCAGATGTCCTTTGGAATGTCATCCGGACTCAGCAGCCCCGCGCGGCAGGCGTCGTCTATGTCGTGATTGATGTAAGCAATGCGATCGGCGTACTTGATGAGCACTCCCTCCGGTGTGGCGGCCAAGTGCTTTCCCGTGTGGTTGCGGATGGCATCCCGCACCTCAAAGGTCAGGTTCAAGCCCCGCCCGTCGTTCTCCAGCCTGTCCACGACCCGCAGGGATTGCTCGTAGTGGGCAAAGCTCCGGTCGTAGCAGTCGCGGAGTGCCGCCTCCCCGGCGTGGCCGAAGGGCGTGTGTCCGAGATCGTGCCCCAGCGCCGCCGCCTCGGTCAAGTCCTCGTTGAGCCGCAGGGCACGCGCCATGGTG
>CAYXBU010000103.1:0-3895 GCA_964463245.1 uncultured Clostridium sp. | reverse complement strand
CTAAAAATTCATAGAAATCCCATGGGCACCGGCAAGCCGTGGGCAAGCGCCCTCGGAGAGTGCTAAGCGACCGTCCGGTGTGAAAACATATGCAAAATACGATTGCGGAAGCGGCCAAATCGGCGCATCTTGCAAATCGGCTGCTTTGCTGCATAAAAGGTGATCTCCTGCCAGTTTTGGTGTGGTAACTATATTCTGACAGATCTTCATCCTTTGTGCTCATCTTTTTTGGGGGGAACCCCAACATTTACTATAGAACCGAAAAAAGCAGGTGTGACCGAGTATGGTCATGCCTGCTTTTTCTCTTTTTCAATGGTTATCAGCGTTCAGTGCCGACATAGAACAGAGCCAGCGTACCGGGACCCGAATGGGCGCCGATGACAGCACCGGTGTACACGATCTGCTCGGGTCGAGGGCCACCCGCCGCCACGACCATTTCTGCGAGCTTGTCGGCATCGTCGCGGCAATCCCCGTGGCAGATAAAGACCGGCGTGGACTTGTCGATCACGCTGGCCGAATAATGATCAGCCAGAGCCTGCACCGAGGCCTTGCGCCCGCGAACCGTGGAGACCTTGATCAGGTGCCCCTCGTTGTCCATGTGCATGACAGGCTTGATCTGCAGCATACCGCCGACCAGTGCCGTCGCGGCACTGACACGACCGCCGCGCTTGAGGTAGACCAGATCATCCACCGTGAACCAGTGGCAGAGGTGCAGACGGGTGTCCTCTACATACTGTGCCAGCTCCTCCAGCGTGGTCCCCTCCTGCTTCTTGCGACAAGCGAGGTACAACAGTAGCCCCTGACCCGCCGAGGCCGACAGCGTGTCCACCACGATGACCTTGCGCTCGGGGTAGTTGGCCATAGCATCCTCGGCGGCTACACAGCCGTTTTGGTAGGTCGAGGAAAGCCCGGAGGAGAAGGCCAGGTACAGGACATCCTTTCCGGTTGCCAATATCTGCTCAAAATCATCTTGGAAGTCCGCGACGGCGATGGCCGAGGTTTTGGCGACCTGCCCCTCACGCATCAGCTTGTAAAATTCGGAGCTATTCATGGAATCATTGTCATGCTCCTCCTCGCTCTGATCGAAGCGGAAGGTCAAGGAGCGGTAGGCGACCCCCCATTCCTCCAGAAGCTTCGGGGACAGATCACAGCCGGAGTCGGTGTAGATAACGTAATTGTTGCTCATAACGGGTTCTCCTTACGGTTTTGTATCGATAACAGTATACCACGGAACCGACGGATTGTCAAGAATTGTTTTTCAATTCATGGGGGCAAGGAGTGCCGTTCGTCGTCTCATGAGGCGACGGCATTAATGTAAATAATCTGTAAATTCGACGGACTTCTATTGAAAAGAATCTCAGTTTGTGGTATAATTCCTCTGTTGTGCGAAAGACATATCTTGCGCAGCAAAAAAATACACACACAGCGGCCGTCGGCTCGCCCGGTGTTCTGCACTGACACGCAGGATCGGTATGCCTGTGCCCCTGTGGTGGAAAAAACCGAAGGAGGACATTGAAATGTCTATCGTAACCATCAAGCAGCTGCTGGAAGCCGGCGTCCATTTCGGACACCACACCAGACGCTGGAACCCCAAGATGCAGGAGTACATCTTCACCGAGAGAAACGGCATCTACATCATCGACCTGCAGAAGACCGTCAAGAAGTTTGAGGAAGCTTACAACTTCGTCCGCGACCTGTCTGCCAACGGCGGCACCCTGCTGTTCGTCGGTACCAAGAAGCAGGCGGCCGAGGCTATCCGCGAGGAGGCAGAGCGTTGTGGCATGTACTATGTCAACGTTCGTTGGCCCGGCGGTATGATGACCAACTTCAAGACCATCAAGCGTTCCATCAACCGTCTGAACACCCTGAACAAGATGCAGGAGGACGGCACCTTCGAACTTCTGCCCAAGAAGGAGGTCGCCGCTAAGCAGAAGGAGATCTTCGACCTGGAGAAGAACCTCGGCGGTATCAAGACCATGGAGAAGCTGCCGGATGCCATCTTCATCGTTGACCCCCACAAGGAGCACATCGCGGTTCTGGAGGCAAAGAAGCTGGGTATTCCCGTCATCGCCATCGTGGATACCAACTGTGATCCCGACGATGCCGACTACGTCATCCCCGGTAACGACGACGCGATCCGCGCCATCAAGCTGATCTCCTCCGTCATGGCTGACGCTGTGATCGAGGGTCGTCAAGGCGAGGAGACCGCCAAGGTCGAGGCCGAGACCGAGGCTCCCGCTGCCGACGCTGAGTAAGTCACCCCCTCTATAAGTAATAACCGAAAGGAATGTAAGAATATGGCTACTATTACCGCTAAGGACGTTGCCGCTCTGCGCGCCAAGACCGGTATCGGCATGATGGAGTGCAAGAAGGCACTGGTCGAGGCTGACGGCGACGTGGATGCCGCTATCAAGCTGCTGCGCGAGAAGGGCGAGCTGAAGGCTCAGTCCAAGATCGCAAACCGTATCGCTGCCGACGGTCTGGTGGATGTCCTGAAGGAGGGCAACACGACCGCTATCATCGAGGTCAACTCCGAGACCGACTTCGTGGCAAAGAACGCGATCTTCCAGGAGTTCGTCAAGAACCTGCTCAAGACCATCATCGCCAGCAAGCCCGCCGATGTCGAGGCTCTGATGGCTTGCACCTACGCCGACGAGGGCGTGACGGTTGACGAGAAGCTGAAGGAGATGATCTTCAAGATCGGTGAGAAGCTGAGCATTCGCCGCTTCGCCGTGACTGAGGGCATCACCAGCACCTATATCCACGGTATCGGCACCATCGGCGTTATCGTGAAGTTCGACACCGACGTCGCCGACAAGGACGGCTTCGCTCAGTTCGCAAACAACATCGCTCTGCAGGTCGGCGCGTACACCACACCTTACCTGAACCGCGAGCAGGTTCCCGCCAGTGTGATCGAGGCCGAGAAGGCTATCGTTCTGGCGCAGATCGCCAACGATCCCGCTCTGGCTTCCAAGCCGGATGCCATCAAGGAGAAGATGGCTGTCGGTCGTCTGAACAAGTTCTACGAGGGCAACTGCCTCTTAGATATGGAGTATTTCCTGGAGGACAGCCTGAAGGTCGGTCAGTATGTTGAGAAGACCGCCAAGGAGCTGGGTGGCAAGATCGTCATCTCCGAGATGTACCGCTTCGAGAAGGGCGAGGGCATCCAGAAGAAGGAAGAGGACTTCGCCGCTGAGATTGAGAAGCTCGCCGGTGGCGGCAACTGATCTCACAGATAAGCAAATATTGCCGTGGGGCGGTCGGTATTGCCGATCACCCCACGGTGCATACTACCCCCGGAGTCTCGGAACACGAGCACTCCGGGGGTATATGTATATGGATCAAACGTTTGATGATAAAAGCACAACCGCGCAGGATCAAGGCGCGGCATCCTCTCAGAACAGCGGCGGGGACAGCTCCTGCGACAATACTTCGGATGGCTCGGGTGGCGACCTTCTCTCCTGCCTGCCATTGCCGACCTCCTGCATGACCGTTCTGCGTAAGCTGCGCGCACCGGCTATCTCCATCCGATACAATCTGGACAAGCAGATCGTGCCGGATCTGGATGCCATGCGGACGCAGGCAAGCGGGGGAGGTGCGAATTCTTCCGACACCTCGTCAGAGTCTGCACAACCCGGATCGTCGGGGAGTTCATCTCAGAATACCATGAGCGGATCCGGCAACCTGACGGTGCGCTTCTTTGACGTGGCAGTCGGCGGAGTGTTGATCGCCGTGGGGATGTGTATGCTGAAATGCTGTTGTGGCATGAAGCGGATGTGCCGGCGTTGGCTTTAGGAGAAACGAGGTGTCGGGTAAGATCGACACCTCGCATTTTGTTTCAAAACGGATGGAGAACCGTGTGCATGAGCCGATCCGCGCATCCCCAAAAAATAAA
>CAYXBU010000102.1:0-3897 GCA_964463245.1 uncultured Clostridium sp. | reverse complement strand
CGATCATAGATTTGATGGTTGTCTGCTCGGAAAATCTCGCAGTTACCGTCGAAGAAGGCACAACATTTTTTTTCGCTGATCCCATTTGAAAAACCGTGAAATTCGGGATTATACTTACGGCATAAAACGGCAAGTGCTTTTGTGGGAGCGGCATTCTCATCACGAGAATTATAAATGATGAATACCTTACCGTTTGGTTTTAAAATGCGTTTGCATTCTTTCTTGAACGCATCCGCATCAAACCAGTGAAATGCCTGTGCAACCGTAATAAAATCAATGCTTTTGTCAGAAATACCTGTATTGCTGTCTACGCCGTGAAGCGAGATAAAGTTTTTGTTTTTGGACAGTTTTTCCTCTGCTTTTCTTCGCATATCTTCATTTGGCTCAACGGCATATACAAGGTGGTCACGATCAAGCAACTGCTTTGTAAAAATCCCAGTACCCGAGCCGATGTCGGCAAAGACACTGCCTTTGGGTATGTTTAATGTGTTTTTCATATAATCAAATAGTTCTATGGCATAACTCGGCCTTGCTTTGGCGTAGATTTCGCCTCTGCCGTCAAATCTTGTTGTATGATTCATAGGATTCACTTCCTCAAATTCTTGTTTGTCGTTGTGCTTATTATACCATATTTCTATGAGCTTTTCAACTGCTTTGCTTTTTTGCTTAAACGAGCATAGCCTTTTCTTTGCCTATTGAACACAAAAGCGCCGGGCAGTTCTCTGCCCGGCGCTGCTGATAAAAATTCCAGAAAAGTTTTTGCGGGGTTGGGGGGGCTTTTTTCAAAAAGCCCCCAACGCTCCTCTCGCATCCTCTCGCTCCTTTCATTCCCCCAACAGCTTCTCCACGGCTGCCAGGCGGAGGCAGACGGTGAAGCCGTCCATGGCAAGAGCCAGCTCCTCTATGGAGGGGTAGGTAGGTGCGATGCGGATATTCCGATCGGCGGGGTCATAGCCGTAGGGGTAGGTAGCACCGACGGTGGTCAGGGTCACGCCCGCCTCCTTGGCCAGGGTATAGGCGCGGCGCGCCGTGCCCGGCATGGTATACAGGCTGATGAAGTAGCCGCCCAGCGGGTGTGTCCAGTAGGCAAAGCCCGGAGCGGACAGATCCCGATCCAGGGTGGCTTGCACCAGCTCGAATTTGGGGCGGATCAGCTCGGCCAGCTTGACCATGTGCGCCCGAATGCCGTCGGCCGAGCCGAAATACTTGACGTGGCGCATTTGATTCAGCTTATCAAAGCTGATGGTCTGAGAGCCGATGATGGGCAGGATCTGCGCCAGGTTGCGATCCGAGGCGGCAAAGATGGCCACGCCCGAGCCGGGGAAGGATATTTTCGATGTGGATGCAAAGTAGAACACCCGATCCTCGGTGCCCGCCTCACGGCAGAGGGCGAAGATGTCCGCCAGCTCGTCCCGCCGATCCTGGTACAGGTCATGCACCGCGTAGGCATTGTCCCAGAAGATGCGGAAATCCGGCGCCGCCGTCTCCAGCTCGGCGAGACGACGCACCGTCTCGTCGGAGTAGGTGTAGCCGTCGGGGTTGGAGTACTTCGGGCAGCACCATATCCCCTTGATGGTGGGGTCATCGGCTACCAGCCGCTCCACCACGTCCATGTCGGGGCCGTCCGAGGTCATCGCCACGTTGATCATGGAAATGCCCAGCGACTCGCATATGCGGAAGTGGCGGTCGTAGCCCGGCACCGGGCAGAGGAACTTGACCCCGCCCTCGCACTTGACCCACGGCTCCCCGTCGCAGGTGCCGTACAGCATGGCACGCGCCACCGCGTCGTACATCAGATTCAGCGAGGAGTTGCCCCCGATGAATATATTCTTCTCCGGAATGCCCAAGAGGTCGGAGAACAGCTTTTGCGCCTCGGGGGTACCGTTGAGCACCCCGTAGTTCCGACAGTCAAAGCCGCCGCAGCTTTGGCAATCCTCGGTGGTGTGCAGGCAATCCAGCATCCCGGTCATCATGTCCAGCTGCTTGTTGCTCGGCTTGCCGCGGGACAAGTCCAGCTTGAGTCCGCGCGCGCGGAATGCCTCGTATGCCTCCTTCAGTCGGGAATGCTCGGTCTCCAGCTCCTCCCGACTCATCTGCTCGTAGGTCTTGACAGCCATGCAGAACAACCTCCTTGACAGCTTGACAGAATCGTGAAGCCCGCCGATATGCGGCGGACTGTCTCTACCCTCCATTATAGCATACTTCTGCCGAAAAAGCAAGAGTGATTTTGATTGTTTGCAAAAATTTTCTTTTTTGTCCGCAATTTGCCCATAAGCCGTCCTTAATTTGCAGGATTTGACGGGGAAGTATTCATTTTTGCCGCCTGACCGAAAAGAACGGGAGCCACCGCATATGCGGTGACTCCCGTTTGTTCATTCGATCCCCCGCGAGATCAGTTGTCCTTCTTCTCCAGATCCTTCAAGAGCTGGTTGACCTTGCTGTCAAACTTCTTGGTCGCGCTCCTGTAACGGGAGGAGAATGTGTCGGTCTTCCTGCACACCGCATCGCTGAACAGGGTGGACAGACCGAAGGTGTCGCTGAAGTAGAAGCCCATGTCATACACGCGGTTGGCAAAGATCAGATCCAGCATCTCGCCGGACTCGTTGTCCCGAACCGCCTGCGTGGTCAGCATGACATCGTAGTACGCGGGCTTGACCTCCTCGGTGGAGAGGATGGCATAGTACTGCACCAGCTTTCCGATCATCTCGGTATCTGCCTCGGGAATGGCCGAGGTCATGGACAGGCATCCGCCTGCGCCGTAAGCCCAGGTGCGGTAGACCTCCTGCGCCTTGTCGTATTTCGGGATCGGCAGGACACCGTACTCGGCGTCCATGTTTTTGTTCAGGCGGGGCAGGTAGATCGCGATCTCGGAGTAGAACATGGCGCGACCCGCACGGAAGCAGTCCAGCCCGCGGTTCTCCTCGCCGGCGGGAGAGATGTAAGTCGTGTTGTTCTGATTGAAGATGTTCTGCGCCGTATCCAGCACCAGCAGAGCCTTTTCCATCGTGGAGTCCAGAGCCAGCTCGGGACGATCCATGCTGCGGTCATTCTTGATATAGCACAGCCCCGAGCCGATGAACAGCGTGTTCCCGAGCAGGGAAGTGGTGACAAGGCCGTAGGTGTCGTTCTCGTCCCATACGCCGTCCCCGCTGGACTCATAGGAAATGCCCTGCGTGATGCTGTTGAAGTAGTCCAGTGTCCATTCCCAGTCCTTGACCGTTTGGTAGGGATCGGGGATGGTCTCGGCATACTGCGCCCGCATCTGCTTGTTGAAGAACAGGACGTAGGTCATCTCCTCCTCGGTGTAGGTGACATCCCCGCACATGAAGAAGACCTTCCCTAAGAGGGCGAAGTCGGCCGTGCCGGTGTCCCACCAGGGCTTGTCGAGATCGATGCCCATGGACACCCAGTCCGAAAGGTTGCCCGCCAGGGCTCGACGAATGCTGTCGTCAATGCGGTAATCAATGATCTGGAAATCCCCCGTCGGGCTCATGGCCTCGGCGTTGATCCTGTCCTGCATCTGGATGTCCTCCAGGATGATGTTCTCCAGGACGAGGTTGCACTCCTCCTCCATGCGCTTGTTGCGGGTCAGGACCGCATCGTTGAGCTGCTGGGAGGTCTCCCCGTCGGCATCCACCATGCCTTCCACGGCAGAGACCTCTCGCTCAAAGGAGGTTCCCGCCAGGATGGTCAGGGTCTGCTGACCGTAGTCGAGCTTGCCCAGCTCCTCTCTTGTGGCCGCGATGATCTCCTTCTTGATGTCCTCATCGCTCACGATCTCGTCCTCGCTCTCGCTCTCGCCGGGAGCCTGAGTGCTGTCAGCCGTGCCGCCCGTAGCCGCCGCTGTCCCGTCCGAACCGGACGAGTCGGCGCACGCCACAAAGCAGGACAGGAGCA
>CAYXBU010000101.1:0-4073 GCA_964463245.1 uncultured Clostridium sp. | reverse complement strand
TTAAATGTCAGAAAAGTCCTTGAAAGGGGGCATGGGGAGAGTTGTAATTCCATTCAGGAAGTTTTCCCCCACAAAATAAAGAGTAGGAGGTATCTGTATGAATACCGAGAAGCTAACACAAAAAACGGTAGAGGCATTGCGCGGAGCGCAGGCGGTGGCCGGAGAGAACGGCAACCCGTCGGTGGAGCAGGCACACCTGCTGTATGCCATGCTGGGACAATCCGAGAGCTTGACCGGCGAGATACTGGAGAACATCGGCGGGTCGCCGACAGCGGCGCGGACGCGGACGGAGGAGCTGATCTCCAAGCTGCCGAAGGCCGGCGGGAGCGGCTACGACCCCTCCCGCATCTACATTTCCGCCGCGCTGGACAAGGCCTTGACCGCCGCCGAGGGACAGGCCGGCAAGATGGGGGACGAGTATATCTCGGTCGAGCATCTGTTGCTGGGTCTGATCCGCGAGCCGGACGAGCACTTGAAGGCTCTGTTCCGCGAGCAGGACATCACCGAGGCAAAGGTGCTGGAGGCTCTGCGCCGCATCCGCGGCAACCGCAAGGTCACGAGCGACACCCCGGAGGCCACCTACGATGCCCTCAAAAAGTACGGCACCGACCTGGTGGAGCGGGCGCGGGAGCGCAAGCTGGATCCCGTCATCGGGCGAGATGACGAGATACGGCACGTCATCCGCATCCTGTCCCGCAAGACCAAGAACAACCCCTGCTTGATCGGCGAGCCCGGCGTGGGCAAGACCGCCATCGCCGAGGGGCTGGCTCAGCGTATCGTCAGCGGGGATGTCCCGGACAACCTCAAGGACAGGACTATCTTCTCCCTGGATCTGGGTTCCCTCATCGCGGGGGCGAAGTTCCGCGGGGAATTTGAGGAGCGGCTCAAGGCCGTGCTGGGGGAGGTCAAAGCCTCGGACGGCAAGATCATTCTGTTCATTGATGAGTTGCACACCATCGTAGGCGCAGGCAAGACCGACGGCGCACTGGATGCGGGCAATATCCTCAAGCCCCTGCTGGCACGCGGAGAGCTGCATTGCATCGGTGCGACGACATTGAACGAGTACCGCCAATATATCGAGAAGGATGCCGCGCTGGAGCGGCGATTCCAGCCGGTGCTGGTGGATGAGCCGACCGTCGAGGACACCATCGCCATCCTGCGCGGACTCAAGGAGCGGTATGAGGTCTACCACGGGGTCAAGATCACCGACAAGGCTCTCATCGCCGCCGCGACCCTGTCCTCGCGGTATATCACCGATCGTTTCCTGCCGGACAAGGCCATCGATCTGGTGGATGAGGCCTGCGCCCTGATCAAGACCGAGATGAACTCCATGCCCACCGAAATGGACGAGATCTCCCACCGCATCATGCAGCTGGAGATCGAGGAGCAGGCACTGTCCCATGAGACCGACAAGCTGACCCTTGCCCACTTAGATGAGATCCGCGCCGAGCTTGCCCGCCTGCGGGAGGACTTCTCCGGCATGAAGGCCAAGTGGGAGAACGAAAAGAACGGCATCGGACGGGTGCAGGCCATTCGCTCCGAGATGGAGGAGGTCAACCGCGAGATCGAGAAGGCACAGAACCAATACGATCTGGCGCGGGCGGCCGAGCTGAAATACGGTCGCCTGCCGGAGCTGCAAAAACAGCTGGAGGCCGAGGAGGCGGCGTCCGAGTCACGGGAGAACACCCTCCTGCGGGATCGCGTGACCGACGATGAGATCGCCCGTATCGTCTCCCGCTGGACGGGCATACCGGTCTCCAAGCTGGTGGAGAGCGAGCGGCAAAAGCTGTTGTCGCTGGACAGCATCCTGCATCGTCGCGTGATCGGGCAGAACGAGGCGGTCAGCAAGGTCGCGGATGCCATCCTGCGCTCCCGCGCCGGCATCAAGAACCCCAACCGTCCGGTCGGCTCCTTCCTGTTCTTAGGCCCCACCGGTGTGGGTAAGACCGAGCTGGCCAAGGCGGTCACCGAGGCCTTGTTTGACGACGAGAAGAACCTGATCCGCATCGACATGAGCGAGTATATGGAGAAATACTCCGTCTCCCGCCTGATCGGCGCACCTCCCGGATACGTCGGGTACGACGAGGGCGGTCAGCTGACCGAGGCGGTACGGCGCAAGCCTTACTCGGTGGTGCTGTTCGATGAGGTGGAGAAGGCGCACCCGGATGTGTTCAACATCCTCTTGCAGGTGCTGGATGACGGCCGCATCACCGACAGCCACGGCAAGACGGTGGATTTCAAGAACACGGTCATCATCCTGACCTCCAACCTGGGTTCGGACGTCATCCTGGACGGCATCACGCCGGACGGGGACATCTCAAACGAGGCGCGGGAGCGGGTGCATGAGCTCCTGCGGCGTAGCTTCCGTCCCGAATTTCTCAACCGGTTGGATGAGATCATCTTCTACAAGCCGCTGACCCGCGAGAATGTACGCGCCATTGTGGGCTTGAAGCTGGACGAGCTGTCGGCGCGGCTGGCAGAGCGGCGGATCACGGTGCAAGTGACCGACGCGGCGGTGGAGCGCATCATCGAGCGATCCTTTGATCCCGCCTATGGTGCGCGGCCGATCAATCGGTTCATTCAGTCGCATATCGAGACCTTGATCGCACGGCGGTTGATAGCCGAGGATGTGTTGCCGGATTCCACGGTGACAGTTGATGCAGTTGATGCAGGTAATTTGGAGGATGAGTTTCAGCTGAGTGTGAGCCGGTGATGGTTGCTTGATCGGGTCCCTGCCGGGCGCGGTACCTCTGCGCCCCCGACCCGCAACCATCCAATTCTCCCCTCCACTTGAAAAAATTTCTAAATCCCCTTTACAAATCCGCAAAAACATGGTATAATCTAAGTAGGTTCCATTCAGGCGGGAAGGATCGTTCCCGCCACCGACTTCCACCCGCGCACGAAAGGAAAGGCCACGCGTATGAAATGCCCCGTTTGCGGCTTTGCCGAAAGTAAGGTCATTGATTCCCGCCCCGTAGAGGAGGGCAACAGCATCCGTCGGAGACGGGAGTGCCTTGCCTGCGGTCAGCGGTTCACCACATTTGAGGTCAGCGAGGCTCTGCGTGTCGTGGTGATCAAGAAGGACGGCTCCAAGGAGCTGTTCGACCGCGCGAAGCTCTTGAGCGGGATCCTGAAGGCCACCCAGAAACGCCCGGTGGATGCTGAGAAGATCGTCGCCGAGATCGAGTCCGAGCTGTACAGCTCGCTGGATCGGGAGATATCCAGCGTGGACATCGGCGAGATGGCCATGGAGAAGCTCAAGGCCGCCGACGAGGTCGCATATGTGCGCTTTGCATCGGTCTATCGAGAGTTCAAGGATGTGGATTCCTTCCTGGAGGAGCTCAAGAGCCTCAAAAAGAAGCGCAAGAGAACCAAGACCGAGAGCGATACCTGATCGGGGCGGCTCTCGCGCGTATAAACTCATGGGGGTCGTTGCAACTACTGTTGCAATGGCGAGGAAGGAGGGGTCGTTTTGTCAAGCTCGGACAGCAACAAGACCGGGTCTTACACATGGCTCGGTGTCCTGCTGGTGTGTGTCATCGTTGCGATAGCCATCTTCCTGCCCCGCGCCTTCCGGGATGAACCCACGCGCATGGACATGGCGGGCGACCACCGGGAGGAATCGGTGCTGATCCCGCCTGCGCCGCAACCGCCGGATCCTCCGCCGGAGGAGGCCTATCCCCGCACCACGCCCTGACCGGCTCCGCGCATGGCCGCCGGGGCGCGGTCTGCGGCGGGAATACGGCGGGCAGTGGGAGTTCCGCGGGAAACGCGAGCAGCGGGAGCAACGCGAGCAGCGTATCCGTCAAGTTCATATCGGGGTGTGGCGCAGTTGGTAGCGCGGGTGGTTTGGGACCATCAGGCCGCAGGTTCGAGCCCTGTCACTCCGACCATAAAGGCTTTGGAAAGCAATTTCCGAAGCCTTCCTTTTTGCTTACCGCAAAGCAAAAATTGAGGGCTGACAGATGTTTTCCGTCAGCCCTTTGTGTTTTCGGCTCTACTTGACAAATTGGAATTTGTTAAGGCAACACCGCACAATTCACGGCTTACGCCTTTTTCACTCACTTGCTTGC
>CAYXBU010000100.1:0-4385 GCA_964463245.1 uncultured Clostridium sp. | reverse complement strand
GTCATCAAGATGCTGGACTTCCTGCACTACAAGGGCGGCATCCGCATCCATATGCTGGCGGGAGCGCGTGCCCTGCGGGACTACCGCAAGCGGTACACCACGGTAGCCGAGGTCGCCGCCGCACTGTCAGTCAAGCAGGAGGACGCCGCCGAGGCCTTCCGCCGCTCCCAAACCAACAGCGAGGAGCTTCGCCGCGAGATCGGAGCCTTGCGCCGTCAGATACAGGACTTGAAGGCCGCTTCCCTGCCCGAGACCCCCGGCAACCTTTGCCTCTTTGAAAATGAGCTTGACGCGCAGGGACTGCGACAGCTGCTAAGCCGCGCCGTGGCCAAGTGCGGCGGGCTATGCGGGGTGTTCTCCGGCTCGGACGAGAGCGGGTACAGCTACGTCATAGGACGACGAGACCCTGCCCTCGACCTGAGGAGACTGGCCGATGCCATCCGCGCCGGGCTGAATGCGCGGGGCGGCGGGTCGGCCGAGATGCTCCAAGGGTGGGCGCATATCTCCCAAAAAGAGATCGAAGCATTTTTTGACGGTCTGTTGGCCGACAAAATGTGATATAAACTGCAAAAAAGAAAGGATACTCTCGCCATGAAAAAGTTTTTGTCTGTCTGTTGTGCCCTTCTGCTGCTGGGTCTTTCGACCATGACTCCATTCGCAGCAGTTGCCGCCTCTCCCAGACCCGCCGAGCCGACCTATACCGCCGGGCTGGAGGACACGGCTCCCGCCGCCTCAGTGACCTTTGCCGCCTCCTCCGACTCGTCTAAAACCTTGCAGAGCGGCGACTCTCTGACAGGACAGTTCGTGCTGACGACAGATACCGATGCCTTGTGGATCGAGCTGTCCGGCAAGGGAACCGCCACCATCAGCCTGTTCGCTTTCGTGACGGATGCCAATGTCTCTATGATGGTCGAGCCGCTGGCCGAGACCACCGTGACGGTCAGCAGCAAGTCCTACGCGGTGTTCCGCTTTGCGGACAGCTCACCGCTGACGGCTGGCGAGTATGTGCTGGCGATACATGATGCCACGGGTGTGGCGATCTCCACAAGCGGTGCACACGACTCCCAGCTGGCTTACCTGAACGGAAAGCAGGTCTCCGACACCTCCCTGTGCATTTCGGCAAGCTACTCAAAGACCCCTGCCACGCTGTACGGTCAGCCTACCCCGCCGAAAACCATTGATTTCAACGAGTATGCGCCGCACATGGCCTCGGCTCTGCGACTGGACACGGAGGCAGGTGCAGCCAGCCTCAGCAGCGGATCCTTCATGACCGCAAGCTTTGTAACCGAGAACGGCGAGAGCTTCACCCGCTTTCAGATCTCCACCGACGCAAACGACCCCTGCTTCTGGCTGTCGTTGCCCAGCGACACTGCCAAGACCGAGGAGTACGGATACTTGCTCATGAAGGTTCGCAAGGATGCGGAGGCTCCCCGCAGAGGGCAGATCTACTTCATTACCGATGAGTGCGCCATCGCTGAGCCGGCTTCGGTTCATTTCACATACAGCGCAGACGATGATTGGCAATACATCATCCTGAATCTCTCTGCCAACCCCTACTACAAGGGGATGCTCAAGAGCCTGCGCTTTGACCCCTTCCCCTCTGTCAAGGGCAATCACTATGTGGATGTTGCCTACATGGCTCTGTTCCGTACAAAGGAAGGAGCCGAGGCGTTCCACGACAATTTTTCGGATTTTGAGGAGGATACCATCATGCCGGACCAGCAGAGACCCGATTACTCCACCTATGAGACCGCTGACACGGCAGGGACTCCCGAGAGCGGCAAGCTGACCGCCAACGGAAAGCTCAACTACATCTACAAGGAGACCACCTGCAAGATGGACTTCTCCGAGACCGCCGATACCTACCATGCGGGGAGTGACTTCGGCTTCACAGGACTGTCGGATGCCATGGTGGTAGACGGACAGCTCCACTGCCGCCCGTGGGGGGAGACCTCCTTCTATACCCGCCACATGGTCGGGGATGAGTACGGTCTGCGGGGCGGCGAGCTGTCCTTCGACCTCTCGCTGACCTACGGTTCCCTCACGGTTGTCCTGCGGCAGATGCTGGAGAACGACGAGCAAAAGTACTCCGGGCTGGTCTTTACCCTGACCCCCGACGGCACCGTCACAGTACGGGAGCGGGACGGCTTCGCCGTGACCGCGCAGATCGATGCCGATCTGTCCCTGCAGCACCGCATCACCTTCCGCGACACCACCGACCGTCTGGAGCTGTCCTGCGATGATCAAGTCGTGCTCTCCATTGCATGGGACTCCTACTCGCAGACCCTGACCGCCGGGGATGTGACCGCATCGGCTCCTCATCTGCCCGGAGCGGGCTATGCGGCTGTCTCACTCTCGGCCATGCGCGGTTATTTGGATCAGGTCAGCTACACCTACACCGACATCCGCCCGAACACCAATCAGCCTATCACCTCGGTGGACTACTCCACTTGGGTCGCGATGGATGACCTGGGACGTGTCACTCCGACCGACGAGGCAGGACGGGGCGAGGATCGCGTGGTCGGCCTGTTCTACTTCATCTTCCACACCTGGACCGCCGGTCGGAGCGTCAACGATGTGACCAGAATGTACCTCAACGATGGTTTGGATGCTCTCAAAAACACCCTGTCCTCCTACGCCGGGCGGGACGGTGCCTACTGGGCAGAGCCCTACTTCGGCTACTACACCTCCAATGATGAGTGGGTCTTCCGCAAGCACGCCGATATGCTGGATGCCGCCGGGGTGGATTTCATCTTCCTCGACCTATCCAACAACATGTTCTACGAGGAGCAGGTAAAGCTCCTGTTCGACACCTGGCTGGATATCCGTAAGAACGGAGGCTCCACGCCGCAGATCGCGCTGATGTTCGGGGATATGCCCTCCACCTTCGTCACCGGTGTCTACACCTTCCGCGAGCTTCTGAGTGACCCGACCTACGCCGAGCTGTGGTTCAAGTGGGAGGGCAAGACCCTGATCCTCGGGAACAACGACGGCACGCTGGTGACCGAGAGCGGCCTCTACCCCACCTGGACGGTATCCGACACCACGCCGCAGAGCAAGGAGCAGTACGAAGCGTACCTCAAACAGAATCCGCAGATCGGCGCATATGTCAATTCCAAGGAGATCAACAGCTTCCTTGAGGACTACACTGTCCGCAAGTCTTGGGCATGGCAGAACTCAGATTCCAAGTCCGGGCAGGGCTACTGGGACTGGCTGCAGGACTCCCCGCAGAACCCGGGTCACGACTTTAACGGCAACATCGAGCAGATGCCGGTCATCATGGGCACCCACGCCCACACCAACCGCGGGCGCAGTCTGGTGGGCGGCGATGCCACCTACGACCGTGCGGGAGACTTCGGCTTCTCGCTGGGCACCGCCAAGTACGGCTACCAGTTTGCTGAATCCTTTGAGTATGCCCTCAAGCAGGATGTCAAGGTCATCATGATCACAGGCTGGAACGAGTGGTACGCCGGAGTCAATAAGACCTCGAGCCAAGAGGTGATCTGCGGCGGTACCCTCACGCCCGGCTACTACATGGTGGATCAGATGTCCCCTGAGTACAGCCGCGACGGCGAGCCGATGCGTCTGCGGGACGGTGTCGGCTTCGGCGACAACTACTACTACCAGATGGTCTCCTACATCCGCCAATTCAAGGGTATCAAGGCTCCCGCCACCACCAACGGCGGCAGCATGGATCTCCACGCCGCTGACCTGGCCGCCCAGTGGGCGGGCGTGACCCCCCTCTTTACCGACACGGTCAACGATGCCAACCTGCGCTCCGAGATCTCCTGGGCATCCGAGTTCCGCTACACCAATGCCACCGCCCGCAATGATATTGCGACGGCTCAAGTGTCTCAGGATGCCGACCGGGTATACTTCTTCGTGACTACATCCCACGCGTTGATCACCGCCGACGACGAGACCTGGATGAACCTCTACCTCAACGCCGACGGCGACCCGACCACCGGCTGGGAGGGCTACGACTACCTGATCAATCGCTCCCGCACCGACAAGACCCTCTCGGTGGAGCGTTTCGTGGACGGAAAGTGGGAGTTTGAGACTGTCGGCACCGCCGAATACGCGCTCTGCGAGAACGGTCTGATGCTGGCGGTGGATAAGACCCTGATCGGCGGCAAAATCGGAGAGGCCATGTCCTTGACCTTCAAGTGGGCAGACAACGCCGATGTGCGCGGGGATGTCATGCGCTTCATGGAGCTGGGCGATGCCGCCCCCAACGACCGCTTCGCCTTTGCCTACACCGCCACAAGCTTGGAGAATGAGCGGCCGTCAGACGAGACCGAAACCGACACCACCCCCGCGACCGAGCCTGTGACCGAACCCGTGACCGAACCCGTGACCGAACCCGTGACCGAACCCGTGACCGA
>CAYXBU010000099.1:0-4496 GCA_964463245.1 uncultured Clostridium sp. | reverse complement strand
CCGGATAACATGGCCGCAGGTCCTTCCTCCTACGGTATGACCGATACCATGGGCAGAATGCACTCGGATGCACAGTTCGCCGGCTCCTCCTCCGTCCCCGCTCACGTGGAGATGATGGGTCTGATCGGCATGGGCAACAACCCGATGGTGGGTGCTACCGTTGCGGTGGCAGTCGCTGTCGAGGAGGCCTTCAAGAACTGATCCCCCCCTCGTCCCCCCAAGACCCCTGAGCCGCGGCTCGGGGGTCTTTTTCCTTCCGCCGCGGCTTTTGCCATGTAGGATATACGGAATGCCGCCGCATGGCTTATTTTTCACAAAAATCACAAAAAGCCTTGACAATCTCCCCTCTCTCGTGTATAATGTAGATACCAACTCATTTCATTCCAGAAAAGGAGAAACCATCATGAAGAGAATCCTCTCTGCACTGCTCTGCGTTGCCATGATCGCGGCTGTCATCTGCACCGCCGCCGTTTCGGTCTCCGCAGACACCGGCTACACGGTCAACATCATCGAGCAAGCCGGCCTGACCTCCGACACGACATCCTCTACCGATGCTCCCGTCGTCATTGAGGGCGGCTCGGTTCCCTCTGACTATGCCATCCCGGCTACCTGCCAGTACCTGATCTCGGTCACGGCTGCCTCGGCTACGGCTGTCAAGCGGTACACCCTGATCGCGGACGGCACCGAGCACGCCGCCTGGGTCAGTGCCAACTACAACGCCGGCAATGGCCAGGTCACCCTGTTCATCACCCTGCCCGAGGGCACCTACAGCGAGGTCATCGCTCGCGGCTTTGACGAGGAAGGCACTGCCATGGACGTGCTGAAGTTCACGAACATCACCGTGACCGCCGCCGTCAACAGCGTTCCCGATGATGCCGAAGTGGAATATGCTCCCTGCTGGAAGCTGACTCCCTCGGATCTGGCCGCAGGCGGCGGTGCCAACGCCGTCACCATGGAGCAGAACGACATGGGCTACACCACCTTCACTGCCGGTTCTGCCGGTGACCCCTACCTGTACTACATCAGCTCCACCGAGACCAAGACCGGTCGCTGGCTGCTCATCAAGTACAACAACCACACCGTCATCCCGCGTATGCAGATCTATATGGCGCAGGCCGCCGGCATCACCTCCGACGGTAATATGATCGAGTTCCCGATCCAGGCCGACGGCAGTGGCTGGACTTACGTTCTGATAGATATGTCCCAGAACCAGCACTACAACAAGGACACGCAGGCCGTCCACAACTTCCGTTTCGACCCGCTGGAGGCTCGTCAGTGGAGCAATGGCACCTACCAGTTCACCGGCGAGGAATCCATTGATATCGCATACATCATGGGCTTCACCACTCGCGCGGGTGCTATGGGCTACCTGGAGGCCAACGAGCTGCACGAGGTGACCAAGACCGCTGTTCTGCAGGAGTCTCAGGTCACGGTCGACGGCGACAAGGCGACCTACACCGATGCCGACGGCATCGCACATGAGGTCACCAAAAACGAGGACGGCACCTACTCCTACACCTACGAGGCACGGGATGTCCGTACTCCCTGCGATACCACCCCCAAGCTGGTCATCGACGGCTCGGCTCTCAAGAATATGTCCTCCCCCAACAGCATCTCGGTCGAGATGGACGGCACGACCGGTATCTCCACCGTGACCGTCACGGGCGGTGACCCCAATGCGACCCTGTTCAGCGGTGCCAAGACCGCCGCTCGTTACATGGCCGTCCGTTACAAGACCACCGTCAACGATAAGATGGAGTTCTTCCTCAGCTCCACCGATAAGGGTCCTGCCGCAGGCCAGTCCTTCCAGCATCAGCTGAACAGCGACGGCGCATGGCACACTGACATCATCGACCTGTCCACCGTAGGCGTCTCCACGCTGAACACCGAGACCTATGAGCTGCAGTTCCTGCGGATGGATATGTTCGACGCCGCCTCCGAGGGCAGCATCGAGCTCGAGTTCGTTGCCTTCTTCGAGAGCGAGGATGCCGCGTTCCAGTATATGCATGAGTACAAGACCTACACCGCTACCTTCATGGCCAACGGCAAGGTCGTGGCTCGCGTACCCTTCGAGGCGGGTGCCACCTCCATCGAGGAGCCTGCCGTTCCCGAGAAGGAGGGCTTTACCGGTGCGTGGAAGGCCTACACGCTGGACAACAAGAACATCACCATCATGGCTGTCTATACCGTGATCGAGGTTCCCACCGAGCCCACGACCGAGCCGGCTACTGAGCCTGCCACCGAGCCGGCTACCGAGCCTGCCACCGAGCCCGCGACCGATCCGGCTACCGTCCCCGAGACCGAGCCGACCACCGATCCCGCTACCGAGGCGCAGTCCGGTGATGCATCCGAGGCTCCCACCGAGACCGAGACCAAGGCCGCAGCATCCGAGGACAGCGGTTGCAGCTCTGCCGTGTGCGGGCTGTCCATCCTGATCCTGGCCGGCGGTGCCGCCATGCTCCTGCGCAAGAAGAAGCAGGACTAATATCCGAACCACCTGCGGGGGAGCATGACTCCCCCGCTTCTTTTTCATGAGACGGCGTGCCGTCTCTTTTTTTGTTTTCGCCGCCGTATTGCGACAACTTTTTTATAGTCTGTATGCTATACTGACCTTGTCAAAATCAAAGCAAAGGAAGCCATCATCATGAAGCAACGAGCTGAATTGGATTGGGCGGAGGTCGGGCGTGTCCTGACGATACGCATTCGAGGGGAGATCGACCACCACACTGCCGCGCCCATGCGCGCCGACATTGACGAGCTGCTCTTCTCCCATAGACCGACCGAGCTGGTGCTGGATATGTCCGGTGTATCCTTCATGGACAGCTCCGGTCTGGGGCTGATCATGGGGCGGTACGGCATCCTGCGACAGCTGGGGGGACGGCTGATCCTGGAAGACCCCAGCCCCGAAACCGTCAGCATCCTGCGACTGGCGGGCATGGAGAACACCATCCAAACCGTTACCACCACACCCCCAAAGGGTGCCGAGCACGGACGGACAAGCTCCCGCCGCCCCCGCATGAGCAGAAAGACGACCGAGAAAGGACGGAAGATCGTATGAGACAGACCAAGACCTCCTCCCGCGCCCCCATCCTGAACCGCGTTCAGATCAAGTTCCCTGCCCTGTCGGTCAACGAGGGCATGGCGCGCTCGGCGGTGGCGGTGTTCCTGTCCCAGCTTGACCCCAGTGTCACCGAGCTGGCGGATGTCAAATGCGCCGTATCCGAGGCAGTCACCAACTGCATCGTACACGGCTACCGCGACAGCACCGAGGCCGGCATGATCACCATGACCGTCACGCTCTTCTCCGACCGCTCTGTCAAGATCGAGATCAAGGACAAGGGCTGTGGCATTGCGGATGTGCGGCAGGCGCGTCAGCCCCTCTTTACCACCGATGCGGCAGGGGAACGCAGTGGCATGGGCTTTACGGTCATGGAGAGCTTCACCGACTCCCTGCGGGTCAACTCCAAGCCGGGCAAGGGTACCACCGTGACCATGCTCCGACGGCTGTCCGATCGCGGTCGCTTCTGACATCCGCTACATACCCCGCTGAAAGAAACATACCGCGCGGGGACAAAGGAGGAACAGAAGCATGGATCGGATCCACCAAGACCCCCGCGCGACTACTGAACCCGCCCCCCGAGCGGACGACCGCTTTTCGGAGAATATGCAGTTGCTCGCCCGTGCGCAGGCAGGGGACGAGGCCGCGATGGAACGCCTTGTGACCGACAACATGGGGCTGGTGCGCAGCATCGCCCTCCGCTTTCGAGATCGCGGCACCGAGCAGGAAGACCTGGTGCAGATCGGCACCATCGGGATGATCAAGGCCATCCGCAGCTTTGACCTGTCCCGCGGAACCGCCTTCTCCACCTACGCCGTCCCCCTCATCATGGGGGAGATACGCCGTCATTTTCGAGACGATGGGCTGATCCGAGTCAGCCGCTCCTGCCGACACCTGGGGGTGTGCCTCATGCGGGAGCGTACCCGCATCCTGACCGAGGAGGGGCGGGAGCCGCGCGTCTCCGAGCTGGCGGCCGCCTGCGGCGTATCGGTAGAGGAGGCCGTCCCCGCGCTGGATGCGCTGGCACCGGTGGCCTCCCTCTCGGATGCCGCGTATATGTCCGCCGGGGAGGACTCCCCCGAGCTGGGAACCATTCTGCCGGATCAGGCGGCGGCGGACGAGCTGCAACGGGAGACGGATCGCATCGCCCTTACGCAGGTCATCGCCGGACTTCCGCCCCTGTGGCGGCAGATCATCCTTTTGCGGTACTACGAGGACATGACCCAGCAGGCGGTCGCCGACCGCTTGGGGCTGTCGCAGGTCAAGATCTCGCGGGAGGAAAAGAAGATCATGGCGTATATGCGGGGACAGCTGGGGGGATAGAAATACCGGGGAGCCGAAGGCTCCCCGGTATCTGTTTATTCACCGTACGGCGAGGTTTAGGGAAACGCTGATTGAATGAGGTGGTGCATATTCGGTACAGTTTTTTTCGTCTGCG
>CAYXBU010000098.1:0-4543 GCA_964463245.1 uncultured Clostridium sp. | reverse complement strand
GGCTACCGCCTCGGGAATGCAAGGGGCGGAGCCCCTTGCATATAAATAAACGCGGTCTCTCCCTCTCCCGCCGGGAGAGGGGGTCGGGGGGGTGAGGGGGCAAAAGCATTAGCCGGAATAATCCCCGGGCGCGTCCCATATCCGCGCCCGGCGGGCGACCTTCCGGACAAGCCCCCCCTCGGAGTTTTCTGCTACTCTCCGGCTACCGCCTCGGGAATGCAAGGGGCGGAGCCCCTTGCATATAAATAAACGCGGTCTCTCCCTCTCCCGCCGGGAGAGGGGGTCGGGGGGGTGAGGGGGCAAAAGCATTAGCCGGAATAATCCCCGGGCGCGTCCCATATCCGCGCCCGGCGGGCGACCTTCCGGACACTCCCCATAAGCCACACCGAAACTCATAAGCCATATATACAGAGGAGGTACCCCCTATGTCCGAGCACAATGTATACGAGCTGTACGGAAGCATGGTCTTTAACGACGAGGCCATGCGCCGCCGCCTGCCCAAGGATGTGTATAAGTCTCTGACCCATACCATCGCCACAGGCGGAACCATCGACGCCTCCATCGCCGACGTGGTGGCCAACGCCATGAAGGACTGGGCCATGGAAAAGGGCGCGACCCACTATACCCACTGGTTCCAGCCGCTGACCGGCGTGACCGCCGAGAAGCACGAGGCCTTCATCTCCCCGCTGGGGGGCGACAAGGTGGTCATGGAGTTCTCCGGCAAGGAGCTGATCAAGAGCGAGCCGGATGCCTCCTCCTTCCCCTCGGGTGGCCTGCGCTCCACCTTTGAGGCACGGGGCTATACCGCGTGGGATCCGGCCTCCTATGCATTCGTCAAGGGCAATACTCTCTACATCCCCACCACCTTCTGCTCTTATACCGGCGAGGCACTGGACACCAAGACCCCGCTCTTACGCTCCATGGATGCACTGTCCGAGCAAGCATTGCGCATCCTGCGCCTGTTCGGGGACAACGAGACCTCCCGCGTGACCCCCACCGTGGGCGCGGAGCAGGAATATTTCCTTGTCAATAAAGAGTATTTTGAAAAGAGGAGAGACTTGTTCTACTGCGGTCGCACCCTGTTCGGTGCCCCCGCGCCCAAAGGGCAGGAGATGGACGACCACTACTTCGGCCCCCTCAAGCCCAAGGTAGCCGCCTTCATGGCGGAGCTGGACGATGCGCTATGGCGGCTGGGCATTGATGCCAAGACCGAGCACAACGAGGCCGCCCCCTCTCAGCACGAGCTGGCACCCATCTATGCCACCACCAACATGGCGGTGGATCAGAACCTCCTTGTCATGGAGTACATGAAGCAGATCGCCGAGCACCACGGGATGGTCTGCCTCCTGCATGAGAAGCCCTACGCCGGGGTGAACGGTTCAGGCAAGCACAACAACTGGTCGCTGACCACCGACGGCGGGGTCAACCTGATCGATCCCGGTAAGACCCCGTGGGAGAACACGCGGTTCCTGCTGTTCCTGACCGCCGTCATCCAGGCGGTGGACGAGTACGCCGACCTCCTGCGTATCTCGGTCGCCTACGCGGGCAATGACCACCGTCTGGGTGCCAACGAAGCTCCTCCCGCGATCATGTCGATCTTCTTAGGGGACGAGCTGGAGGGCATCGTAAACGCGCTGGTGGACGGGACCGACTACAACCGTCCGGGCGCCACCACCATGAATCTGGGTGTGCCCTCCATCCCGACCTTCCGCCGCGACACCACCGACCGCAACCGCACCTCGCCCTTTGCCTTTACCGGCAACAAGTTTGAGTTCCGCTCCCTTGGCTCCTCCCAGAATATCGCCATGCCCAATATCGTGCTGAACACGGCGGTCGCCAAGGCTCTGCGGGACATCGCGGACGGGCTGGAGAATGCCCGCGCACAGGGACTGATGGCGGTATCGGCAGGACGGCTGTCGGGCGAACAGGCAAGCATCCTGTTCCAGGATGCCATCAAGCGGGTGATCCGCGAGACCCTGACCGCCCACCGACGCGTGATCTTTGACGGCAACGGCTACGGCAGTGATTGGCCGGAGGAGGCCGCACGGCGCGGCCTGCCCAACTTCCGCACCGCCGTGGAGGCCTACGCCCACCTGACCGACGAGAAGAACGTGCGCCTGTTCACCGACTTTGGGGTGCTCTCCCCGGTCGAGCTGGCGGCGCGGCAGGAGATCCTGTTCGAGAACTACGCGAAGGGACTGAACATCGAGGCGCAGACCATGATCCTCATGGCGAGCCGCCAGATCATCCCTGCCGTGGAGAGATACATGGGCACGCTGGCTGAGACCGCCATGCACAAGGTCGCCGTCTGCGGCGAGAACAGCGCGACCCTGGAGCGGGAGCTGCTGACCCGCCTATCCGACCTGAATACCCGCACCTGGCAGGCCGTGGAAGCCCTGCGCAAGGCGGATGCCGCCGCCCGCTCCGCCGGGGACGAGACCGCCCAAGCCCTCGCCTTCCGGGATCATGTCATCCCCGCCATGAATGCCCTCCGTGCCCCCGTGGACGAAATGGAGACCCTCGTCGCCGCCGACGTCTGGCCGCTGCCGACGTATGGGGAGCTGACGTACAAGCAGTAAGGGGATGCGAGGGGATGCGTTGGGGGCTTCTTGATAAGAGCACAACTGTCGGCTTTGCCGCCGGTTGGTGAATGTTTGCCGCGAGCGGCAAACATTCACCCCCCAAACCCCCCAAGGATTTTTCCGGCTTTTTTATAGGTATGTCAACGGTATCGGCTCGGACTTCTGCTCGGAAGAGACCGACGGAAGATAGGAACCCATATTAGATGTGCGGGACACTCTGCGGAGTGCCCCGCTGTGCTTTTTGAACCTTTGCGCGGCTTAGGTCTCTGATGCCCTGCATCGCTCTCGCGCGAAAAACCTTATGCGAACGATACAATCCGGGCGCGTATAGATACCGCGCCCGGTCGGCGGCCTTTCGCCAAACTCCCCTCGGGGCGCGGACTTTGCAACTCCGGGCAGTCCCCCATACCGTCGATTCTCGGTTCTCGCCACACAGAATTCCTCGCCATGTGAGCTGTTAATAAACTGTAAAAAGCACCCATCAACTCTTGACAATAGTTGGGTGTCGTGGTAAAATACCTGTATAATTCATAATGGATTTTAATCGGCATTTGGCCGCGCTGCGGGCAAAATTCTGCCGTCGCATTTGGTTCATGAATAAGGAAAAGAAAGGGTGAGGAGTTCGTGCGGATCCTGTGGACGGCGGTCGTCGTGGCTGCCGTATTGCTGACTTGTGTTTGCGGTTGCTCCGAAAGGAGCGGCATGACGTATATGATCCCGGAAAGTGCCGGAGAAGGCGGGCAAGAGCCCGGTCAGGTCACACCTGGGATCGAAACCGGTACCGCAGATGCGGGGGGAAATGCCTCCGAGGCCATGCGGATCGAGACTCGCTACGGGGATCTCTGCTATCCCGTTCAGTGGGGCGGTGTCCTGGAGGTCGACCGCACAGCGGACGGAGATGCCGTGACCGTGAGCTTTCGGACATCTGTCCGAGGTGTACAGTACACCCTGTTCGATATCACGATCGGGAAGGAAGTCGGAACTTTGATCGGAAACCTGACCGATGAGAACGGCGTGTCTCGTCCTGTGTATGCCCGCATGGCGGAGGTGACTTTCCCGACCGACTTCACGGTGGAGGAGCAGGATCGGCTCTACTCCATGCAGGAAGATCTCAATTTTCTCATGGAGAACCTAAGGAGCCACTGAATAACACGCCGCCAAATCTCCCGAGCATTCAATTATGCATGAAATGACGAATAAAATAGCAAGGATCACAAGCAAAAGGCGAAAAACAGCCACCCAAGCACCGTCTGAGCCGGTTTTTTCATCCCCAATGAGGGGAAATTACTCTCAAATGCCCGAAATCCCGTTTGACTATGAGAAAGGCGTGCTTGACCTTCAGCGAATCGATGAGATGAAGATGCGATTTCCCGCTTGATCCCCTCATGGTCTTTGGATGTTTTCAGGTCGGAAGGACGCTTACAAATGCGGTAATCGATTTGAGACAGATGTTCATCCTTTACGACCTCCTCCTGTTTCGGAGCGCCCGGGTACCCCGGGCAGGCTGCCCATGCTCTCCTTTCGGATAGTACGGTCTGATCATGTCTACCCATGCCTCCCACGGGATGATCTCATCCATCTTGCTGAGATATTCCTCCCGCTTCGTCGTCTTTTTCCGGTTTCCGTATTCAACATCCGTGAATGTTATTTGATTTTCCATACTGCACACCTGCCTTGCTTTGCTTTTCTCTATTATGCTATTGTTTGAATGTCTTTGCAAGGCTGACATTAGGGCACCTCTAAAAATCCCGCGCACCACGAATCGGCGGAAGCTTTTCCGCCATTTGTCACAAAAAGCCTTCGCGTAGGGTGAACTGCGCGCGCGACTTTTTGTTTAAACTGACAAAAATCTTCTCGCCGCTCGTAGTACGCGGAATATTTAGAGGCACCCATTAATCAGTGGTTTCTTAAGGCACCACCGCACAATTCTTTTTGCTCAATTGCGCAGTCAGAAAATTCGT
>CAYXBU010000097.1:0-4607 GCA_964463245.1 uncultured Clostridium sp. | reverse complement strand
GCGGCGGCCGCCACCTCCATCAGCTTGTCCGCAAAGCCGGGAACCTCCGACCCACCCAACGACCTTGTCGTTCGCAGCCGAAAATGCTCCTTGAATGTCTCAATGTACGGCGATTCGAGCGAGGAGAAGTCCTCCTCGCCGATCCCCACGACCAGGAACGTCCCGCAGACCACATCATACACATGACCGTTCCTGTCCCGCAATGCCCGATTTGGCTCCTTGCCCCGCATCTTTCCCGTCTCGTCGCAGATGATCGCCACCGGCTCGCCGTAGTAGTAGGAGACAGCCTCGATATAGCCGCCAACCTCCCGTTGCAGGTCATCAAGCTCCGCTCCGATCTCCTTCACATACGGCTCCTTTGCCGGTTCTACCACCAGCACTGTCAGCATTTCCTTGTTGGTATCCATCGTTTTTATCCGTCCTTTCTCTTGTTACATCCTATCTAATTCCCGGTCGAACTCGTGCCCGACCTCCAGCTCGTTGATGATCACCTTCCCGCCCCGTGCCCGCGCCCCCACAGCCGAGCACTTGGGGTAAAGGTAGAACATCCCCTTCCGCAGGTAGCCCCGGTATACGAAATCCCGCATACCGTTCACCTCGCGGAAAAAGCACCAGCAGTCCGAGGAGAACATACCGTCGTGTATGTACCGCACTTTCACGCCTCCGTCCCCTTTCCTTCTTCCCCCGCCTTTGCCGCCTCGGCGGCGGCTCGTTCCATCTCTAACCGCTCGGCCTCCAGCTCCTCGTCCGTGATCTCCACGATGGCTCCATCCGCCACCAGATCCGCGTAGTACATCGGGAGTCGATTCTTGATGCTGTCATGGAAAGCCCTCAGCGCAGCCCGCGTGGGTCGCGGCAGGGGCGGTAGCTCCTTCCCCGTGATGGGATCAAAGCGGGGATACTTGTACAGCTCGTACCGCTCGATCGCGTTGGGTGTGGCTGTACCCGCGTCGTAGGAAGCCCGAATGATCTCGTTGGCGACTTTCGCCGCCTCCCGCGCCATCCGTTCGACATTCTCTCGGGTCGCCCCTTCCAGGCGAAGAACTGACTTCCCGCCGTTGTTGGAGTCGTTGTTGTAGTTGTAGATCACCCGCCCGGGACCCGGTTTCTTGTCCGCGCCCTCGGGCGGCAGAATGGTGATGTCCGTCAGACCGTAGGACATCCCCACCTTCTGCGGTGTGTCGCTCACAATGATCTTCTTCTCCTCGTATACCGGTTCCCAGGCGCGCGGTAGCTCATCCCGCCAGCCCGGCCTCTCCCCGAATAACGACGTCCTGTTGCCCTGTTTGTTCATTTCCATCCCTCCTATCATGTTCTCATGTCATGCTCTCATGACTTTTCCAGTCTATGCCCGCCCCGCCGGGCGAGTGAGATGTCTCCCGAAGGAAACGGTATCCTTACATGATCCGCCCGGTTCGCCGATCATAAATGCCGAACAGCTCCCCGTCCAGCTTGATCGGGATCAGGTAGGGTGCCGGGATCAATGCCTCGACCCTGCCCCGAATGCCCATGCCCGCCAGCTGCTCGGATACCTTCCGCTCGGTCTCCCCCTTGAGGTGCCGCGTCCGCATGAGGGTCACCTCGTCCGCCCCCTGCAGGATGCGATCCAAGGAAGTCGACCGCTCCCCCGACAGCGCGTGGGCAAGCCTCTGCTTGTCGCACCGGATGCCCTTCTCCTCCAGCATACGGATCACGTCCGTGCCGGTCATGTCGCAGAAATTCAACCGCGCCTTGTACTCGTCTCTGTTCACCTGTTCTCTCCTTCCCCCGCACCGAAAAAAATGCTTGACAGTGCGAGCAACCTGTTGTATAATGTGATTAAGTGTACCCTCCTTCGCCGCCATCGTAGATGCAGCCTACTCCGCCATCCACCCGCAACAAGCGGAAGATGTGTCATCCTGACATTTGACCCGCCATAGGTATCGATATGGACACATTGATCTCATTGGAATTTATAGGCAACACCGCACAATTCACGGCTTACGCCTTTTTCACTCACTTGCTTGCATAAAATCCGTCATATTTTACAAATTTCCTTCGCGTAGGATAAACTACGCGCGCGAAAATTTGTTTCATCTGACGAATTTTCTGACTGCGCAACCCCGCAAAAAGAATTGTGCGGTGGTGCCTATAGTCACCCCCACCCGAGAATAAAAAAAGAGCCCCACCGGTCACCCGGCAGGGCATTCGCTCAAAATTCGTAATGTGTCCACATACTCAAGATATGCACGGTGCGGGACTCCTCGTCCACCGTATAGACCAGCCGATGCTGTAGGTTGATGCGACGAGAACAGCATCCCGCCAGATCCCCCACCAGCTTCTCGTAGGGCGGCGGGTTCTGCCATGGGTTCACGCATAGTATGTCCAGCAGAGCCCGCGCCTTGGTGTCCAAGTGCGCCGCCTTCAGGAGTGCCTTGTGCCGCACCGCCGCCTTGGCGAAAATGACCCGGTACGGCATCACCAGTCCTCCCCCGGCGTGTAAGTCTCCCCCGCCTCGATCGGCTCCTGCAAGCCCTCCCGGATCTCCTCGTAGGTCTTGCCCGAGCGCATCAGGTAGAGAGTCTCCAGCAGTGCCGTGTAGTCCTCCTCGCTCAGTACAACGGCATTGCCGCTCTTGGTGCTCACCGTGATCACATCGTTGTACATGATCGCCTGATCCAAATAGGTGAACAGATCCTTCCGGAAATTCGTTGCGTTGGTGTTGGTCATATATGCCACCCCTTTCTGTATCGTATATGTACATTATACTGTACATTTATCAGCTTGTCAATACCCCCGATCAATTTTATCAAAAAAAGGAGCGTGACCGCTCATGCCCTATTGTATCTATTTGCGTAAATCCCGTGCCGATGCCGAAGCCGAGGCACACGGTGAGGGGGAGACCCTCGCCCGCCACGAGCACGCCCTTCTGGAGCTTGCACGGCGGTTGCATCTCGATATCACGCAGATCTACCGCGAGGTAGTCTCCGGGGAGACCATCTCCGCCCGCCCCGTCATGCAACGGCTGCTGGCCGAGGTCGAGGATCGCCGCTGGGACGGTGTCCTTGTCATGGAGGTCGAGCGACTTGCCCGTGGGGATACCATCGATCAGGGCGTGGTCTCCCGCGCCTTCACCATCAGCGGGACACGCATCATCACCCCCGCCAAGACCTACGACCCCCACAACGAATTTGATACAGAATATTTTGAGTTCGGACTGTTCATGTCCCGCCGCGAGTACCAGACCATCAAGCGACGGCTGGAACGCGGGCGGGAGGCCTCGGTCAAGGAGGGCAAATATGTCGGCAATATCCCGCCGTATGGCTACCGCCGGGTCAAGCTCGCGCATGAGAAGGGGTTCGTCCTGGAGCCTGACCCGGATGAAGCTCCCGCCGTTCGCTTGATGTTTGATTGGTATGTCCACGGTGCCCCCGGCGCAGACGGCAGACTTGAGCGCATCGGATGCAATAAGATCGCCCGCCGCCTGGATGATCTCCACTTCCCGACCCGCTCCGGTAAGCCGTGGTCTTCCTGCTCCGTCAGCGATATGCTGACAAATCCCGTCTATGCCGGATATATCGTCTGGGGGCACCGTCGGAACGTCCGCCATGTCCACTCCGGCAATGTCAGCCGCTCCCGCCCCAAGGCAGATGACTACCTGAAGACACGCGGCCGCCACGAGCCCCTCATCGAGGAGCCGCTGTTCGATCAAGCCCAAGCCCTCATGAGCAAGAATCCCCCGCGTCCGACCAACACCGTCGGCGTGATCGCCAATCCCCTTGCAGGTCTGGTCATCTGCTCCGAGTGCGGACGGCATATGGTCAGACGCCCGCCCGGAATCAAAAACCCGGCAGATACCCTCATGTGCCCGAATCGGCATTGTTCGACCGTCTCCGCCCCCATCGTGCTGGTCGAAGATCGCGTGCTCAAGACCTTGAATGAGTGGGTCAATGCAGACCAAAACGCCGCCGTGCGGGATGATGCCCACGACCGGGATCATAAAAAAGCCATCCTGGACACCCAACTGAAACACCTGACCGATGAACGGAACACCTGCGACCTCCAGCGCGCCCGCATCCACGACCTGCTGGAACAGGGCGTGTATACCGTAGAGGTCTTTCTAGAGCGTAGCCGCGCCCTGACCGCCAAGGCCGAACAGCTGGATCGCAGCATCGAGGAGACCAAGGCCGGCATCGCCGATGCACAGTCGCATACCTTGCGCCTGTCCGACCTCATCCCGCTCGTCCGGAAAGTTCTGAATACCTACGCCGACTGCCCCTCACCCAAAGGGAAAAACGACCTTCTCCGCAAGGTCGTTGCCAAGGCCGTCTATGCCAAGTCGGAAAAAGCCCGTCGAGGCGGTGACCCCGGCACCTTCAGCCTGGAGGTCATCCCGAACCTCGAAGCCCCCCTGCAGGACTTCGACCCGCAAGATTATATCGGAGAAGCCCCCTCCACACAAGACTCCTCGCCGCAAGACCACCTCGCGCAGAGCACAACCTCCGGCGGCTCGTGATCGGCTCCCACCACCGACCGCGCCCCGCCCTATCTCACCCCTTTTCACGATACCCTCCGTGCGCCAGCTCCTCAGTGCCGATGTCGGTCAGGAGACCCGCCACCTGCTTCTC
>CAYXBU010000096.1:0-4619 GCA_964463245.1 uncultured Clostridium sp. | reverse complement strand
ATCCCGATGCACATTCCGTGAAAAAAGGGAACGCGTGGCATTTCGGATACAAGGCACATATTGGTGTGGATAAAGACAGCGGTATCGTGCACAGCGTAGGTGAACCTGCTCCTGGCTGACAGACCCTCAAGGCTGGCAGTCTGAGTCAGTGCGCCCTTAGAGCGGTAGCTGAGGGAGCTGTAGACTTTTTGAGTTGCTGCGGGAATGAGATTACTTTATTGCACGATTGTGCGGTGGTGCCTTAGAAGTTCCCTGTGAAAGGAAAAGGGTAAAATGGCAATAGAAGTACAATTTACCAATGTTAATTCAACAATTAGCTTGCCAAATTCCAAAATTCAGATTTTGGGTTTCTACAATTATTTGAGCAAAGGTGATGCCCCCAAGCATACGCATCATTATTACGAGCTGCATTACATCACAAAAGGCTATACAATATTTTATACGGAGTTTCGTGATACGGTCACCGTTAATAGCGGTGAATGGCTTTTGCTGGGGCCCGACGTTTACCATGAGGAAAAGACTCCCCATGAATGCTCTGCAATATGTTTTGGATTTGAAATACAAAGCGTAGGCCCCAAGACAATTGCGTATGATTTGTCACAAGTTAAGTGCCATAAACAAAGTGATTCGCAGAATTCGATTCTTGAGATCATTCTAAAACTCATTGCCGCCGAATATGCCTCCAAAGAGAAAAACCATGATTTCGTCTGTCATGAGCTCTTTTCAATATTGTTTGTTCATATTCAAAGACAGTATCAAGATGGCATAAATGCTCATATATCTAACGAAACAGAAACCGACAAATCAAATAGCAATCTCTATATCATTGATTTGTTTTACAATCAAATTTTCGATTTTGGGAAGATGGAATTAACGATTGATGAATTGGCGGAAAAATTACATACAAGTCATCGCCACGTGAATCGGCTTCTCAGTAAATACTATGGTTGTAGTTTTCACGAAAAATTGATTGAGACAAAAATGAAATATGTGGAATATCTGTTGTTAGAAACAGATAAGACCGTCGGGGAGATCAGTGATATCTGCAATATGTCCGCAACGAATCTGATTCGATGCTTCAAAAAAACACACACAATTACGCCATTGCAATACAGAAAATCATACAAAAAGGACATGCTGTGAAAATCGTGTCCTTTTTGCTACTTGTAAACACAATTTACAAGTGGTATAATACAAGTGCATTAAGGCAAATCATCCAACAGAAAGGAAGTACCGATGAAAACGATCAAAAGAAGTATTGCACTCGCGCTGGCGTTGTGGATGCTTGTGATGACCTCCTGTACTGGCTCGGGAAGCGTAACCCAAACCGAGGGTACGGACATGGAAGGTTCGGCAACCGAAGGAGTGACGGAGAGTTCTGGTACGGAAGAAAACACGAATAACGAAGGGTATACGGGTAATAACGAAATGATTCCTGTTGAAGTTTTCGACCTTAGGGTCAACAATGTGTCCGAGCCTATCGGAATTGAAACCGAAAAAACACCGAGCTTCAGCTGGAAATTCTCGGAGGATCGGCGGAATGTGATGCAGAAGGCATATCGCATCACAGTTGGTACGGCGGAGGGCGCATCCGATGCTTATGCAGGCGAATGGGTCGAGTCGAGCGACCAATACGGTGTTGTTTGCGATGGTCTTTCTCTGGAATCCCGGACACGTTATTTTTGGCGTGTGGAATTGCGTGATGATCTTGGTAATGAGGGCACGGCTTCCTCGTGCTTTGAGACTGCTTTGTCGGATGATGAATGGAAGCAGGCCACTTGGATCGGTGGCAAGGACATACGGAGACTTAGAAACGAGATCACGCTGAAGGATGAGATCAAAAGTGCTCGGGCTTATGTTACAGGCCTGGGTTACTATGAGTTCTATGTAAATGGGGAGAAGGTGGGTGACCGCGTTCTGGATCCTGCCTATGGAAACTATTACGAGATCGTGCGATATGCTTCCTTTGACGTGACTGAAATGCTGAAGCCGGGAGAAAACGCCCTGGGCATTTTACTGGCGTCGGGTTTATACGGATCCAAATTCTCTAACCAAGTGAAGGGAATCCTGTATCTGAGTGTAGAATACGCGAACGGCGAGACAGAGACTTTTGTTACGGATACAAATTGGAAAATGACTCAGACCGGAGCGTACACCCGAGAAGATCCTTATAGCGGAGAGGATTACGATGCGCGTTTGGAGGATGGCTGGCTTCTGTGCGGCTATGATGACTCGGCTTGGGAGGCAGCCAAGCCTGCCAACGGGGTGATTCCTGTAGATAATGGAGTTATTGTCACGGATGGCTCGGATTTCACCCTTGCGCCCGAATCCCTTGGTGTGGACGACTATGTGATCGAGGCGGAAATTGAGATCGTGAATGTCTGCGGTGGCCTTGTTTTTCGGGCAAAAGACACAGGGAATTGCTATATGTGGCAGTTTACGGAAAATAGCTTGCGCGCCCATGTGTGGAATAATGGCGCGGTCAGTGTGATTACTCACGCATACGGAGTTGATCCGTATAACGATGCGGGGCGGATCCCTGTTAAGATTGAAGTTCAGGGAAATACTATCCGCACGACCGTAAACGGTGAGCAACTGCCCGACATTACGGACTCTGTCCATTCTACAGGCACTATTGGTTTTCGTGCTGCGGCGTCCAGTAACGAGTACGCAAAAATTCATGGGTATACCATCAAGTCCTTAGCGGGAGAAGTGATCTATACTTACGAGGATGTTGCCGATTGGGGCAATCGTGTCGACGGAAGGGTTACCATGACCCCCCAACTGGATCCCATTCGGGTAGTCTCTTCCGAGCCTCCTGTGTCGGTGAAAAAACTGGCTAATGGTAACTATATTGTAGACACCGGTGTGAATTCTACGGGTTGGCTCAAGCTGCAAAAATTGAATGGCAGTGCGGGTACCAAGGTGACTATCCGCTACGGGGAGCTCTTGAAGGAGGATGGCACTCTTGACCCCGAAACTATGTTCCACGCATACACGTCATCCTATACGATGAACGGAGCCGGAAACGAGTGCTGGTCTCAGAAATTCTGCTATGCATCTTTCCGCTATGCAGAAATATCGGGATATGACAACTTGACAGCAGATAATATTCGGGTCGAGCGTATTCATACCGATGTGAAAACGACCGGTAATTTTGAAAGCTCCAATGAACTTCTGAACAAGATTCAGGCGGCCTACGTTAATTCTCAGCTGTCCAATTTAATTGCAGTTCCGCTGGACTGCCCTCATCGCGAAAAAGCACCTTGGCTGGGCGATGCTCATGTTACCAGTGAGGCAGTGCTGTATAATTTTGATGCCGCTACCTTATATACCCGCTGGTTCAAGGATTGGCAGTCTGCGCAAGAGGAAAACGGATTCATGAATCTGCAATCTCCTGATCCCCAGAATCTGACTGGCTCAAGCACCGGGTACGGCGGTGGTGATGTTGTCTGGACGATTGCTTTGATGGTCATTCCGTGGGATGTATATCAGTTTACAGGAGACCTCGGAGTTCTTCGCGAAAACTACGACATGATCAAGCTTCATGCAGAGTGGCTGATGGCACATGAACCTGCAAAGAATATGGGACCTACGATGCATTGGGATTGGGTCGGCCCTGATAAGAACAGTATGTCATCTCAATGCGTGGGTACTGCGTACTATTACCATGCCATAGACTTGACCTCAAAAATCGCTGCGGCTTTAGGTGAAAGCGAGGATGCTGCCGTATTCGCTCAAAAGGCGGAAGCAATCTATACGACTTTTAATCGTAGTTTTTTCAAGAGAGCGTATTATGACACCAATACCGAAACGGTGAATGCCATAGTGCTTGCATTTGGTCTTGTACCCGAGGACAAGGTTGAAACGGTGCTGAAAAACCTTGAAAATGTCATTCGCGTTGACAAGGAAGGTCATATGTCCGTCGGTGTTGCCGGCGTTCGCGCCCTGCCAGCCGCATTGACCAAGTACAGTCGTCCCGATCTGACCTACCTCATGATGACACAAAAGACCTATCCCAGTTTGGGCTTCATGATCGAGAGCGGATCCACCAGTCTGTGGGAATACTGGGAGCATCCCGATTGGGAGGGCATCGGTCAGGGAGGCACCAACGGAAGAAGATTTCGTTCTCTGAACCATTGCTTCCTGGGCGGCGGATTCTCTACTTGGCTGTACGCAGATATTCTCGGTATTACAGCTATCGAGGCAGGCTACGATACCATCAGCATCAAGCCCCAGATTCCCGGGGATCTGACCTATGCCAAAGGCAGTGTTGAAACAGTCCACGGATCTATAATGGTTGATTGGGCTATCGACGAGGCCGGTAATCTGACCCTGAAGGTCAACGTGCCTGCCAATACTGTCGCAGATGTGTACATCCCCATTCGCGGTGAAGCACGGAACGTAATCATCACAGAGGGTGAGGATGTTTGGTTTGACCATGGAGAAGCAAAGACCGATGCATACACGAATGTTACCGATACTCATATTGCATTCCGTCTTGGCTCAGGCGAATATACCTTTACCATGACGGGCGAGGGCGCATATCCCTTTGCTTAATGTAAAATTTGATACTCCTTTCAACGTGAGCCGCTCCCCTGCCCGTAAGGGTGGGGGGG
>CAYXBU010000095.1:1821-4683 GCA_964463245.1 uncultured Clostridium sp. | reverse complement strand
CCGGTAGCTTACAAAGAAGGAGCTTCTGGACAGTGCCAAATAGTCTTCGTTGGAAGCGAACTCGGGGTCGGTCTCCGCACGCTCAATAAGAAAGCGCAGGGAGGATTCATCGACCATTCCTTTGCGAATATCCTGGAAATTTTGGGTTTCAATCCGCTTGATCAACAGAAAAAACTCTGTGATCTTCAACGGCTCCTTGTTCTGTTCTTTCTCCAGCGCGTCCAGTATTTTCTTCTTCTCGCCCTCGCTTGATGTAAAGGCGGCATTTCGGATGCGTCCCAAGTACGCCACAACCGTTTCGTCTGCCTGTTTGTTCCATTTGTCGGAATTCTCGGCTGTATCAGATGAATCGGAGCGCACGGCTTCTTCAGGTTTTTCTGTTGTCCGACACGCTTCCGCAACAGCTTGCTCGACCAGCCCCTTGAAGTTGTAATCGTTCCGCAGGAGCACCTGCTTCCCGGTCAGCTCAGGCGGCACACAATTCATATCCGAGGCAATCACCCTGTATACCGGCATTTGATCCACCGCCGGGGTATTCCGGACACGGGACAGGATCCGCCGCCACTCGTTGCGCACCCACGGCGAATTGGCGTTGTCAATGGACGAGGTCAACACCAGCATGATCCGACAGGTCTGAATGGCGCGGTAGATGTACGGCTCCCAGTCGGCGTTCGTGGTCTTGAGCACCTGCTGCGAGAAGAAGACCTTGTACCCCTGTTCCCGCAGGTCGTAGTACAGCTGCATCGCCCACTCATACTCCGGGGTCTTTGTGCCGTCCTCCCCGTCGATCTTGAGGGACAGGAACACATCATAGGACGGCAGAGTCTCCGCGTTCTTCATGATCTCCCGCCGTTTGAACTCGATGGTCTCGTCAGCTTCGCGTTGGTGCTCGAGGGACATTTTGCCGTAGTAGCGGCTCTTGTAGACCGGTACTTCGGACAGCGCGTGGAAGGTCGGCTTCTGTTCCTCAACTTGATATTCAATGCCGTACTCGGACAGGAACGCGCCCCACGCCGCCTCCTCGCAAGCCGGGTTGCGGCGGAGGACCTCGCTGTAGGCCGCTTGCGCCTCGTCAAAGCGGAAGGTCTCCTTGAGCCGTCTGGCGGCGTTCAGGTCGAAAATGTCCTGCTCCGACAGCAGCTCCATCGCTGTCTTTTGAATTTTCGTGCGACAGCTGTCGCATATGTAGTGGTCGCCGCGATCCTGCAGTGCGCCACCGCAGTAGGTACAGCGCAGTTGTTCCATGTCCGATGCTCCTTTTTGCGTAGTTAGGCCTATCGTGTGGGAGCGACAGGCCTTTCTTGCATGATCAGGTACTGAGTGTATGCGTGATGATCTCGGCCTCAATGAGTTTGATCCGATGCAGAACATCATCTTCGCTCCAGCCGGGCTTGCTCATGATGTCGTCCAGCTCCTTGATCTGACGGTCGATGTTCTTGCGGGATTTCTTGGCGGACGTGTCACCGGTCACGCCGGTGTAATGAAGGTTCTCCTGCAGCTTATGTAAGGCGGCGGTCACGGTGTCGTTCCCCTCTGCAAAGATCAGGAGTCGATTGACCCGCAGAACGTCATCCCCCAGCTCCTCTTTGTCGCGATCCACATTCTTCTGAAATTTTCGTTTCCCGATTCCAAACAATTCCATGTTCTTACTCCTCCTTGAAAGGTGTGACTACCAGACCGTTGAGTGTAATACAGGTGATGGTCAACCCGTATTCTGCAAAGATATTTTTCACGCCGGGCGTGATCTCATCCGACACTCGCTTCAGGTCGCTGGGTCCCAGACCCACATAGGAGGCAAGCGAGCGATTGTTGCGGACGATGTTGTCCTCGATGGCGGCACCGATCTCCAAAAGGAACCGATTCTGCAGGCGCAGGATCAAGGCCTCGGAATCAAAAACGGCTCCGCTGCGGTACTGCGACAGCAACTTGGCGTAGAATTCATATGCACAACGGGCGGCATCCATGGGGTTGATGCGTACCTCAAAGGTGCCGTTCGCACCCACAAAGTAGGGGTCATGAGTGACGGGGTCTTCAATAAGGTATCGCTGACTCGGACCTGTTCCCCACTTGACCTGGAATTGGAAATCCTTGCTTATGAATATGATCTCGGATTCCCGGATCTCTTTCATGTTCCGACGGGAGCCTTTTTTCTCCGGGGTAAGGCTGAATGGGTAGATGGTCCCGCCGTTCGTGCAGGTCTTTCCTACACAACGTCCGTTCTGATACAGGAGCGTATAGTGACGCTCATCCGCGATCACATAGTGTGTATGATGGTAGTCCTCACTCTTCTCAGTGATGACGTGGCAGAACTCGTCCGCACCCAACGAGCATCTGGTCGGTTCCTTGATTCGCTTCTTCCTTCCGAACAGTCCCATGGTATTTCCTCCGTCCTTTTTGATGTTTGTGAACCAAAAATCCCAATTCGGGATATCCGCATTATACCATATTGGTATAATATTGTCAAGAGAAAATCACAAAAAAATGCGAAAAAGGACTCGATACATATGGAATTTCGCCTCCGCCAGTTACGTCGACAGCGCAGGATGTCACAGGTACGGCTCGCTATGGAGCTGCACATCAGCCAGAACACGGTATGTCGCTACGAGACCGGCGAGCGGGAGGCAGACTACGCTACCCTGATCCGCATCGCGGATTATTTCGGCGTGTCCATCGACTACCTGCTGGGTCGCACGGACGACCCTACCATGAGAGGCTGACGCCACTGACGCCACTGACGCCGCTGATCTCACGCGAACGAAAAAAGCCCCCGCACAGAGGAAGACCATGCGGCCTTTCTCTGTGCGGGGGCTTTGTGGCTCTCGCCTATGCGGTCAACGGTCAACGGTCAACGGTCAACGGTCA
>CAYXBU010000095.1:0-1721 GCA_964463245.1 uncultured Clostridium sp. | reverse complement strand
TTGTGCGTTTTTGCCTGTTTGGTAGGCCGGCCTGTTCCGCACAGCACCCCTTACCAGTTCTTTTCGTCCTTGGTGCAGTCGTGTTGCTTCTTGCGGGTCTCCACCATCTTCACGAACCATTCCACCATACGGGGGTCGGTGTGGGAGAAGAAGGAGCTTTGCTTGCGATCCAGCGCGGCTATGGCGGCCATGTCTTCCTGCGTCAGGGCAAAGTCGAACACGTTGAAGTTTTCCTCCATCCGCTCGAGGTGCGTGCTCTTGGGGATCACGACAATGCCGCGTTGCAGGTGCCAATTCAGGATCACCTGCGCCACGGTCTTGCCGTACTTCGCGGCGATGGCCTTTAATTCGGGTAGGTCGAACATACCGCCCCTGCCCTCGCCGAAGGGAGCCCATGCCTCGACCTGTACGCCGTACCGCTCGTGCCACTCCCTGCTCTCGACCTGCTGGTGGTGGGGGTGGAGCTCGATCTGATTGACCATGGGCTTGATGCGGCAGAAGGATGCCAGATCGATCATGCGATCCGGGTAGAAATTGGAGATGCCGATGGCGCGGATGCGTCCCTCGTCATACAGATCCTCCAGTGCCCGATAGGCACCGTACACATCCCCGAAGGGCTGGTGCAGCAGACACAGGTCGAGGTAGTCCACCTGCAACTTCCGCATGGACTCCAGCACCGAGGCGCGGGCGGCCTCGTAGCCGTAGTGCTCGATCCAGACCTTGGTTGTCAGGAAGATCTCGTTGCGCGGGATGCCGCTCCCGGCAATGGCGCGACCCACCTCCTCCTCGTTGAAGTAGCTCTGTGCGGTGTCGATCAGCCGATAGCCCACGCGGAGCGCATCGCGGACACAGCGTTCACATTCCTCCTTCGTGACCTGATACACGCCGTAGCCGAGCTGCGGCATCTTGACTCCGTTGGATAGGGCGCGGTATTCCATGTGCGGTTCCTCCTGCTTGCGTTCGTTATATTATCTCGCCGGGACTGCCTCAGAAGGGCAGGACTCCCAGGTGCTCCAATAGTATTTTGACCCCGATCAGCACGAGCACGACACCGCCCGTGATGACGGCGCGGTTCTTGTAGCGCAGACCGAAGACATTCCCGATCTTCAACCCCAGCGCGGACAGCGCGAAGGTCATGACCCCGATGGAGCCGAACCCCCAGCCGACCCCGATGGTGGGTGGGGTCAGGGCAAAGGTCACGCCGACCGCCAGCGCATCGATACTGGTCGCCAGAGCCAGCGGGAGCATGGTACCGAAGGAGAAGGAATCGTTGGCCTTCTCGCTCTCCCCCGATATCCCTTCGCGGATCATGTTGCCGCCGATCAGAGCCAGCAGGGCAAACGCGATCCAGTGATCAACGGTGGTTATGTAGGACGCGAAGGCCGAACCCAAGAGCCAGCCCAAGAATGGCATCAGTGCCTGAAAGCCCCCGAACCACAGCCCGATGATCAAGTAGTGTCGCGGGCGGGGGGAGCGCGTGGACAGCCCCTTACATACAGCTACGGCGAAGGCGTCCATCGACAGCCCGACCGCCACCAGGAGCAACTCGACTATTCCCATATGTTTGTTTCCCTCTGCGGTGTCCGCAGGGAGTCTCCTTTCCGCCTGCCGAGAGTCAATGCCGCCGCCGTACCGCAGGGCGCGGTCGGGAGGCTCCCGCAAGCTCGGGCAGGAACAAATGTATTATAGCACGGCGGGGCGGGATTGTCAAGACAGAAAGG
>CAYXBU010000094.1:0-4845 GCA_964463245.1 uncultured Clostridium sp. | reverse complement strand
AACCAGCTTGCCGGCATCGATGTAGCTCTTAGCCGACTTGCCGAGTTCGGTCCCCTCCTTGATCGCCGCACGGAGAATGTCTCCGGTCGCAATGGCGGGAATGCCGTACTTCTCGGAAATACGGGCGGACTGAGTGCCCTTACCGGCACCGGGTGCGCCTAACAGGATCAGCTTCATGTTCTTTCCTCCTCATGTGTCTCATGTGTTTCTGTGTTTTGACAGGATGTGTCTGTGATCCGATACAGAGCCATAGCTCTCATACCTCATGACAGAACAGGTGGGGTTGCGAACGCGGATCAATCAAGGAAGCCCTTGTAGTTCCGCAGGGTCATCTGAGCCTCCAGCTGACGGAAGGTCTCCAGCGCGACACCTACCACGATGAGCAGGGAGGAACCGCTGAAGGACAGCTCCGAAATGCCGACGCCGTCCACCGCCGTCCAAACGGCGTTGACGATCATGGGCACGCCCGAGATCACGATCAGGAACAGGGCACCCAGCAGGGTGATCCGGTTCAGGATCTTGGTGATATACGCCACGGTCGGACGACCGGGACGGATACCGGGGATCGCACCGCCCTGCTGCTGCAGGTTGTTTGCGACCTCGACCGGGTTGAAGGAGATCATGATGTAGAAGTATGCAAACGCTACGATCAGGATCAGGAAGATCGCGATATAGGGGAAGCTGGTAGCACCCAGATATTTCTGGATCCAAGTTGCCCAGGACTTACCGCTGGCAAAGCTGGCGATGGTCACCGGGATGCTCACGATGGAGCTGGCAAAGATGACCGGCATAACGCCTGCCATATCCAGCTTGAGGGGCAGAGTGGAGGACTGTCCGCCGTACATCTTGCGACCCACGACCCGCTTCGCGTACTGGACGGGGATACGGCGCTCGGAGTTCGAGAACCAGACCACCAGCACGGTGAAGAACAGGATGATCGCGATGAACAGGAGGAACAGCAGCGCGCCCACGATGTACAGGGCTGCGCCGTCCAGCTTTGCGCCGAGGCCATAGCCGCTGTAGGTGGTGAAGCAACGCTTCCACAGATTGCCTGCCATACCGGGCAGACGGGCGATGATGTTGGCAAAGAGGATGATGGAGATACCGTTGCCGATACCGAACTCATTGATCCGCTCAGCCAGCCACATGATCAGAGCCGCACCGGCGCAGTAGCAGAGGATCAGCACGATGCGAACGACCCAGTTCTGCCATGCCGCCTTGTAGGAGACGATCATGCCGTTGTGCTCCAGCGTCATGGTATAGCCGATGGAGGTGACCAGTGCGAGGAAGACCGTCAGGCCACGGGTCACGAGGGACAGCTTCTTCTGGCCGCTCTCGCCTTCCTTTGCCCACTCACCCATGCGCTTGATGGCGATGGTGAGCAGCTGCACCACGATGGAAGCCGTGATGTAGGGGGAGACGGACAGGGCGAACAGGGTCGCCTGAGACAGCGCACCACCCGAGAGGACGTTCAGCCAGCCCAGACCACCGCCGGACTGCTGGAACCAAGCCTCCAGATTGGCACTGACCCACGGGAGGGGTGTCGCGGAACCGACACGGTAGAGGACGATGATCAGCAGGGTAAACAGGAGCTTATTCTTAAGCTCGGGAACCTTCCATGCATTCTTTAATGTCTGAAACATCGTTTACACCTCCTCTGCCTGTCCACCTGCCGCCGTGATCTTCTCCTTCGCTGCTGCCGTAAACTTGGCAGCCTTTACCGTCAGCTTCTTGGTCAGCTCGCCGTTTGCGAGGACCTTCAGACCGTCGTAGGGCTTACGGACGATCTTCTTCTCCAGCAGAACCTCCAGCGTGACGACATCGCCGTCCGCAAAGCAGGTCTCCAGCGTGCTCAGGTTCACGATTGCATACTCGGTCGCAAACTTGTTATGGAAGCCGCGCTTCGGGAGCTTTCTGTACAGGGGGAGCTGGCCTCCCTCAAAGCCGGGACGAACACCGCCGCCGGAGCGGGCGTTCTGACCCTTGTGACCCTTACCGGCAGTCTTACCGTTGCCGGAGCCGGCGCCTCTGCCCTTTCTCCAGGCTGCCTTAGCGGAGCCTTCAGCGGGCTTTAACTCATTCAGTTTCATTCTCTGTTCCCTCCTTCATCAGTCGTTAACGGTCTCGACCGTGACAAGGTGAGCGAGAACCCGCACTTTTCCGGCCAGAACGGCGTCGTCCGCATGGACGATGCTGTCGCCGATCTTACGCAGACCCAGGGACTCAGCCGTCTTGATCTGGTTGGGCTTCGCGGCGATAAGGCTCTTCTTCAGTGTGACCTTTTTCATGTCTCTCTGCCCTCCTTACGCCTTGACCTGATCCACGGGAATGTCACGGATACGCGCGACCTCCTCAGCGGTACGCAGCTCCTGCAGACCGGCCATGACAGCCTTCACCACGTTGGTGGGGTTGTCAGACCGCAGGCACTTTGCACGGATGTTGGAGATACCTGCGCACTCCAGCACGGCACGCACCTTGCCACCGGCGATGATACCGGTACCAAGGGCAGCGGGCTTGAGCATGACCTTACCGGCGCCGTAGATGCCGGTGACCTCGTGGGGAATGGTGGTTCCCTTGAGGGAAACGGTGATCATATTCTTCTTGGCATCCTCGATACCCTTGCGGATCGCTTCGGGAACCTCGGCGGCCTTACCAAGACCCACGCCAACGTGACCATGTCCGTCGCCTACGACCATCAGAGCCGCAAAGCGGGCAACACGACCACCCTTGACCGTCTTGGAAACACGGTTCAGGGCGACGAGCGACTGCTTCAGCTCGTCCTCGCCCGGATTAAACTTGTTAGCCATTTCTTGTTTTCTCCTTCTGAATTGATGCTCGAACACACCGTCCGAGCAGTGTACAAACCGGACTGTCGCGCAGAAGATTTGCGCGATCAGAACTTCAGGCCGCCCTCGCGAGCGCCCTCAGCCAACTCCGATACACGTCCGTGATAGAGATAGCCGCCTCTGTCAAACACGACTTCGGTGATGCCCTGTGCGACCGCCTTCTCGGCGATCTGCTTGCCGACCTCACGAGCCGCAGCCTTGTTGCCGCCGTTAGCGGTAAAGCCTGCGCCGTAGGTGGAAGCGGAGACCAGGGTAACGCCCTTCACATCGTCGATGATCTGGGCACTGATGTTCGCATTGGAGCGATACACAGCCAGGCGGGGACGCTCAGTCGTACCGGAGATCTTGCTCCGGATGCGGATGTGCCGCTTCAGACGCGCCTGGTTAGAATCCTTTTTCGTTACCATATCTGTTCACTCCTTCCCTTACTTGCTGGCCTTACGGACTGCCTTACGGCGAACAGCCTCGTCGATATAGCGCACGCCCTTGCCGTGGTACGGCTCGGGAGGACGCTTGCCGCGGATGACGGCCGCGGTCTGGCCGACCTCCTGCTTGTCGATACCCTTGACGATGACGATCAAGCTGGAGCTGACCTTCTCGGTGGTCATCTTGTCGATGCCCAGCGCCTTGATCTCGTTCTCGTTCGGGACCTCCAGCTTCACGGTGTCGGTGTCCTCCAGGATGTACTTCTCCTGGGGCATACCGGTCACGGGCATGAGGGAGTGACCCAAGTAGAGCAGCAGCTTGTTGCCCTGCTTCACAGCCTTGTAGCCGACGCCGACGATCATGAGGATCTTCTGATAGCCCTCGGACACACCGACGACCATGTCGTGCAGCAGTGCGCGGGTCAGACCGTGCAGAGCACGCATCTCGGCCTCATCGTTGGGGCGGGTGACATGGATCTCATTGCCCTCGACGGCAATGTTCATGGCGGGGCAGAGGTTCTTCGTCAGAGTACCCAGGGGGCCCTTGACCGTAACGACGTTGTTCGCAGCGACGGTAACGGTCACGTTAGCGGGCAGTGCAATGGGACTTCTACCAATTCTTGACATATCTGTGCACCTCCGTTCCTTACCAGACGAACGCGAGGACTTCGCCGCCCACGTTCAGGGTGCGAGCCTTCTTGTCGGTCATGATGCCCTTGGAGGTAGACACGATCGCGATACCGAGACCGTTCATCACCTGGGGCAGATCCTCGCAGCTTGCGTAGATACGCAGACCGGGCTTGGACACCCGCTTGATCCCGCGGATGACCTTCTGCTTACCGGGCAGGTACTTCAGGGTCACGCGGATGGTGCCCTGCTTACCGTCGTCCACGATGGTGAAGCTCTTAATGTAGCCCTCGTCCACCAGGATCTGTGCGATGGACTTCTTCATGTTGGATGCCGGGATGTCCACGGTCGCGTGCTTCGCGGTGTTTGCGTTCCGGATGCGGGTGAGCATATCGGCAATTACATCTGACATTTGCATTGTAGTTTCCTCCTCTTGCAAGTTATCATAATCTTGCTGCCACGGTCGGTGTGCTTTCGGTGACACCGGGTGGCGGCATACCGGGGGTTAAACCGGGCGAGCGTTCAGCCTCGCCGGACGAGTGTTCGCCCTCGTCGGTTTCCTACCGATAGGTGGGGGTTCCCGCCGACTCCCCTCGGGAGCGGGGCGGGAAGTGGGTGGCTCCTGCTTACCAGGAAGCCTTCTTCACGCCGGGGATCTCGCCCTTGTAGGCCAGATTCCGGAAGCAGATACGGCAGATGCCGTACTTGCGGAGGTAAGCGTGAGGACGACCGCAGATCTTGCAGCGGTTGTAGCGGCGGGTAGAGAACTTCGGCTCTGCCTGCTGCTTCAGGATCATCGACTTCTTAGCCATTTCGGTTTACCTCCATTAATCCTTTGCGAAGGGTGCGCCCATACGGCGGAGCAGCTCGCGAGCTTCCTCGTCGGTCTGAGCGGTGGTGACAAAGCAGAAGGCCATACCGCGGATCGTCTCCACCTTGTCGTACAC
>CAYXBU010000093.1:0-4990 GCA_964463245.1 uncultured Clostridium sp. | reverse complement strand
GTTGCGGGTGAGCTGGTAGAGGATGGCGGAGATCATTTCGACGTGCGCCAGCTCCCCCGCCCCCCCCACGCTCTCCTGCATTTCCCCCCAAAAAACATAGAAATCGCCCGGAGACGGCACCCCGCCTCCGGGCTTTCCTCAACTTTCAATGGGCACACTGTCCACATAGCACCCGTCCGGGCACAAATCGACCTTGTTGTTCCAAACGACCCGGCTGTCCACATTCGGATCGATGTCCCACGCAATACAGTGCGCATCGTCCACATAGACTCGCCGGAAATTGTCCGGGTCGATGAACGGCTCGAATACCGTGCCCGCCTTGAGAAACGGTCGCACATCGTAAAGCCGCTGCTCGCCGCCCTCGAAGCGGATGGTCAGGGTAAAGTCGCTGTTCGGCACCACCCCGATGATCTTCTTTCTTCCGCTCGCAAAATACTCTGCCGTCCTGCGGTCAAATCCCTTGGAGAGATAATACTCGACTGTATGCGCCATGTCTTCACCTCCCGACAGAGAGCCGCTTACTTCAACGGCTCAATGGCAAATAACTCTTGCTGTGCTCGGGCAAGCTCCCAGTTCTCACGGAGCTCCTCCTGATGGAAGGCCGCCCAACCTAAGAGCATTTTCAACTGTTTGGAGGGCATCGTACCTTCTAAGACCTCCAATTCCTCGATGGATACGAGAACCTCGGAACCGCCATAGGATGCATGAAAGTGGGGCGGCATATGATCTCTCCAGTAGATACATACCTTATACCCCGAAACATGGAAATTGTCGGCATATCTTCATCCCCCCCCTTGTTACGCTCTTAGTATAGCACATCCAAAGCCAAAAGTCAACAGCATTTTTTCTCAAGCCGCATACCCGCACCACTGCAGCAGTAGCTCTTTCTCCCCTTTCTCCAGCTCCAGCGTGTTGATGTACTTGACCACGGCCTCCTTCCCCGATCGCTCACGGTACCCCAAGTACGCAAAGATCATGTATTTCTGCGCAGCACTCAGCCGTAACGACTCAATGAAAGCCGCGACCCGCCGCCGCTTACTCCCGGATATGACCCGCCCCTGCGAATCCGTGTCGGCTTGTAGCTCGGAGGCCGCCGCGACCACGACCGCCAGCTTCTCCGCCGGAATGGCCTTGGAGAATAGCACGGCTTTGGTCTCGGATGCCACGCCCAAAAAGTCCTCTATCGCCAGATTGTAGTATATCTCGTATATCCGCTTCAATGCCTTCGCCTTGATCGTATCCGAGACTTCCTTGTAGTAGGATGATTTGATCAGCCGCGCCGCCGCCTCGCTTGCCTCGCTGTATACCGTCTCAAACCGTTTCTTCTGCCGCACCGTCAGCTGATAGGTCTCTCCGTCCCATGTCACCTCGTTCCCGACCGACTTCGGCAGAACACTTTCTCCCGCCGTGCAGAGACGGATCAGCTCCTGCCGCAGGGCGGCATTCTGCGCCAGATCCACCCGCTCGTCCAAAACCAAACCGGCAATGAATTGCGCCCGCTCGGTGTCTCCCTTCTCGATCGCCTCCGCCAGATCGGAGGATAGTGAGCTCTTGTCGAATATGCTATCCAAACCGTAGACCACATGAGACCCGCTTACGTCATCTACCACATTCAGAACACCACGCGAATATTTGTAGACATTCCGAATCGGTATGCCGGTGATCTGCCCCAGTGAGTAGAGCAACGACCGCGCACGGTTCGCCGCACGCTCCCCGGTCAGCTCACCTGTCACTGCCTCCTTTGGCAGAGCGACCACATTCTTCACCGCAGACAAAAGGTCGTTCAGTGCACCAACACCCATGTCCTCGATGTCGTACCCCGTCTGGAAGAACTCTACACACTCCTTGATGATGGGAAGCCCGCCCACCGCCGAGGAGAGCACATCCGCAAGGAAGCTGCGAATATCCCCCACCGACCATTCACTGAGCGTGTCGTCATCGTCATAAGCCAACAGCTTACGGAATAGAGTCGCCACAACAGCCATGTATACCGCCTGACTCGCCAGCGCACCCACCGCTCGGCGGTACTGCCGGGCAGCCGCCTGCTGTGCCTTGGTATCGTTCGTCCGCTTCGCCACCTTGTAAGCACCCGCCGCATCCAGCACACGCCCCACGATCTTCATGCTGTCAGCCGAGAACATGGTCACGACCTTGTCAATGAAGTTTCCGGAGCGCATCGCATAGGAGCGTTCGCTCATCTGCGCGTTCTGCTGGGTCTCGTATATGACATCGGTCAGAAGCTCCCCCGCCGCCCGCTTGCATACGTCGCTGTCCATGGCGGCATGGGTCTGCTCGGCCGCCTGAAGCAGACACGCATTCCAGAGCCTGTCAACCACAAAGGAATCCGTCTTTCCGATAAGAGCCGTGGAAAACTCCCCAACCTTGGATATCTGATCCACCACACCCTGCGCCCGTACCGAATCGTTTCCGATCCGCCGCAGGTACGCCAGCTTGCAGTAGGTCTCCAGCTCGGCGCGATCCGCCTTCATGATCATTCCCTGCCTGATATACTTGGCATCCAGTATGGAAGAAGCCGCAAACAGGGACGAAAACTGCGTAGCCAATACCTTCGGGTTTGCCCCCAGTACCGCTACAGCCGCCCGCCCGCGCACCCATTCCAAGGCCTGCGATATGGACGTCCCCCGCCGAACGGGGCTGATATGCTGGATATCCGATACCATGTCGTTGAGGTAGGAGGCCGCACCCTTGATGCTCCCCCTGTCCGGCCAAACCGTCTCCAGCACACGCCGTACACTTTTCCCGCCGTTTTTTCTCCTGCCGACCACCTGCTCGTCCTGCTGCTTGTCCGCGTTGGACTGTACCTCGGGAGTCGTATCTATGTTCAATAGAGTCTCGTAGGTGCGGATGCTCTCGGACAGCCCCGCATACCGCGCGATCCCGTCAATGTGGCGCGTCAAGACCTCCAGCAGATCCCCCGCAATGATCGCATTGGCGGCGTGCTCGTTGGTATTCTTGTTGAAGGATGCATTTGTAGCGCGATCGATCTCAGTGCGATAGTCCGCCGTATCTACCCGTATCGCCTTGTCCGCGATCCGAATGGGAATGTATGCCCCCTCCAATACGTTGGTGTACCCGAATCGTTCCAAGTCCGTCCGCCGCTTGTGCTCCTTGCAGTCCTCGTTGAAGAGTTTTCGCGCCAAGTCCAGAAATGCCTTGTCCTCCGCGCTGAGCTGACTCATGATGTCCGCCCGAAGCTCACTCGCCTGAGCTTGCATTGCCTCCATGCCGGTGTCGTCGCCTCGCAGTAGCGCACCGACCCGCCGGTCGTTGCCCTTTGCATCCGGGTAGCGGAACCCGCCCTCCATCAAGTGGCGGACAGCCTGCTCCCGCTCCAGTGCCAACGTCAGGTAAAGCCCGCTCATCAGCGGCACCTCACACCCCTCGATGGTCACACTGCGCCTTGCGGCCTTGGTAAAGTATCCCTTGTACCGGCTCTCGAAATCCACGAGCTGTTGCGCCATCCCTGCGCGTATGATGTCGGTCTCGAACTCGCTCTGCCGGAACATGGCGTGCATATCCTGAAGGAACCCGTGCTCCGCATAGCCGTCATACCAGCGCATCAGGGAGGCGGGATCGTAGAACTCGATCCGATAGCGATCCACGACCTTGCCGAACATGGTGTTCCGTAGCCGGTTCCCCTGCTCATTCAGTACCCTTGCATACCGCTCCGCCGCCTCCCGTGCCTTGACACGCTTGCCGCCGATCCGCACATAGTATGCCTCCTCCACGATCTTCCGCGCATGATCCAGGATCATGTTCAGATCGTCCGCGTCCTCGGCCGTGAACTGTACTCGCGTCTTGCTCGGGTCTTGCGCGTCCCGCCCCTCGGCCAAACGGCGCATCTTGTCCAGCATCTCCTGCCGCCACATACCGCCGTCCACCGCGTGCCCCTCACCGTCGAAGGTAGCACCCAGCAGGGACTGAACAGCCGGTTGTGCATACCAGTCCGCAACCTTGGCCATTGCCTTGCGGGCACTCGCGGGCGAGAAATTCCCACGTTGATCCGCCGCGCCGAGAGCCCCAAGCGCAGCCAGCATATCGGCATTGCCCGGCTCGGAGGCCGCACGGAACTCCCCCGACTTCCACGTCTTGATACGCTCGGCCTTGTACTTGGCGGTGTTGAGCTTGCGGGCAGTCTGCATCAGCTGACGCTGATCTTCCACCAGCTGTTTGGCCTCGGCTTTGACCCTCTCGCTCGCCCGGACGGCCTTTTCTGCCGCCTCCACGGCCTCCTCGATACGCGCACGGTTGGCCTCTGTCCCCTTGCTCGACCAGCCCTGCTCCAATATCTCGACCGCCTTGCGGACAGCCTCGTCCATGGGTGAAGCCGCACCTTCCTCGACCGTTGCCCGGGACAGCTCCTCCCCCAGTGCCAGCCTCGTGTTGGTGTACAGGGTCTCGATGGCCTCCTGCCGCATCGACTCCAATTGAACGAAAAGCTCGATGGCATCCTTCCCTGTGTCGATATCCATGTGAGTCTTATTGGCGAACCGCTCGACCGCCTCTTGAACCGTCAAGGAGGGCTTTCCCTTGCCCGCCCGCCAGTAGCGCATGACCGTTTGTGCCTTGTCTCCGAAATACCCCTTGATCTCCTCGCCGACGGCAGACAAGTCCAGCTTGCCCTTCAACTCCTGTATGGCGGCAAGGCGGGTCTGCTGTGCCTTCATCTCCGGCTCGGACAACACGATGCGCAACCGCGTGTCCCGGACGATCTGCTCCGCGACCTCCTCAAAGGCCTTCGTCCGTGCCTCGGCTGTCTCGACCGAGTTCAGCTTGAGCCACAGAGCCTCCGATATCCGGTTGGCGTTCCCCCACCGCAGGTAGGTGTCGATGACCTTTCGCGCATCCCCGAATTGCCCTGCCGCTTGCTCGGTCAGGAGTCGGTTCACCTCTGCCATCATCTCCCGCGCCTCCCGGCGAGAGTAGGACTTCAACCTCTCCGGCACTCTTTCCCCCCGCTCACGTTGCT
>CAYXBU010000092.1:0-5144 GCA_964463245.1 uncultured Clostridium sp. | reverse complement strand
GACCGATCCCGCGACCGAGCCTGATACCGACACCTCCGCCGAGCCGACTACCGATGTCTCGACCGAGCCGGAGACCAAGGATTACTTCGTAGACGACCTTGAGCCGGAGAATGGCACCCGGTGGGGCGCGATCATCGGCATTGCCATAGTCGTGGTCGCCGCCACGCTCTTGACCGTTCTCCTGATCCGTAAACGCAGGGGCGGACATCATCATCGTCATCACCACCACTCCGGTCATCATTGATGCGATAGATATCCTCATACGGAGGCATTCCCATGATACAAGCACCGCTGGCGGATGCCATCCGCCCCCGCACGATGGATGAGATCGTGGGGCAGACACATCTTTTCGGCAAAAACGGCGTCCTGCGCCGCATGATCGACGCAGGACGGCTGACCAATATGATCTTCTTTGGCCCTCCCGGCACCGGGAAGACCACGGCGGCCTCGGTCATCGCTGCCACCTCGGGCATGGCATTCCATAAGCTCAACGCCACCACCGCCTCTCTGGCGGATGTCAAGGCCATCCTTTCCGAGACCGAGGGGATGTTCGGCGCATCCGGTATCCTTCTGTATCTGGACGAGATCCAGTATTTCAACCGCAAGCAACAGCAGACCCTCTTGGAGTACATGGAGGACGGGCGCATCACCCTGATCGCCTCCACCACCGAGAACCCGCATTTCTATGTCTACAACGCCCTCATATCCCGCTCCTCGCTGTTTGAGTTCAAGCCTGTCCCGCCGCAGGACTGCCTGCCGGTTCTGCAACGTGCGCTGGACTGGCTGAATCAACAGAACGCGACCTCCACGACCCTTCCCGACGAGGTCGGGCTGGCTCTGGCGGGCGGCGTGCAGGGGGATGTCCGTCGGGCGATCGGGCTTCTGGAGAATGCCTACTTCGCCGTCGGCTTTGAGCCGAATGCCGTCATCACGCGGGAGCACCTGGCTGTTTTTGATGCGGCGGTGGGTAATTTCAGCGACGATGTGCACTACGACCTGCTGGGCTGTCTGCAAAAGTCCATCCGTGGCTCCGACCCCGATGCAACGGCCTTCTATGTTGCCAAAATGCTGGCTCTGGGGGAGATGTTCCCGCTCTGCCGCCGCTTGCAGGTCATCGCCAGCGAGGACATCGGCCTTGCCTACCCACAGGCGGCCGCCATCGTCCGCGCTTGCTGTGAGTCGGCGCGGGAGGTGGGAATGCCGGAGGCGCAGATCCCGCTGATCCACGCGGCACTCCTGTTAGCTACGGCACCTAAGTCCAACTCCGCCTACATGGCACTCCATGCGGCCTCCGAGGATGTGTCGGCGGGTCGGGGGGTGGTGCCGCCCGTGCACCTGCAAAGTCCCCTGTTCAAGGGCTATAAGTACCCGCATGAGTACGAAAATCACTATGTTGAGCAACAGTACCTGCCGGATGATCTGGTCGGACGGACGTACTATGTGCCGGGGCCGAACAAGACCGAGCAGGCGGCCGCCGCCTACTGGAAGTCCATCAAGAAGAAGTAAAAGTACCCCCCTTCCAACATAGCGGAAGGGGGGGCTTTCTTTGCGCGGATCAGTACGCGATGGTGGTCATCAGCGCGTACTCCGGCTGAGATACATCCAGACGGGAGCACTGTACCACGATGGGGCGGTCGCTCTGCACCAGAATGGCGTAGGGCTTGTTGCGGGGGATGGACTTTCCCTCGTCGTTGACCAGCTTGTCCAGACGGATGTGGTTGGTGCGTTGATCAGCACACTCGGCGTGGAGACCGGAGAGCGGCTCGCAGTCCTCAAAATACAGGGTCAGGTCGATGTGGGCGGTCTCGCCGGACAGGTTGAGCACACACACGGCCTCGTGGGAGACGAACTCGCCGCAGGTGGTGTCACTCATGTAGCCGTCGGCGATCATCCAGGTGGTTTTTCCCAATACGGGTTGAGCGGGCATGGCGGATCCTTCCTTTCTGTTTCGATACCGAAAGTGTATCACAAACCGCGGGATTTGTCAAGATGTCGGGAGGATTTTTGCAGACGATCGCCCCCTGTTACGCAAAGCCTCGTGCTGGTTCTCCCTTCGCGAGGAGAACGCGGTGTATCAGAAACCTGCACCCCGCACACCCTGTACTCTATCATCCTTGCATGGTTTGCGTCGAGGAGAAGTCCGAGCCGATATCGTTGGTCTGTTGATAAATTGCTATAGAAGTTTTTGCGGGTCCGGGGGCTTTTTTCAAAAAGCCCCCGGCGCATCTCTCGCATCCTTCGTATCCCCGCATCCCTTCTCCTCGCACGTCACCCCCAGCACGGACAGGAGGTTGTTGCCGCGGGAGATCTCGACCTGTGCCCAGCCTTGCCTTGTGCCCTCGTAGGTGACGGCTTGTATGCCGGTCGCGGCGGCGAGGGCGTTCTCGTCGATGTGGGTCAGCTCGGCGGGTAGGGTCAGGAGGGGGATGCTCCGTGCGGGCGGGCAGAAGATGAGATGGCGGCAGTCGGCATCGTAGAGGACACCGTCTCGGGTGCAGAAAGCATCGGAGTCCCGATCCACCGTGATGCTGACAAGGGCGGTACAGCCCTCAAAGGCATCCGCCTGCAGGGTCTGCAGGGTGGCGGGGAGGAAGACCGCCGCCAGTCTCTCACACCCCGAGAAAGCCCTCGGCGCGATCTCGGTCACGGGCAGGCCGTTCGATGAGAGCGGCGGGAGGATCATGCAGGTGACGGTGGTCGCGCCTTCCTCGACTCCGATCAGGGTACACCCGCCGCTGTCGTTCGGCTCAAAGAGCAACCCTGCCGTGCCGAGGAGCGGCTCCTGCCGGTTCCCCTCAAACACGAGGGCGGTCTCGGTTTCGGTCTCACGCTCGACTTCCATATCGGGCTTGCCCGTGTCGTCCTCGCCGGCAGGAGGGGGGACGGTCGTCGGCTCGGCGGGGGAGGTCGGGCGGGGAAGGGTCTCGGTGGCGGAGAGTTTCTCGTCGGCAGGTGGCTCTGCGGTGTCGGATGCGCTGCCCGACGATGTCTCGTCGGTGATTTCGTCGGTGGAGACCGACTCGGTGGCGGCGGCTCTTCCGTGTATGCGGCGTTCCCATTTTGCCCATTGGATGACCAAGAGAAACAGCAGGAACAGTGCGATCATGCCCAAGATCAACGCCGCTCGCCGCAGGAGGCGTATCTCGTGTGGATCGGTTCGGGTTCTCATAGGGTGTACCCCCTTTCCGTCTGCCGCGCAGGGACAGGCTGTACTTGAAAGTATACCATAAATTGGAAATCATGTCAAGGAAAACCGCCCGACCTCGCTCGACACATATCGAAAGAGAGCGGCACCCCGGCGGGGTGCCGCTCTCTTTCCATATGCTTATCGGATCATTCTTTTCGCGATGCGGTGGCTCATCGTGCACAGTCGGAAGGCGACCCGTGCCCGAAGCGGCTCCCCGCGCAAAAAGACCGCGTGGCTCCGCCGCAGAACGGCGCGCAGCTCGCGCACCTCGGCGGGGTAGTTGGCCGTCTCGTTCGCCTGCAACATCAGGCGGTATAGGTTCCACAGGGCAAAGGCCTCCAGATCCTCCACCGAACGGAGCATACGGGGATGCCCCGCGACGGCCTGTCGGATGCGGCGGTAGGCCTCCATCTGGCTCAGCCGCTCCCGCCGAAAGCCCTGTGCGGTGGCTGAGCCGGCGCGTCCGCGCTCGTACATATACAGGCATTCTCCCAGCGTCACGAGGGTGTTGCCCGGCATCCCGTAGAAATTCTGCATCGAGAACAGGGTGTCCTCGCCGTAGTGAATATCCTCGGCAAAGCGGTGCACCGTCATGCGGGAACGCTTGAACATCCGCCCGCAACAGCTGGCCAGAAGGTACATATCGTCCGCCTCGTCCTGCGTGTAGGTGTGCCTGCCGACCGTCTTGTCGAGGGCGGTCTTCCCGGTGCTCTCCTGCCAGTTGGCGGCGGCGATGGCCGCATTTGTCTCGCAAAGGGTGGCATGGAGCTTTTCCAGATAGGTGGGGAGTACCGTGTCATCCGAGTCCACAAAGGTGATAAACTCCCCTCGCGCGACCTCCAGCCCTCGATTTCTTGCCGAGGACACCCCGCCGTTCTCTTTGTGGATGACCCTCACACGACTGTCGGCCTCGGCGTAGCGGTCGGCGATAGCGGCGGTGCCGTCGGTGGAGCCGTCGTCGATCAGGAGCAATTCAAAGTCGGGTAGGGTCTGTGCCAATACACTGTCCAGACAGTGGGGGAGGTAGTCTTGCGTGTTGTAGGCGGGGATGATGACCGAGATGAGGGGAGGATTCATGCTTTTTTCTTCCTATTCTTGAGGCTGTCTTTCCTTCGGATCGCCCACTGTCCCAGACGCTCGCTGCGCGCGCACAGCCACGGAAGGATACGCGAGCGGGGGGGGAGGAGCTTCAGGATCTGCTTGCGGTTCTCTAAAAACTCGCGGCGGAGGGCGGCCGTCTCGGCGGGATATGTTTTGTTTGCGTCTGCAGCCAACAGTTTGTGGTAGTTTTGCCACACGGACATCAGCAACCTTTGACGGATCATGCTCAATACAGAGGGGTGATCCTTTACCGCCTCGCACATACGGCGGTGGGCTTCGATCTGACTCAGGTGCTGTATACGAAAGCTCTGCGCGGTGGCGGCGAGGGGATTGTTGTGATTATATGTGTACAGAAACTCGCAGACGGTTGCAAGCTTGTTCCCGGGGCGACCGTAAAAGTTTTGTATGGTGAACAGCGAATCCTCACTGTAATGAATGTCCTCGGAAAAGTGAAGGATCGTCATGGAAGCGCGTCGGAACATATGTGCACAGCAGACCACCAGCAGATCGATATCATCAATCGAGTCCTGCGTGAACAGACCGTGTTGCGGCGGGCAAAAGCTGTATCTCCCCGTAGCATCGTCCTTGTAGCCGACCGAAGAGATATCTGCCTCGGTCTCACACATGGCGCGATGGAGTACCTCCAAGTAGGTGGGAGCGACCATGTCATCGGCATCAACAAATGTAATAAATTCTCCCGTGGCTATCTCCAGCCCTCGGTTGCGTGCCGAGGACACCCCGCCGTTCTCCTTGTGGATGACCTTCACGCGGCTGTCGGCCTCGGCATAGCGGTCGGCGATGGCGGCGGTGCCGTCGGTGGAGCCGTCGTCGATCAGGAGCAATTCAAAGTCGGGTA
>CAYXBU010000091.1:0-5172 GCA_964463245.1 uncultured Clostridium sp. | reverse complement strand
TGCATTATACCGCAATCCGCGCCGTTTGTCAACACCGCAACATCAAAATAATCTCCTCTGACACTTGCCAACACAGGCAACCTATGGTATACTGTATATCGAAACCATACAGACGGAGGCATTGCTCATGGAAACACGGCGAGGAGACAGCGGGGTATTTGAATATGAGGAGGATGGCTATGTATGGCTGACGGATCCGGATGTGTCGGGGCACGTGGTCATTCCGGATGGAGCAAAGGGCATATTCGAGGGCGGCCTGAGCGGCTGCAAGGGCATGACCCGTGTCAGCATCCCGGTCAGCATGACATCCATATACGACAGAGTATTTGTCGATTGTCCCCGCCTGACGCGCCTTTGCTACAGGGGAACCATAGCGCAATGGGAGACCATGTGGAGAAACCCCGAGTGGTGTGCGGGCTCCTCCCTTGAGATCATCCACTGCACCGACGGCGACATCATACTCTGACCTGCGCCGAGCGGGGAGGCTTCATGCCTCCCCGCCGTCGCTTTTATCAACAATTTAGTGCATACCCCTTGACAAAACGGGGAAGATAGAGTATAATAGCAGGGTCTCATGTCTCATTTGAGACATTTTTGAGAGAAGGGGAGGGCTTCTGCATGGACAGTGACCGTATGACGGGCGGGTGTACCGCCTCGGATGAGCTCGGGCACCTCTTAGTGCGCCACCCCCTGTTTGCCGCGTGTGCGCCGCAGACCGTGGCTGACCTGCTGGCCGACAGCCACCCGGCGGACTTCTCCGCCGGGGAGCCCCTGCGGCGGTACGGCGAGCCGCCGGTGCTCTGCTTCCTGATCACGGGGGAGGCCTCGGTGTACACCCCCGGGGACGGCAGTGACTGCCTGTTGCGCCTGCTCCGCGCGGGGGATGTGTTCGGCGTGGCTGACCTCTTTGCCCCGGACGGGACGGCCTCCGCCGCCTCGCTGACCCGCGTGATCGCCGCGTGCCCGACCCGCGCGCTCTTCTTCTCGGAGGACACGGTGCGCGGGTGCTTGACCCGTGACCCGACCTTCGCCGTGGGGTATATCCGCTTTTTGGCGGATCGTATCCGCTTTCTCAACCGCCGCCTGACCTGCCTCGGCGCAGGCACCGCGACGCGACGGCTGGCGGCGTGGCTGGATGTGACGGTTCCCGAGGGAGTCGACACCTGTGTCCTGCCGCTGTCGCTCTCCCGCCTGCCCGACGCGCTGGGGCTGTCCCGCGCATCCCTGTACCGCGCCTTGGATGAGCTGGAGCGGGACGGCTACCTCCTCCGCTCCGGCAAGCGCGTTACCCTCCCCGACCGTGCGGCACTGCGCCGCGAGTTCGGGCTGACCTGACGATCCCCTGTCAAGAGGATACAATAAACACACACGAAAGGAATCCCATGAAGATCATGAAAAGTATTTACCTGAAAAAGTCCCTGCCGGCTCTCCTGCTGGCATTCTGCCTGATGCTGATGCCCGTTTTGGTCGCCTGCGGACAGGACGGCGCGGACAGTGACACCTCCACCGAGTCCGCCACCTTGGGCGAGACCCTCTCGGAGTCCGGGACGGAGACCGAGACCGAGCCTGCGGTTGACAAGAACCTTGAGGTCAAGGTCACAGTGCTCTCCGGCACCACCGGCTTCGGCATGGCACCCCTGATGGACAAGGCCTCCCGTGGCGAGGCCGCCCTGAAGTATCAGTTCCGGGTCGAGGCCGATGCCTCCACCGTTCTGCCCACCCTGCTCAACGGCACGGTGGACATCGCCGCCCTGCCCACCAACGCCGCCGCCAACCTGTATGCCAAGAAGGCCGGGTCGGTGCAGGTGCTGGCGGTCAACACGCTGGGTGTGCTGTATGTCATGACCGGCGAGGGCATGAGCGTGTCCTCCTTTGAGGATCTGCGCGGCAAGACCGTGTACTGCCCCGCCCAGAACCCCGCCTTCATCTTCACGGCTCTTTGCCAAAAGAACGGTCTGGAGCCGGGAAAGGATATCACCATTGACTCCACGACCTACGCTCAGCCCGCCGACCTGCGTACCATGCTGGTCTCGGGCAAGGTGGACATCGCTGTCCTGCCCGAGCCGATGGTCACCATTGCCGGGACTGCCAACGACAAGCTGTCGGTCGCGTTGAACCTGACCACCGCCTGGACGGAAGCCTTTGGTGAGTCGGCCGCGCTGGCGCAGGGCTGTGTGGTGGTACGCACCGAGTTTGCCGAGCAGCACCCCGCCGAGGTCGCCGCGTTCCTGCGGGAGTATGAAGAGTCGGTGCTGTATGTGCGGGATGACCCCGCCGAGGCCGGTGAGATGATCGCGGCGCAGGGGATTTTTGAGAAGGCTCCTGTTGCGACCAAGGCCATTCCCAACTGCAACCTCTGCTTCATCACGGGGCAGGAGATGGCAGACAAGCTGACCTCCTTCTACACCACCCTGTATGCCGTGGCACCTGCCTCCATCGGCAATGCCATCCCGGATAACGGGCTGTACTACGGGCTGAAATGAGCGACCGGAAAAACACACCGCCCCCGACCCATCGTCGGGGACGGTTTTTCCCAGCCTTGCCCGGGTGGCTGTCCCGCCTGCTCGGCGGGATCCTGATCGCGGGCTTCTGGCTGGGGGCATGGCAGCTGTTGGCATGGCGGGTCGGGGAGGAGCTTCTGCTCCCGACTCCCGCCGCCTCGCTCTGCCGCCTCTGGGAACTGGCGCAGACAGCGGACTTCTGGCTGACCCTGCTGACCTCGCTGGAGCGAACCCTGTTGGGCATTCTGATCGGCTTTGTCGCGGGGGCACTGCTGGCATTGCTGACCCACTTCCTGCCGCCGCTCTACCGCCTGTTCTACCCCCTTGTCACGGTCATGCGGGCGACACCGGTGGCCTCCTTCGTGATCCTTTTGTTCCTGTGGATCGGGCAGGACAGGCTCCCGATCAGCATCTCGGTGCTGATGGTTCTGCCGGTGGTGTGGGCGAACCTGCATGAGGCGTTGGGTGGGGTCAGCGAGGAGCTGTTGGAGATGGCGCGCGCCTTCCACTTCTCCCCCCTGCGGCGGTTGCGGCGGGTCTACCTGCCCTCCTTGCACCCTGCGGTGGTGGCGTCCTGCCGCTCCTCGGTGGGTCTGGCATGGAAGGCGGGCATCTCGGCGGAGGTGCTGGTGGTGCCGATCTGCTCCATCGGGCGGCATCTGTTTGAATCCAAACTCTACTTAGAGACCACCGATCTGTTCGCGTGGACACTGGCGGTCGTCCTGCTCAGCCTGGGGCTGGAGGGGCTGATACTGGCTGTCCTGCGGCTTGCAGATCGCAGACGGCAGAGCCGTAGAAAGGAGGGAGCATCATGTGTCAAGTCGAGACCCATCTGACCTCCCCCCACCCGACCGACTTGATCTTTGACCGCGTGTCGCTCTCCTTTGGGGACAAGCAAGTCCTGCGGGAGTTGTCCTTCCGCGTGGCGGCAGGCGGCCGTCTGGTGCTGATGGGGGCATCCGGGGGCGGCAAGACCTCGGTCCTGCGCTTGGTGGCGGGTCTGCTGGCACCGAGCGGCGGTCGGATCGAGGGCGGCGGACGGGTGTCGGTGCAGTTTCAAGAGCCGCGCCTCCTGCCGTGGTTGACCGCCGCCGAGAATATCAACGTCGTGCTTTCGGATAGAAAAAAGACCCTGCCCACAGCCACCGCGTGGCTGGAGCGGGTCGAGCTGGCAGAGGCCGCAGACCTCTACCCCGACGAGCTGTCGGGCGGCATGGCGCAACGGGTCGCCCTCTGCCGCGCCCTCGCGGCACCCGCCGATGTTCTGCTACTGGATGAGCCTTTTCGAGGGCTGGACGAGGGCACCAAACAGCGGGTCATGGAGACGGTCGCCGACTCCCTCGGTGGCCGCACCCTGCTCCTGACCACGCATGACCCCGCCGAGGCGGCATTCTTCTCGGACGATATCCTGCACATCGGATGAACCTGCGCGGGGAGGGACTTCTTTCGAGCAGTCCCTCCCCGTGTGGTATTATGTCATATCCGCCTTACGCAATTTGATCTGTATCCGCAGGTCAACGATCTCGGCGGTCTTTTGGTCGATACGCGTCGCCAGCTGTTCGACCGCATCCGGCTCGGTCAGGCGGTTGCTCTTGATCGGGCGCAGCTGACGGTAACAGATCTGTCCCAGCTCATAGAGCAGGGACTTTTTCTCTTTCTCGGCCTTGGAGAGCTTTCTCTGCAGGGAGGCCAGCTCGGCGGCATCCTTCAACTCGGATCTGACGGTGTCCCGCACGGTCTCCCATGCGGTCTTGGCCTTCGTCGGCTCCTCCGGGGCTGCTTTTGTCTGCTTGGGCATGATGTACCTCCTCCCGTCAGGGCAACTCGATCAGAGCTACCACGGCGTTGTGATCCGAATAATACTGTCCCTCGACCGGGATGTCCTCGACGGCGTAGCACTGCCGACAGACCCCGTCGGTGAATATGTAGTCGATCTTCTGCCGCTCCTCCGGGGGCAGTTGAGCGAACCCATGGAAGGTGCCCGCCAGCGCGGCCGAGCAGTCCACGGCCGACCGTGTACGCAGGGCGCGGGTGATCAGTCGGATCTCGGGGCTGTCCGGCAGGGCGTTGAAGTCCCCCGTCAGGACGAACGGTTCCTTCCGCGCCGAGATGGTCTGCACCAGCTGCATGGCACCCAGATATCGCGCCTGACTGCCGACATGATCTAAGTGGGTGTTGTAGAACCAGAAGGGCTGTTCCGAACCGTCCTGCCGCAGGAGCGCCGCCGTGACCATGCGGGGGCAGGGACTTTGATCTCCCCCGTAGGTCGAGCCCGGAACCTGCGGCGTGGGGGATAGCCAGAAGTTCTCCAGTCGCAACAGCTCACAGCTGTCGGTGCGGTAGCCCAACAGCATGGACTCCCCGTGGCAGTTCCGCTCCCGCCCACAGCCCTGCAGGGTGTAGCGGGGCAGGTGCTCCCGAAGCCATGCCCGCATGGGGTCGGTCACCTCTTGGAAGCCCACGATGTCGGGAGCCTCGTTCTCCAGTACCTCCAAGACCCGCCCCGCGCGGCGGAAGAACATATTGATGCCGTCCCCCTCGCAGGCGAGGCGAAGATTGAAGGTCATGCATTTGAGCGTAACCGACATGAGAATGATCCTCCTTTAATGGGATATGGATAGCCGATTGTAAAAGTCAAAAAGGCCAATCGGCACAATGCTTTTTTAACATA
>CAYXBU010000090.1:0-5179 GCA_964463245.1 uncultured Clostridium sp. | reverse complement strand
GCAAGCAAGTGAGTGAAAAAGGCATAAGCCGTGAATTGTGCGGTGTTGCCTTAGAACATTGCATTTTGAACAATAACAATTTGGATGCTACTTTCTTGGAATATAATGTACACCTTCAATGTTTTTCTGCTTAGCCATACACTCCCCCGCTCTTATTTCAATTGCAGTTTCTTCTCACTATGTCGAAGAAAAATCGCCTTTTCTCGTTCTCCGTTAACCGCTCAAATCCAAACTCCAATACCCGCGTCTTGATCTCATTTTGTGTCTTCTTCCCAAGGTTGCGGATACACAGCAGCTCGTTGCTTGCGATGAGGTCAATGACCTCTCCAACGGTAAAGACCCCCACCCGCTTCATCGAATTATTTGCCCTTACGGAAAAGTCCAAGTCATCTATGCTTGTATCACACGCTCTTTGGCTGAACGGGATGCTGACCTTTACGCTCTTTCCGACCGCACCGTACAGCGTGGCAATAAGCCCGTGTTCATTCGTCGATCTCAAAAGTTCGCTCACGATTTCGTCTTTTTTCATATGCATGCTCTCCGATCCATTTCAATCATTTCAGATTTCGGGAAGAATAGAGCCCTTGATCACATCGAGGATCGAGTTTGCTTGTATGCATTGAATGCCCGGGATGGTTTTGTAAATGCCATTCACAAACGTGCGCATTGATCTCACATCAGGTGACACGCAAACAGCCAGCAGATGACTGTTGCCCGTCGTCTGAACAATGGTAACGGTCTCCTCGGCTTTCATTAATATGCGTTTGCATTCCTCAAAATCTTCCGCCCTCGTTTCGATGTTCACCACAAAGGTCATCATGTCGGGAGCCGCCTGCGGATCAATAATGGCCTTGTACCCTTTGATGATCCCGGTGCGCTCAAGCGCAGCGATCCTTGTTTTCACGGCGGTGCGAGACAAACCGATCCTCTCCGCCATTTCAGAATAGGACATTCTGCCGTCCTCAAGCAACAGATCCACGATCCGGTTATCGATCTCGTCAACCCCTCTTATCCGCATAACGCTCCTCCTCCCCTGTTTCGCTGTCGAGCCTACGGCGCATGCTTTCCGTTTGCTCGACAGTTATATTATAGCACATTTTCGTTTACAATGCAAGAGGCATACTTTCGTTTCGTCTTAACAATATTTCGATTCGCTTGATATAAAGTGCCTATTCCTTCAAAACGAAACCCCGCCGCTCTCGGCCATGCGAGACGTAGCCCCATCCTGCATGATCCATACGCTCCCACATAGAAAGATCCATCACAGACTATCTGTCCGTGATGGATCCTTTCGTCATTTCTGCAATTCATTCATTCGGTCATCACACGCGATGATCTCGGCTGTCCTTTTAGGAACCACTGATTTATTCGGCGTTTCCTTTACACTCGCACCCCTCGGGGCACTTCCCCGCCCCGCTCTCGGGTCAACGCCCGACAGCCTCGGCGATCAGCTCATCCACGCGGGCGCGAACCGACAGCACCTCGGCGGCCGACACGGCGCACTCGGCAAAGGTAATGGGTCGTCCCAGCACCGCCTCCATCTCGGAGACTACTCGTTCCTTTCCATAGTAGCTCTCGCAGAGCTTCATGGCGCGCACATCCTCCAAGGCCTCGTGGAACACGACCAGCCGGAGGGACTCATAAGCCGTCCCGTCCTGCGCGGGGTAGACCGAGAAGGCATCGCCGGCCGGAACCCAGTACTCGCCGCTGGCGTCGCTGTAGGGGTCGATCGTGTCTACCGAGTGCATATTGTTGTAGAAGTTGTAGGCCCACTGGAGGAAGCCCGCAATGTCGTACTTGTAGAACTGCATCCCAATGGAGCGGTTGCGCCAGGAGGGCATGGCGATCAGGCGGTTGCTGACCCCCACGCACTGCCCACAGCAGTAGTACGTCCACAGCCCCGGCACCCCGCCGCGAATGAACGGCTCGATATGGTCGTTGGAGGGGATGGGAGTCTTGACCACGCCCTGCTCGTAGAAGGCGTAGTTGGACAGGGCATCCATGATGGTATAGCCCTCCAGGATATCCTCCACCACCGCCTTGGAGCGGCGGTACTGCTCCAGCTGTTCCCCCGACGGCTCGTCCGAGATGTGGAACAGGCAACGCTGATCATCCCCCCGCGCCTTCATGTGCGAGAGGAACGCCGGGAGCATGGTACGCAGGAAGTGCGAATAGGCCTCCCCCGTTGCATCGGTCTCCCATCCGAAGATGCGGCGGTACTCACCGTCCACGGTCGCCATGACCTTGGGCGCGTGCCCTGCCCCCCACTGGGTGAACAGGTGGGATATCTCAAAAAACTTCACCCCCACGCGGTCGCACATATCGATCCAGCGATCCAGCTTCTCAAAGTCGAAGCTGTACACGCCGTCCGTGACCGTCACGTCCAACAGCTGGACGGTGGTGCGCTCCCCGCCCGGGGCGGTATCCAGAGGCGGCGTGAACAGCGGGGTCAGGAGCAGGTTGATGCCATTCTTCACCGCCGTGCGGGCGAAATTCTCCACGATCTGCCAATGCCGCTCTGACCACGGCTCACAGCCGTAGTAGTTGGCCAGGCAATCACAGTGGAACCACTGCGTGACCTTCATCTCCTGCGGCGGAAGCAGGGCATCCAGCACCTCCACGGTCAGGGTCTCGGTCGCCACGACCTCCGCCCCTGCCCACAGCTTGACCGTCACTTCATGTCTCCCCGCCGGGACACGGCCGCAGGGATCCAGCTGTACCCACGCCGCGTGGAGCTGTCCCTTCATGACCGAGATCACGCCGCCGTAGTGCATCGGGCGCAACCAGTCGGGATAAAGCCCCGGTTCCCCGCGCAGGTAGTTATGATCCACCGCCAGCACCTCGGGCGGGGCGGCGTAGACCACCGGCTCCTGCTCCACGGTTCGGACAGAGGTGCAGTCGGCAAAGTCGCTCTCCACCGACAGCCCCAACATGGCACGCAGGGGCACGTCCGCCCCATCCGAGGTGTAGAAGACCTGGAAGGACAGCCGCTGATCCTTCAGCATCCGTATCTCCCGCAGGGTGTCAAAGGTGGAAATATCGCTGTCGAGAAACGCTTTTTCAAGAGATGATACCAATTTGATCCGATACATGATCATGCCTCCTCAAAAATATTGGTCGCATATTCCGCGTAGGTCTCAAAGAGCCCGCGGTCGCGCAGGTAAAACAGGATGGTATAGCGGTCACGCAGGTTCAGTGCTCTGCGGATCCCCGTCAGGATGGCCTCCCGCCCCTCCGTCACACGCGGCATACGCATACGGCGGCAGAAGGTCTCCACCCGCTCAAAGGCGGGCAGGTAGGGGGAGATCAGCTCCCGCAGGTGGGAGTCGTCGGTCTCGTCGTACAGGCGGCGGTACATGGCTATGACCAAGAGGGTCGCCTCACAGACCTCCAGCCCGTGCAGGTGCGGCGGCTCCCCCGCCTCCACGCTGGCCAGCTCCCAGGCGTGGGCGATGATGTGCTCCGCCCCCGATGCGGGACGGGAGTTGCCGGTAAAAGCCATGCCCAGCCCCGTGACCATGAACCCTTCCATGATCGCCCCGATACAGGCGGGGTCGCGCTCGGACAGCTCATAGCCCTTCTCCAGACAGAGGTCGGTCGCCCGCAGGACATCGGCGGCGATCTCGGGGCAGTAGTAGTCCCCGTGGTAGTCCCGCGCCAGCTCCCAATCCAGCATGGCGGTGTACTTGCCGAACATATCTCCGATGCCGGACAAAAGCATATCGTAGGGCGCATCCTTCATCACATCCAGATCGGCGACGATAAAGCGCGGCGTGGTGGATTTGACGGTGGCCTTGGTTCCCTCAAACAGGATGGGGGATCCTGCCGAGGCGTAGCCGTCCATGGAGGGTGCCGTCCCGACGATGGTATAGGGCAGACCGACCCGATAGGAGACCAGACGGCAGAGGTCATTGATCACCCCCGAGCCGACCCCCACGATCATATCCGGGCGGGGACAGGGCGCGAAGATGTCCGACTCGGCGCGGGGATCCTGCATATACAACAGGATCTCCCCGATGCGGGATGCATCCGGCAGGACATGACCCCGCAGGACATGGGTATGCACCCGCACTCCGGCCTCCCGCAGGAGCCGCTCGGCCTCCTGCCCCAGCACGCGGTAGGTCGTCTCGTCGGCAATGAGGTAGATCGACTCATAGAGTGCCAGCAGGCGCGGCAGATCGCGTACCGCCCCACGGCGGATCACATACTCTTCCAGCGGCGCGGAATGCTCTCCCCGCGCACAGCTGCAGGTGCGGCAGATCATGACAGCTCCACCCCGCTTTCCGTTAAGATATGTTCCAGCTCCTCGACCGTCCGCGCGATGGGCTGATCCCCCAGCCCGCGCAGGAACTCATACGAACGGTAGCCCCAGGACACGCTCACGGGGTGCATCCCCGCGTTGCGGGCAGTGGCGACATCCACGTCGCTGTCCCCGATGTAGAGGCAGTCCTGCGGGTGCAGCTCCTCCCCCGCCTGCTCGGAGGCGCGGCGCAGGATGTCCAGCGGGACAGTCGGGTCGGGCTTGCCGGGGCGGTCGGCGCGGAAGCCCTCCACGGCAAAGAAGGTGTGCGGGGCATACAGCCGCTCGGCCAGCGGCTGTGCAAACTCGTGCTGTTTGTTGGTGTTGATGGCCAGCGGTGTGTGGGCGGACAGCCGCGCCAGAAGCTCGGGCAGACCGGGATAGGCACGGGTCTCGACATAGGTGTCGGCATAGGCCGCCAGATACCGCTCGGTGATCAGGGCACGCAGGGCGGCGTCCTCGCGGCGGTCGGCAGGAAGGGACTCCTCCACGAACCGACTCGTTCCGTAGTTGACAAAGCGGCGCACCCCCTCCTCGGTGTGGGTGGGAAGCCCGCAGGAGGACAGTGCCCGGTTGATGGCGGCGGTAATGCCACACAGGGTGTCAGCGGTGGTGCCGTCAAGGTCAAAAAGGATGACTCGAATGGGTCTCATACTGTATCTTCCGTTTCTTGCTTATGTGGGTCAGCCGCGCGGGCTGACAGGTTCAGTATATCATATTCTACGGGCGCCGTCAAGAGGGATAGCGGAAAACAGGGAAAACTTATATGCGTAGTTTCCACTCCGTTTCGCGAAGCGCAACATCATTGATGCGAAGCATCACTAATGATGTTGCCCTGACGGGAAAATGATGTTGTGCCTTACGGCACAAATGAAAAAA
>CAYXBU010000089.1:0-5657 GCA_964463245.1 uncultured Clostridium sp. | reverse complement strand
CTTTTCTGTATCGGCTATATACAAAATCAAAAAAATGTGCTATAATAGAAGTCTATCAAACACGGACGGCGGTCGCCGCCGGGGAGGAATGCCATGATGCTGTGCGATACCCATACCCATACCTGCTTTTCCTTTGACGGGGCGGCGGATTCCACGCCGGAGAGCCTCTGCCGCCGTGCGCTGGAGATCGGGCTGACCGACCTGTGCATCACCGACCACTGCGACGTCAACGGCGAAGCGGAGGGGATATATGCCCCCTACGATGCCGACGCGGCATGGGAGGCCATGACGGTGGCGCAGGAGAAGTATCGGGGGCGGCTGCATATCTCCCGCGGCATCGAGCTGGGCAACGCGACCCAATACCCCGCCACGGCGGCGGCGGTGCTGGCGCGCCACCCGTATGAGTTCGTCATCGGCTCCCTGCACAACCTGCGGGATGTCCCCGACTTCTGTATGCTCCGCTACGAGAGCATGACCCCCGCGCTCATAGATCGCCTGCTCTGCCGTGCGCTGACCGAGACCGAGGAGATGCTGTCCTTTGCCGCGCCGGAGGGGACACCCGGTTTTACGACCCTGGGGCACATGACCTACATACACCGTTACATCACCGCCGCCGGGCAGACGGTGGAGCTGCGCCCCCACTATGAGCAGATCGAGGCCATCTATCGCCGCCTTATCGCATCCGAGGTGGCACTGGAGCTGAATGTGTCCACTCTCTGGAAGGGGCTGGGCATATCCATGCCGACCCTGGAGCTTCTGAGATTCTACCGCGACTGCGGCGGGCGGCTGGTCACGGTCGGCTCGGATGCACACGCGCCCGCCGATCTGGGGCGGTGCATCCGACAGGGCTACGCCCTGCTGAATGCCGCCGGCCTGCACGAGGTGCTGGTCGTGCGGGAGGGCGAGCGGATGCTCGTGCCCATTGACGGATGAAACGCGAGTCGAAAAAGGAGATAACCGATATATGAGATTAGAGAATTTCAGCCTGCTGTACCCGGATGCCGAGACCCAGAGGGCACACATGGCGGGGCGGGACGTGCCGGACATTGATATGTACACCCTGCAGGAGCTGGGAATGCTGGAGATATTCGACCTCAAGAGCACCGAGCTGTCCGAGTTCTTCACCACCGACCCCGCCGTCATCACCTACCGCAACCAGACCTTCTCCGACCTGCTGAACAACCCCGTCCTGACCGACACCTTCCACCGGTTGGTGCCGGTGCTGCGGGATATCACCGAGCTGCGGCGGTTGGACAGCGACAACGGGGAGGACACTGCCTCCTACCTGTCCAGCATGACCGAGATCGAGCTGTATATCACCTGCGTGGACATCCTGCACAAGGGAATGGAGGAGGTCAAGGGCAACCTGCGGGGCACGGCCTTCCGACGGCTGGCCGACTGCGTGACCGAGCTGGCTGAGTCGGATTACTACCGCGAGCTGAACCGCAAGCTGTCCGAGCTGACCGGGCGGGTGCGGGAGATCCGGAGCGTGACCATCGGGGTCAATCTGGATGCCCAGCTGAGACCGGCGCAGGCGGGGGTGCTGGCGGTCAACTCCCAGCCCTTCAAGTCTGGGGATGTGTTGGACAAGATACTCCGCCTCAACTTCAAGGGGGACGAGTATACCTGCATCGCCAATCTGGTTCCCTTTGGAAAGAAGCAATCCGAGAACCAGAAGACCGCCCTCTCGCTGGCCTTCAACTCCGCCATCAACGATGTCTACCGCGCCTCCCTGCGCTCCTGGAAGAAGATCGTGCAGAGCTATGTGCTGGAGAATACCGACTTCCTCTTAGGGCTCCTGCCCGAGATCGAGTTCGTGGTCAAGGGGACACAGCTGCAGGAAGCCCTGCGGGCGCGGGGATGCAACCTGTGCGCCCCCGACCTGCGGCCGCAGAGCGAGCGTGTGTTCGTGGCGCGGGAGCTGTACAATCCCGCCGTGGCACTCAAGCTGCCCGAGGGGGAGACCATCGTGCCCAACGATGTAGCCTTTGACAGCACCCCCGAGAACGCGATGATCTATGTGCTGACCGGCCCCAACCGCGGCGGCAAATCCGTCATCACCTGCGCCATCGGGCTGTGTCAGGTCATGCTCCAGCTGGGGATGTTCCTGCCCGCCGCCGAGTGCCGCATCAGTCCCGCCGACGGAATATTCACCCACTTCCCGACCGGCGCGGATGACACCATCGACAAGGGTCGTCTGGGGGAGGAATGCGCCCGTCTGGGGGAGATATTCGACGCCGTGACGGCCGACAGTCTGGTGCTTTTGGACGAGTCGCTGTCCTCTACCGGCTCCTACGAAGCCTCCTACATTGCCGCCGAGGTATTGATGGGGCTGTGTCGGGTGGGCTGTCGGTGCCTGTTCTCCACCCACCTGCATGAGCTGGCGGCCGAGATCGACCGCATCAACCGTCAGTCCGCCGAGGCGGGCGGTGTGCGGGTCGACACGCTGGTCGCGGGCATAGAGGGGGAGGGAAGACGTTCCTTCCTCATCAAGCGTGCTAAGCCGGACGGCAAGTCCTACGCACGGGACATCGCCGGGCGGTACGGCCTGACCTATGAGGGGATATTGAAGAGGATCGGGAAATAAACGGGCGACCTGCCGCCCAAGCCCCCCGCTTGATCGTCGTTGACCTTCCGGTTGTCTGCGCCGCTCCGACACAGGCCGCCGGGGGTTGGCAGGGGGTCGAAGACCCCCTGCCGAAAAGGAAACTTTGGTCTCCCCCTTCCCCGCCGGGGAAGGGGGCGGGGGGATGGGGGGCAAAAGCATTAGCCGGAATAATTCCCGGGCGCGTCAGGTATCCGCGCCCGGCAGACGACCTTCCGTCCAATTCCCCTTAGGGTGCGGGGTTCAAAACCCCGGGCGTGTCCCATATCCGCGCCCGGCGGGCGACCTCCCGCCCAAGCCCTGCGCAAAGGTACCGCGTACCTTCCGGCTACTGCCTCGGGAATGCAAGGGGCGGAGCCCCTTGCATATAAAATAACGCGGTCGCCCCCTTCCCCGCCGGGGAAGGGGGCGGGGGGATGGGGGGCAAAAGCATTAGCCGGAATAATTCCCGGGCGCGTCAGGTATCCGCGCCCGGCGGGCGACCTGCCGCCCCTCCTCCACCATCCGCATCCACTATTGAAATACTCAGAAAGGAAATAAATCGCTATGGATCAGATACTGAAAACATTGGAAGACGACGCTACCCTGACCCCCGCCCAGCTGGCCGTCATGTTCGATAAGGAGGAGGGCGACATCAAGGCTCTCATCAAGGAGTATGAGTCTGAGGGTGTCATCCTCGGCTATAAGACCATCATAGACTGGGATAAGACCGAGCGGGAATACGTCACCGCCATGATCGAGGTCAAGACCACCCCCCAGCGTGACCGCGGCTTCGACCGCATCGCTGAGAAAATTTATAACTATCCCGAGGTGCAGAGCGTCTACCTCATGTCGGGCGGCTATGACCTCTGCGTGGTCATCGAGGGACGCACCATGAAGGAGGTCGCCTTCTTCGTCGCGCAAAAGCTGGCTCCCATCGAGTTCGTCACCTCCACCGCGACCCACTTTGTCCTGCGGAAATACAAGGATAAGGGCATCATCTACGGTGCCCCCGAGATCGACGAGAGAGGAAATACGAACTGATGGCAGAGCTGGATTATGAACGCATCCTTCCCCGACACATCGTGGAGATGCCGTCCTCGGGCATCCGGAAATTCTTTGACCTGCTGGACGGCATGACCGACGTGACCGCCCTGACGGTCGGACAGCCGGATTTCGTCACCCCGTGGCACATTCGCGAGGCGGGCATCGAGAGTCTGGAGAAGGGAAAGACCTACTATACCTCCAATGCGGGTACCCTGGAGCTGAGACAGGAGATCTGCGCCTACCTCGCGCGGCGGTTCTCCCTGCATTACGATCCGATACATGAGACCATGGTGACGGTCGGCGGCAGTGAGGCCATCGATATCGCCATGCGCGCCATCCTGCAGCCGGGAGACGAGGTCATCATCCCGACCCCCTGCTTCGTCTGCTACGAGCCGATCGCTCGCTTGTGCGGCGCCGTGCCGGTCACGGTGCAGACCCGCAACGAGGACAGGTTCAAGCTGACCCCGGAGCTTCTGGAGGCGGCCATCACCCCCCGCACCAAGATGCTGGTGCTGGCCTACCCCAACAACCCGACCGGTGCCGTCATGGACGAGGATGACCTGGAAAAGATCGCGCAGATCCTTCGGGAGCGACAGATCGTCGTGCTGTCGGACGAGATCTACGCCGAGCTGACCTACGGGCGGCGCCATGTGTCCATCGCCTCCCTGCCGGGTATGCGGGAGCGGACGGTGGTCGCCAGCGGCTTCTCCAAGGCCTATGCCATGACCGGCTGGCGGCTGGGCTACCTCTGCGCCCCCGAGCCGCTGACGCGGCAGATGCTCAAGATACACCAATATGCCATCATGTGCGCCCCCACCACCTCCCAGCTGGCTGCCGTGGAGGCTCTGCGTAACGGGGACGAGGACATCGCGGAGATGACCGCCGAGTACAACCGCCGCCGCCGCTACATCTACAACGGCCTGCGGAGCATCGGCATCGACTCCTTTGAGCCGGAGGGAGCCTTCTATATCTACCCCGACATCCGTCGCTTCGGGCTGTCCTCGGAGGAGTTCTGCGAGCGACTGCTCTACGAGAACAAGTGCGCCATCATCCCCGGCTCAGCCTTCGGTGCGGGCGGGGACGGCTTCGCCCGTATCTCCTACGCCTACTCGGTCAAGCATATCACGCAGGCACTGGAGCGGATCGAGGGCTTTATCAAGCGGCTGTAGTCTGTATTTATTACGGCTGTTTGTCGTACAGGAAAGGAGCACCGGCATGATCACCATCAAAGGAAAGAATCTGTCCGTACTGGGGGACAGCATATCCACCTACCGAGGGGTCTCGGATGACACTTCAGCCAATGCGACCCTACGGTACAACCCTTACTACTACCGACCGGCCTTTCCGCGGGAGAAGATGTATTGGCAGCTGGTCATGGATCGTCTGGGGCTTACCCTGTGCGTGAACAACTCCTGGTCGGGCGGCAACCTGAGCGGGCAGGATAACCCCGACTCCGGTGTGAACCGTGCCCGACAGCTGGCGCGGGATGACGGGACGATGCCGAACTTGATCCTCTTGTTCATGGGCATCAATGATCTGGGGCGCGGGGTCAAGGTGGATGTCTTCGCCGTCGATTATCGGCGCACGCTGGAGATATGCCGTGAGACCTACCCGCAGGCGGCCATCTGCTGTGTGAACCTCCCGGATCGTGACCCGTCCGTGACCCGCCCGACCGAGGTCTTCAATGCGGCCATCGAGGCGGCGGCGCGCGAGGCGGGGGAGCGGTGCTTCGTGGCGGATCTGTTCCACAGCAGGTGGCGGCACGACGACTACTACATGAACACCCGGGACGGCCTGCACCCCGACGGGGACGGTATGCGGATGATCGCCGATGTGGTCGAGGCGGCGATCCGAGCGCAGTGCCGCTTTGAGTAGATTGTATCCTAAAAACTGTAAATTTTCTTTTTTGCAAAAACCTATTGACAAACCCGTCTCCTTGTGGTATAATATACCCGTTCCGGAGGCATAGCTCAGCTGGTTAGAGCGCCACGTTGACATCGTGGAGGTCATTGGTTCGATCCCAACT
>CAYXBU010000088.1:0-5713 GCA_964463245.1 uncultured Clostridium sp. | reverse complement strand
AGCACACCGTACATACCCCACATCATGTTGTATTGCCGCAGGATCAGCACCGCCGAGATCGAAACCACGATATTGATGACGGATTCCAGCACGGCGCGCCACTGGGTCTTCTTGAAATGCTGGGCAAAGTCGATGGCCTGCTTGGAGGCGTTGCGGCCACAGCTCAGGAACCGCAGCAGCAGGAACAGGTAGGGCAGGAGGGGGTCAATATAATCAATGTCGTGGATGCCCGCTGTATAGAGCTTCAAAAATGGCAATACGAATATACCCAGTACCGTGAACAGGCAGGCCGACAGAGCCATGTTGAACACCTCGTATACATCCAGAAGCTTCACGAAGCGGTCACGGTCGGTATGGAAGGTCTGCCCCAGAATAAAGTTGGCATTGCTGAAATTCTCGATCAGCGTGCTGATCATGTGGTACAGCATATTATACATGGTGTAAATGCTGACGTATTTCAGTCCGTTCATACCGCAGAACCAGGTCAGGATCAGGGTATCGGTGTTGTGCATGACCAGGTAGGAAACATCATGCACGACTACGTTCTTGCTCTGGGATATGGCTTGCATATCCGGCTCCGCGTTCATATCCAGCCAGCGGTAGTGTCGCCTCATATACAGGTAGAGGATGCCGACCTGGATCAGGTCAAGAAACAGATACACGGCCTGCAGGACGACCAGACCGAAGCCCAGGGTCAAGAGGAGCATTTTGGATAGGTTATTGGCGATGTAAAAACCTGTGGCCAGGTTGGTATTGATATAGTTGCGACCCTCAGCCATGAGGACCAGTTGAAGCTTAGCTTGGAGAAAATACTTGACCACGCCGGGCAGACCGCCCAACAGCACCACCGCCGCGACCTCGTAGCGGTTGATCGTGGTCGGAACCGTCAGGGAATAGATGAGCGCAAACAGCAGGATGGCGACCATGTAGATGAATCCGGTACGGCGATAGAAGCGGTTGGCCGCCGAGAGGATGCGGTTCATGCCGTCCCGATCACCGGTGGCGGCGGGCTTGTACAAGGCCTGCAGAGTAGCGGCCGCAATACCCGCCTCCAGGAGGTAGAGGTATGTCAATATCTGCGTGACCGAGTTGAGCAGACCATTCGCCTCCGACCCCAAGCTTTTCAATACCAGGCGGGGGACGATGAGTCCAAAGGCGATCGTGATCAGTTGGTTAAGGATGCCGGTGGCGATATTTGCGATGCCTTTTTTGGCTTTGCTGTTGCTCATGTGCTTTGTTTGCCTCGATTCATGTATCGGATGCGCCGGTATGCGCTCCGACCGCTTTATGCGGGTCGTTTCAGCAACGACCGCAGATTCTGCTTGACAAAGATGACGGTTTTGCGCTCGGTCAGACAGGCCGCGCCGAAGAAGATGATTCCCAGGACGATGACACTGACAGCCGCCCACAGGAGCAACCAGAGGTAGGAGTCGGTGGGCAGAAGAGCGAGGATGCGCTTGCCGCCGATGCTGGTGCCGATGCACAGGAGGATGTTGATGATCCAGCGGCGGTAGGTGACCCAGGGACTGCGGTTCAGGATGCGACGGCTGGCATAGATGATCATGTCGTTGGTGCGGTAGAGCAGAGCCGCGATGGTGCCGATCAGCACACCGTACATACCCCACATCATGTTGTATTGCCGCAGGATCAGCACCGCCGCGATGGAGACCACCACATTGATGACGGATTCCAGAATGGAACGCCACTGGGTCTCTTTGAAATGTTGCGCGAAGGTTATGGCCTGGCTGGAGGCGTTGCGCCCGCAGTTCAGGAATTGCAAGGCAAAGAACAGGTAGGGCAGCAGGGGATCGATATAGCTGACATCCTCGACACCGGCGGTGTACAATCTCAGAAAAGGCAGGATGAACAGCCCCAGCACCGTGAACAGGCAGGCCGACAGAGCCATGTTGAATATCTCGTACACATCCAGGAGCTTTACGAAGCGGTCGCGATCCGTGTGGAAGGTCTGCCCCAGGATGAAGCTGGCGTTGCTGAAATTGTTGATCAGCGTACTGATCATGTTGTACAGCATATTGTACATGGAGTAGACGCTCACATAGCTCAGGTTGGAGAACCAGGTCAGGATCAGGGTATCGGTATTGTAGAAGATCAGGGTGGATACCTGGTGGATCACGACATTCTTGCTCTGGGATACCGCTTGCATATCCGGCTCGACCCGCGTATTCAGCCAGCGGTAGTGCCGCCGCATATACAGGCAGAGGATACCGACCTGGAGCAGGTCAAGGCAGAGGTACATGGTCTGCAGGATCACCACGCTGCAACCGAGATTCAGGAGCAGTACCTTGGACAGGCTGGTCAGGATGAAGAAGACAGTGGACAGATTGGTGATGACGTATTTGCGCCCCTCTGCCCACAGCACCAGCTTGAGTTTGGCTTGCAGGAAGTAGTTGACCACGCTGGGCAGGCCGCTGATCAGCACCACCAACGCGATCTCCCCTCGACCGAGGCTCTCGGCCTTGACGGTCAGTGGGTAGATGACCGAGAACAGCAGGACAGCGGCTAAGTAAAAGAGACCCGTGCGGGCATAGAAGCGATTGGCCGCCGCGAGGATGCGGTTCATGCCGTCCCGATCTCCGGTGGCGGCGGGCTTGTAGAGTGCCTGCAGGGAGGCGATGCTGATGCCCGCCTCCAGCAGAGCCAGATAGGTCAGGATCTGGTTGACGGAATTGAGCAGACCGTTTGCCTCCGAACCGAGGTTCAGCAGTACCAGGCGGGGGATCAGGATACCGAAAGCAATGGTGACCACCTGATTGAGGATGCCGGTCAGGATGTTGGCCATTCCTTTCTTTGCGTTGCTGTTGCCCATGTTTACTTGCCTCGATTCTTATATCGGATCATGCGGTTGACCGAGCGGATCAACCACGCGCGGCGGGTCTTGAGCACCCGCACATACCACCCCGGTGTGTCGGTAAAGTTGCCGTCGGCAAAGGCCTCGCGGCACACGGAACTTTTCAAAATACGGCGGGTCTCGACCCGTCGCTCCCGCTCGGTGAGCGGACAGTCTGCCGCATCCAGATTGGCCAGAGCCTGCCGGACGCGCCAGTTCATGAAGGTCTGATAACCCGCCCGAATGTCGGAGATCGGCAGCTCTGCCCGCGCCAGCACCTGCTCCCGCAGGGCAAACGATCGGCACAGGGTGTCCCACATTCGGGGGACATAGCGGTGGGTCAGCCCTCCCTCATGCTCCTTTTCGTAGCGGTAGAGATCCGCTTGCACGACATGGATGCCCCCCTCGACATGGAGGAGGTAATTGAGCACGAACTGCTCGTCCTCGCAGTAGGCAAGGGTCGGGTCAAAGCGCAGGCCGTAGCGGTTCAGCAACTCGCGGCGGTAGCCCTTGTTGCAGGAGTGGAGCATGGCGCCCTGCTCCTGCAGAGGCCAGAAGACCGACAGGGGAGCATCTCCGGCGGGGATGGCGCTCCAATCGGTATGTACCTCACGGTTCCCCTGCGAGGGGTAGATACAGCACAGGCCGCAGACAGCCAGACCCGGCTGATCCGTGCTGAGCTGTTCTGCCCAGGTCGGCTCCACCGTGTCGTCGGAATCGCAGAGAAGGATAAATTCCCCCACGGCCTCGTCAATGCCGCGATTGCGGGCGGCCGAGACCCCGCCGTTGGGGAGATGGATGACATGAATGCGGCTGTCGCGGGAGGCGTAGTCGTCGCAGATGGCACCGGAGCGGTCGGTGGAGCCGTCGTCCACCAGAATGATCTCAAGGTCGGAGAGGGTCTGCCGCAGGAGGCTGTCCAGCGTGCGGGGGAGGTAGCGCTCGGCATTGTACACCGGCACGACCACGCTGACGCGGGGAGTGTATGCGGGTCGACTCATGCGTCTGTCTCTTCCGTTGTCGGAGCCGGGGATCTGCTCCAGATATGGTTCAGGATGAAGATCAAGGCAAAGCCCAGCACCACCATGCAGATCGCCCAGAACTGGGAGGGGGTCAGGCTGCCGATCAGCTCGCCGCGATGGTCGTTCCGCAGGAACTCGATGGCGAAGCGGAAGATACCGTAGCCGATGAGGTAGACCGACATATTGTGGCGAAAGCGGAACTTCAGAAGCAGGAAGGAGCAGACCGCGAACAGGAGGAAGAGGAAGATGGCCTCATACAGCTGGGTGGGGTGTACCGTGCCCGAAACGCGGGGAAATTGGACACCGAAGATGCTGTCGGTCTCCGCGCCGTAGCAGCAGCCCGCGAAGAAGCACCCGACCCGCCCGAAGGCGTGCCCGACTAAGATGGCGCAGGGGATGACCGACAGGGCGGGGAAGGTCTCGCCGTTGCCGACCAGACGCCCCTTGAGCCGCTTGCGGAGGATGAAGTAGACGATGAGGAACAGCGCCGAGCCGCCCAGAAGGCCGCCCAAAAAGGTGATGCCCCCCTTCATGTCAAAGCCGCGCTCGGGGTACTCTATATAATTGTAAAGAGCCTGGAAGAAGGCGGCGCTGACAAAGCCGACGAGGATGGAGGCGATGCCGTTGTAGAACATGAAATCCGCGAAGGAGGTCGAAATATCCATCTTGCGGCTGTAGAGGTACAGGACGATGAAGGCGGCCAGGACCCCCAGCGCGATCATCACACCGTACATATATATTTTCAAATTACCGATCTCGAGAATGGGATTGGGCAGCATGGGGAGCTCCTTTCAAAAAAAAAATATCGTTCCTTTATTATACCACGCCCGACGGCGGATGTAAAGTATTTTTTTGAAAAAGTCTTTTACGATATTGTGACAAAAACCGACTGAGCGGTCGCATATACATTCGCGCTATAAACGTATTGTTTGTATACAAATGTATTGTTGAATAACGGCTTTTCGGGCATGAGGATCCGCTCGGAGGCTATGGATGGTATGCCAAAAAAGAGCATCTGATTTTCTTGCACTTTTCACAAATTTGCCTGTTCTTTTGCACAAATTTTCAAAAACCCCTTGCAAAAATGCTTTCGTTGGTGTATAATGGGGAACGTGGAACACTGTTCCAATATCAAATTCATGAAAGGAAACGAAACCATGAAGAAACTTCTTCTCCTCGTTGCTCTTCTGCTGTCCCTGTGCGTCGTGTTTGTCGCGTGCGCGGATGACGGTGAGAACGAGACCGGCACGTCCACAGACACTGAGGCCGTGACCGATGCACCTACCGAGGCTCCGACCGAGGAACCCACCGAGGTTCCCACCGAGGCTCCGACCGAGGCTCCGACTGAGGAACCCACCGAGGCTCCGACCGAGGAACCCACCGAGGCTCCGACCGAGGCTCCCACCGAGAAGCCCACCGAGAAGCCCACCGAGAAGCCTACCGAGAAGCCCACTGAGCCGGCTACCGAGCCGCTGTGGGAGCCGATCGGTTCCACCGCTATGTCTGCCGACACCTACTATGAGAACGGCGCGACCATGAAGGACGGTCAGGCTCAGGCATGGCTGGCCGAGAATCGCGCTGACGGTATCAAGGGCGTGAACAACATCATGTTCCGCGGCTGGGCCGGCATCGGCGATAAGGAGATCGCTGCGTACGGCTACGCATTCGATGAGGATCTGGAGGGTGCTGTCTGGAGTGCCGACTTCATCAAGGATGCTGAGGATGCTGTTAAGGCCGCTGCCGGCAGCGAGTTCGCTACCCGCTATGAGATCCTGGTGGATCTGTCCGTGGTTCCCGAGACCAAGACCCACACCCTGCACATTCTGGTGAAGGCTACCGACGG
>CAYXBU010000087.1:0-6102 GCA_964463245.1 uncultured Clostridium sp. | reverse complement strand
TAAATCAGTGGTTCACTGAAACAGTACGGGGCAGAGGCTTCCGAAAAGGAGCCTCTACCCCGTTTTATATTCAGCTTTGAGCAGTGGGGTGGCACACCCACGACGGCATCCCGCTCTCGCGCATGGCTGTACAAAGCGGCTCGGCAGCCCCGAGCGGGAGCAGCCCGAACACGCTGGGGCCGCTTCCGCTCATCCGAGCGCACACGGCACCGCCCGCCCGCAGGCTGTCCAAGAGCCGTCCCGCCGTACTGTGCCGAGGCAGGATGACAGACTCGAACAGGTTGAAGGAATGCTCTCCGATGCCGTGCAGAGAGCCGTCTTCAAGGGAGGCAAGCAGCCTGTCCAGCTCGTCAAGATGCGACCGATACAGGTTCTCCGCAAAACCACCAAAGGCCACATCCAGCGCAAGGTAGGCCTCGGGGGTGGAGACTCCTTCCCCCGCACAGGCGATCAGGATGTCGCACGCGGGAAGAGCGGGGCAGGGGGTCAGGATATCCCCGATGCCTTCGGTGATACAAGTTCCGCCGCGAATGCAGAAGGGAACATCTGCCCCCAGCCGTGCCCCCAGTGCTTCAAGGGCATCGGGCGGAAACATATCCCCCGTCAGATGGTTCAGACCGCGCAGAACGGCGGCGGCATCGGTGCTCCCACCCGCCAAGCCGGCAGGGTACGGGATATTCTTTTCGATATGGATCCGGACGGACAGCGGGGGGCGCGCTGTTTCTTTTGCCGCGTTCAAGAACAGTTCGGCCGCGCGAAAGGCAAGATTCTCGCGATCGGTCGGGAGGGCGGGGTCGGAGCAGGAGAGGCGCACTTCATCCGTCGCCCCACGGGTGATCTCGACCGTCACGCAGTCAGCCAGACTGACCGATTGCATGACCCCGGTCAGGGTATGGTAGCCGTTCGGGCATCGCCCCGTGATGTCCAGAAACAGGTTGATCTTGGCGTTTGCATTCAGTCGGAAGGGGGTATCAATGATCATGGTAAACGCTACTCCTTTCGCGCTTGAGGAAGCCCTGCAGGGTCTCCCGCAGGATGGGGATCTGCCCCAGATCGGTGGCCGAGGAGACCGTCAGCCGCAGGCCGTCCAGCGCAAGCAGGGGCATACGGACAGCACAGGCGGTCAGCTTGTGCAACAACTCCTCCTGCGAGGCCGATGACGACAGGCAAAGAGTCGTCTTGACACCGAGCGGGAGGGTCAGCGGATGACGGTCGGCCTCCGGATCGGTCAGGGTGCAGATCAAGGCGGGCAGACGGTGCTGATCGGCCAGGTAGGCCGCCAGTAGTTGCAGCTCGGATCCGCTACCGATCAGTTCAAGCTCCTGCCCGGTGGTCAGGCATACCTCGGCGGTCTCCCGTACCTGCTGGGAGACCAGCAAGGCCTGTGCCTCGGACGACAGGGGTCGCCCCTTGGCCAGTTCCTCACGATACTGCGCCGCGTGGTAGGGGTCGGGGCGGCAAAAGCGGTAGGTCGGCGGGAGCAGGATGAAGGCGTGACGGGACGGGTCGGGGAAGGATGCTCCCATGCGCCGTGCAAGCTCGACCAAGGTCAAGTCTCGCTCGGCGAGTTCGGGGGAGGTATGCTCGGTCAGGATCTGCCACAGCACGGTCGGGTCGGGATCACGGTCGCTCCCGAACCACCCAAAGCCCTGCCTCAGCAGTGCCATGATGCGGGCACGCAGGGGGTGTCCCGGCATGAGCGGCAAGAGGCGGCAGAGAGCCTCGGTCTTGTCGAGGTCGGAAGCCGTACCATCCGGAAACAGCGCGGGAGACTCCCCCGCCGCCGCAAGCAGTGCTGACAGGTCGGGGGCATCGCGGAAAAGATCATAGGGCGTGGTGTACCGCTTTTCGGCGGTGGCATCCGCGCCTATGTAAAGCAGTAAAACGGGCAGGCTGTCCACGCGCAATACCTCCTTTGTTTTCTGTACCTCCCCTATTTTACCACATATCGCGGAAGAATGCAAGTACACCGACAAAAATGTTCGGAAAATCGGGATATCCAAAAAATTCACTTTTTCCTGTTGACAATCCCGCGGCAATGTAGTATAATAGATCTGTAAATTCTACATGGAGGAATTTGAAATGAAATTCGCACGTATTTTGGCTTTGATCCTGGCCGTATGTATGATGAGCTGTGTCTTCGTAGCCTGCGACAGCGGCAACGAGGATGGAACCGCCGCTGAGACCTCGGCATCCGACGAGACCACCGACGGAACCGGAACCGGTTCTGTATCCTCGTCCGGCAAGGTTCGCTTGACGGTCAAGCTGATCATCAAGGGCGGCAAGAAGGATATCGAGCAGATGATGCCCTACGGTGGTGAGGATGCACTGCTCTCCAGTGTCATCGATTTCTACAATGAGATCTTCAATGACTCTACCGAGTCCTGCTTCAACTCTGCCGGCATTCTGACCAAGATCGGCAATCTGGAGGGTGACTGGACGGCCTACGATGAGGCCAAGGGAAGCTCTGCAGGTAAGATCCCTTCGATCGCGGACTTTGTAGTCGAGGACGGCATGACCATCGTGCTGACCTGCAAGCCGCTGGCCACGACACCGGCTGAATCCGAGTGAACGGAAAGGAACCGAACGGGCGACCGTTCGGTTCTTCTTTTTGCCATCCAAGCAGAAAGACTGCGTGATAACCGCATCTCGGCGGGATTCGTCGGCTTTTTTGCTCCCACGGCTTGACAAAAGGGTCGCGGGCGTGTATAATGGTAGACGGTACATTACGCCGCCCGATGCACGGGCGACAAAAAAAGCATCAGAGCCGCCTCGGCGGCGCAGGAGGAAACACTTTATGGAAGCATCAAAGCAACGGGAATTGGCTCTTGCGGCGGATCACATCCGCCTCGGCATTCTGGAAGGCACACACGCGGCAGCATCCGGGCATCCGGGCGGCTCGCTCTCCATTGCCGATATCCTGTCCTACTTGTATTTCTCGGAGATGCGGGTGGATCCGCAGAACCCGACATGGGCGGATCGGGACAGGCTGGTCCTCTCCAAGGGTCACGCCGCCCCCGCGCTGTACGCCGCCCTTGCCCATCGCGGCTATTTCCCTGTATCCGAGCTGGCAAACCTGCGAAAGATCGACTCCATCCTGCAGGGACACCCGGACATGAAGCATATTCCCGGGGTGGATATGTCCTCGGGATCGCTGGGGCAGGGCATCTCGGCCGCCTGCGGCATGGCTTTGGCCGCTCGGCTTGACGGACGGGATTACCGCGTGTATACCATCGTGGGGGACGGCGAGTCAGAGGAGGGCGAGGTCTGGGAGGCACTTATGTTTGCCGCCCACAACCGTCTGGACAACCTCTGCGTTGTTATCGACTACAACGGCCTCCAGATCGACGGTCGCATTGATCAGATCGTGTCCCCCGCGCCGTATGAGAAGAAATTGGAGGGCTTCGGCGCCCATGTCCTCAGCATGGATGCACATGATTTTGAGTCCATCCGCCGCGCCTTTGACGAGGCTAAGACGGTAAAGGGCAAGCCCACCGTTATCATTGCACATTCCGTCAAGGGCAAGGGAGTTTCCTTCATGGAGAATCAGGTCAAGTGGCATGGTTCTGCGCCCAATGACGAGCAGTACGCGCAAGCCGTAGCCGAGATACAGGCTCACATGGCACAGCTGTAAGGAGGCAGACAGAATGGAGTACAGTAAGAATCTGAAGTTCGGCGACAAGGTCGCCACGAGAGAGGCATACGGCAAGGGACTTTGCGAACTGGGAGCCGACCACGACTTTGTCGTACTGGATGCCGACCTGGCCGAGGCCACCAAGACCTGCTACTTTGCCAAGGCTTACCCCGATCGCTTCTTTGACTGCGGTATCGCCGAGGGGAACATGGTCGGCGTAGCCGCCGGATTGGCCGCCGCAGGCAAGACAGTATTCGCCTCCTCCTTTGCCATGTTCGCCGCCGGTCGTGCCTTTGAGCAGATCCGCAACAGCGTGGCCTATCCTCATCTGAATGTCAAGATCGCCGCGACCCACGCGGGTATCACCGTCGGCGAGGACGGCGCGACCCACCAGTGCCTGGAGGATATCGCCCTCATGCGTACCCTGCCGGGCATGACGGTCATCAGCCCTGCCGATGCCGTAGAAGCCGCCGCCGCGCTGGAGGCCGTGCTGAACACCCCCGACCCCTGCTACCTCCGCTTTGGCCGCTACGCGGTGCCGGTCATCCATGACCCCGCCACCTATCGATTTGAACTCGGCAAGGGTGAGACCCTGCGTGACGGGCGGGATGTGACAGTCGTGGCTAACGGCATCATGGTTGCTATGGCTCTGGAGGCCGCCGAGACGCTGGCCGCCGAGGGTATCTCGGTGCGGGTCATCAACATACATACCATCAAGCCGCTGGACACGGAGCTGCTAACGACCGCCGCCGCCGAGACCGGGGCTATCGTGACCGCCGAGGAGCACAATATCATCGGCGGACTGGGTTCTGCCGTAGCTGAGGCCTTGAGCGAGACCTGCCCGGTTCCGGTCATCCGCGTGGGCGTGCGGGATACCTTTGGGCGTTCCGGCAAGGTTCCCGCTCTGCTGTCCCTCTACGGACTGACTCCCGAGGCCATCTGCGATGCGGCGCGCCGCGCCGTAGCAGCCAAGCGGCACTGATCTCTCCACACGGGAAGGAGGATGGCCGATGAACATCATGAATATCCTGCATATCCGCACCACCGAGGACAGCATCCGCTTTGCCGCCGACGGGGACGGTCAGGTCGAGATACGCGCATACGACAGTGCTTTCTGTCGGGAGAGACCCCTCTATACCGCAACGGTGGATTGCCGGGGTGGGCAGTTTGACCTGCCGCATCAGCTGAACGGCCGTGACGGTCGGTTCCTGTACTATGAGATCAGCCGGAATGGTGAGCTCGCGAGCGGTGCCCACTACGTTGAGGACATGGGATGCGCTCTGCGCGACCACCCTTATCCGACCACCGAGAGCAAAAAGGGCTTGCAGATCACCATGATCCACGATGCCATATCCTTGGGTGTCAAGCACGCCGCCCTCAATGTCAATCTCGGCTCCTTCATTCGCCTGTCCCCTGACGACGATGCCATTCCCTATAAGTTTGACGGTGAGACCTTCTACTTTTGCCGCAAGGTCGTGGAGGGCAACGATGCCCGCCTGCGCGAGTTGACCGAGGCCGGGGTCATCATCACCCTGATCCTGCTCAATTCTCAGACCTGGGGCGCAGTCAAGACCCCCGACGAGGTGTGGGACATCATCCGTCACCCCGACTTCTGCGAGGGCGGTCGTATCTCCGCCTTCAATCTCCATGCGCCTCGCGCCGTGCGGCTGTACGCGGCCTTCATCGCTTTCCTGACCGACCGCTACGCCCGTCCCGATGCGCCCTATGGCCGCGCCGTGGGTCTGATCGTGGGCAACGAGGTCAACTCCGGCTTTGAGTGGTGCAACATGGGCTACAAGACCATGGAGGAATATGTATACGACTACACCACCTCCCTGCGGCTCTGCTGGCAGGTATCCACCGCCATATGGGCGGGGATGCGTACCTACATCTCGCTGGATCACTTCTGGACAGGAGCCAATTTCGGCGGCGACCCCATGCGCTTCTACGGCTCCAAATTCGTGCTGGAGGAGTTGAACCGTCTCTGCCTGACCGAGGGTCAGGTCGGCTGGAACATCGCTTACCATCCCTATCCCGAGAACCTGATGTTCCCGGATTTCTGGAACGATGCGACCGCCACCACGGACGAGAACACCTACCGCATCACCTTCAAGAATCTGGAGATGCTCCCGCAGTTCTTGCGCCGAGAGGAGAACCTGTTTCGCGGCGAGCGTCGCCGCATCATCCTGTCCGAGCAGGGCTTCAATTCCCACAATACCATGACCAGCGAGATCCTGCAGGCCATGGCCTACGGAAAGGCCTATCACAAGGTCATGGAGATTCCCGAGGTCGACAGCTTCATCCTGCACGCACACCAGGACAACAAGGCCGAGTTCGGGCTGAATCTGGGTCTTTGGAAGCGTCGCCCGGAGGACAGCACCCCCGACTCCCCCAAACCCATCTACTATGTGTTCCGCGACATAGACAAGAAAGACGAGAAGGGCGTGTACCACTGGGAGCGGTACTGA
>CAYXBU010000086.1:4781-6250 GCA_964463245.1 uncultured Clostridium sp. | reverse complement strand
AAAGCCCTTGACAAGAGGGCAAAACTGTGTTATAATGCAAAATCGGTACGGTATGCACAGGCATAACCGTCTCCTTACTGCGCGGAAAATTTTGAAGCCGCGCGGTCTTTCAGTCCATAGGGAGGTTTAACATGGAGAAGATCAACAAGTATTACGAATGCCTGTTCGTCGTGGATGTGACCAACGGCGACGAGGCAACCAAGGCAACCGTTGACAAGTTCGTCGGCATCATCAATGCCAACGCTGAGACGGTCGTCGAGGTAGCACAGTGGGGCAAGCGTCGCCTGGCGTATCCCATCAACGACAAGCCCGAGGGTTACTACGTCGTGGCTACCTTCAAGAGTGCACCGGATTTCCCCAGCGAGCTGGAGCGTCTGATGACCATTGACGAGAGCGTCATGCGTCAGGTGACTGTCCGTCTGGACTTCACGCCGGTCGCTAAGGCCGCCGCACCCGTCGAGGAGAGCGCACCTGTCGAGGAGGCTCCCGCCGCCGAGGTCGAGGCTCCCGCTGCCGAGGTCGAGGCTCCCGCTGCCGAGTAATTCCCGCCCGACAGTCGAGCGACAATTGAACAGGAACGGTCGCCTCGCGCACCGCTTCCGAAAGGAGGATTCGTATGTCTCTGAATCTGAACAAAGTCATTTTGGCCGGCCGCATGGTTGCGGATCCGGAGCTGAAGCAGACCCAGAGCGGCGTCTCGGTGGTTTCCTTCCGTATCGCAGTAAATCGCCGGTATGCATCCCGCAGTGAGGGCGCATCGGGTCAGCCTGAAGCAGATTTCTTTACCGTGACGGCTTGGCGTCAGACCGCTGAGTTCGTTTCCAAGTATTTCCGTAAGGGAAGTGCCGTTTGCGTGTGCGGCTCCATCCAGAACCGCAGCTGGGTCGACCAGCAGGGTGCCAAGCACTATGCGACCGACATCGTCGCAGACGACGTGAATTTCGTGGAGAGCCGCAACACCTCCGGTGTGTCGGATATGGGCACCGGCGACAGCTACTCCCCCGCCCCCTCCTTCTCGACGCCGGGTGCCGGTGCGAAGTTTGAGGAGATCAAGACGGATGACGACCTGCCGTTCTAAAGACGTCACACCGTTCTAACAACGGCAAATTTGCGGCTCCCGCCGCATCATAATGCGTCGGCTCGGACACAGGCTCCGTCCGACATAAGTAAGGAGAGAATATCATGGATAGAACCGAGAACACCGCTCGCCCCGCCCGTCCCTTTACGCGCGGCAAGAGAAGAAAGGTCTGCATCTTCTGCGCAGACAAGGTAGAGTACATTGATTACAAGGATACCGCCAAGCTGAGACACTTCATCAGCGAGCGCGGCAAGATCCTGCCCCGCCGTGCATCCGGCGCGTGCGCAAAGCACCAGAGAGAGGTCAACACCGCCATCAAGCGCGCCCGTCAGGCCGCTCTGCTGCCCTTCATCACGGATTGATCCAAATATCCGTCAGAAGACCGCGGTCA
>CAYXBU010000086.1:1293-4681 GCA_964463245.1 uncultured Clostridium sp. | reverse complement strand
GAAGACCGCGGTCAAAAGACCGTGTCACCCCCACCGTCGGGTCTTTTCCCGACAGGGGGCGGCACGGTCTCTTTTTCGTTTCGTGGTCTTGACAGGTCATAAAATTTGTGATACAATTACATTGCGGTTCTGTACGTATCTGAGATGGCTCTTATCGATGCGGCAGCTGCAACGACCGTTCCCGACCACCTCCTCGGTCGGGCTTGTACCCGAAGCCCCTCCTCCGCGATGCGAAGGGTCGTTGGCTCTGTGACCCCCTGCCTCCGAGCGGATGGGTTCCGTGTCCATCCCTGTCGGGCGGGTGGTTCGGGATCGGTCGTGGGGACTGTCGCCCCGCTCTCGGGACGGCAGTCCCCGTTTTCCTGCCTTCTGTCTGCATCGGGAGCCGCACACAAGAGCCGGTGTGTTCATTTTCCCATCCCCCTGCGGCAAACGGTCATGGAACCGTCACAGATCCATGGTATACTGGGGAATGGAGTCGTTCGCATTAAATATTGAAAGGAACCTATCCGTCATGATGAATGGAAATGCAAAGCTGTACCGCATAGGAGCCGCCGTCCTCGCGCTGGTCATCCTGCTGACCACGCTGGCAGGCTGTACCTCGGAGCAGGAGAAGCAGGAGCAACGGGTGGTCGGCACCAGTGCGGGGTACGATGTCCTGTACGAAGAACTGCGGCTGGTCACGCTGGGAGTTAAGAGCGAGATGCGTTCCGAGTATGGCGAGGATATATGGAACTTCACCGAGACCGCCGAGGCCTACCGCGCCGAGCTGGAGACCCGCGTGCTGGAACAGCTGGAGGAGAAATACCTGGTCCTGGCCGCCTGTGATGCCTTTGAGATCAGCACCGACACCGCGCGTTCCAAGTCCTATGTGGACGAGCAGATCAACGAGCTGATCGAAGAGGAGTGCGGCGGCAAAAAGAAGGAATATGAATCCTTCCTGCGGGAAAACAACTGGACAGACAACCTCATGCGGTTCTACCTGCACGTCAGCTATATGGAGTCTGTCCTGTACTATACGCTTCTGGACACCGGATATTTTGACTATCGCGGCTACAACAGCGATACCGGTGCCAACGATACCCCCGACTTCATCGAGCATATCATGACCAGCCCCGACTACGCGCACACCATCCATGTCTACCTCAAGAGCGACGGCGAGCAGACCGCCGACGAGGTGAAAAAGGAGGCCGAGTCGGTCACCCGTGCTCTGCGTGCCGTGGGCGGCTATGAGCAACGCCTGACCATCATGAAGGGCTATGTCGGCTCCGCTCTGAACAAGGACACCGGTGACATGGGCAATGGGTACTACTTCACCCGCGGTGAGATGGACGAGACCTACGAGGAGAAGACCTTCGAGCTGGAGGTGGGAGAGGTCAGCGACCCGTTCCCCTTCGGGGAGGGATATATGGTCATCATGCGGGTCGAGCCGGATATGGCCTATGTGACCAGTAATGCCAGCACCCTGCTGGTCAACTACCACGGCGCACAAATGGGGCTTTTGGAAGCGAACTACGCTGAAAGATGCCGCGTTACCCTCAACGAATACGGTCTGACCCTTGACCTGACCGCCATCGAGTGACCCACCCATGAGACGACAAGCAAGCAGACCCCCGCGCACGGCGCGACGGTACCGTGTCGGGGTCACGCGGCGGCGCCGCACCCGCGCATCGCAGGGGCTTTGGCGGCGGGTGCTCCTGATCCTGACGGCGGCTCTTCTGACCGTCATACTGGCTCTTGTCATCGGCAGCTCCCTCAAGCGGCGTTCGGACGACTACCGTGCCGCGCAGGCGGCGGGCGAGTGGACAGCGGATACCTCCGCCCCCCTGCCGCAGGTCACGGCGGGTGCCCTGCGGGGGAGTTATGTCCGCCCCGATGGGGAGACACCGCAGGTCATCAGCGGGGCTACCTGCGCCGTCCTCCGCCTCTCGGAGAACCCGGACGGCAAACTGGGTTACATCCTGCCCGAGATCCTGCAGACCGGGCTTGAGGCCGCCCCTGATGCCCCCTCCCTCGCCGCCGAGGTCAGCCGACTGCACGGCAGGGGACTGCGGGTAGTAGGGCTTTTCGAGCTGCAGTGCTTGCAGGAGCCGCACCTGTCCGGCGCGGCGCAGGCCATCCTGCGGCGGGGAGTGGAGCAGAGCCTGCTCCTGTCCGCCGCCGAGGCGGGGGTAGACGAGCTGTTGTTGCTCGGCTGTCCGCAGGTGGAAGGCGCAGTCACGGCAAGAGTCCTTCCCTTCCTGCAGGAATTGAAGGAGCAACTGGCGGAGTGTGCCCCCGCGACCGCACTGGGGGTGGCCATGCCCCCGGAGGCCTTTGTCCGCATCGAGGGGGAAACGGCTCCCGCCGTATACGGCGACGCCCCGTCCGAGGAGGGCATCCCGCAGTACACCGGCTGGCGGGTGCCGGGACAGCTCTTATCGGTGTGCGACCGCGTGGTCGTAGACCTGCGCGGAACGACAGCCGACGGAGCCGACACACTTCTGCGCGGCTTCCGCCACAGCTATGCCCGCTGGGGGCTGACCCTGCTCCTATCCGACACGGCGGTGTCGGAGCTTGCCGACAGCCGCGGTATGACGAATCAACTTCTTGTTGAATATAAAACAGGAGATTAATGTATGAAGACCATTGCCAGCTTTACCGTCAACCACGACACTCTGACCCCGGGTCTGTATGTCTCCCGCATCGACGGAGATGTCGTGACCTACGACGTGCGTATGAAGACCCCCAACGCGGGGGACTACCTGCCCACCCCCGCCGCCCACACCATCGAGCACCTGTTCGCCACCTATGCCCGCAACAGCGGGTGGTCGGATCGGGTGGTCTACGTCGGCCCCATGGGCTGTCGCACCGGCTTCTACCTGCTCCTGCGGGACAGCGTCAGCCGTGCGGAGGTCATCCGTCTGGTGCAGGATTCCTTTGCCTTCATCGCCGCCTTTGAGGGGGAGATCCCCGGCGCGACCCGCCCGCAGTGTGGCAACTATCGGGAGCATGATCTGCCCGGTGCCCGCGAGGCGGCCGCCGCACTCTGCGAGACCCTGAAGGCCTGGACGCCCGAGCAGATGGAGTACCCCGATTGACAGATAGGACAAAAACAGGAGCCATCCCGCACGGATAGCTCCTGTTTTTTTGCTTGGGATCAGTCCTCCGGGCGGGTCTCGCTCAGGAACTTCGTGCCGATGTAGCAACGCTCACCCTTATACTCGATCACGGCATAGCTTCCGTAATCCTCCAGGATGGTGACAGAGGTACCCTTCATCAGGTACCCGACCGTATTGGTCTCGGATTGGAAATCGGCGGAGGAACGCACCCGCAGTACATCCGCCGTGACATACATGACACGGTTCACGGGCGTGGGCTTCGTTTCCGGCTCGGTCGCGGGCTCGGT
>CAYXBU010000086.1:0-1193 GCA_964463245.1 uncultured Clostridium sp. | reverse complement strand
GGCTCGGTCGCGGGCTCGGTGGTCGGCTCGGTCTCCGGCTCGGTCTCCGGCTCGTCCGGGATCAACTCGCCAAAGCAGTCCTCAAAGGAGACCTTCGTATACTCTGCAGCATCGACGGGAGCCATGACCGGGTTGTCCTCGTCGTAGAGGTAGGTGGAGATATACTCCACATTCAAGCTCAACTGCTCACCCTCCACCTCGTAGAGGATGGTCATGCTGAAGGTTGCATCGGTGATCAGCCCCTCGGCATTCAGGGTCACGGCACCGGTCGCGCTGTTGAGCTGAACCTTGCTCGAGGCGATGACCCCCAGCGAGGCAAACAGCTCGTCCTGTGCCTCCCGACTGACACCGGACAGGGCAATCACGGTGCCGGAGCCTCCCTGCGTGGCGGTCAACTCCACCACGACGGCCGGGTCGATCGGCAGGACATATCCCGCGAACAGATTCTCGGTCAGCCAGTTCTTCTCACTCTTCGACAGTCCATGGACACAGATCCCGTTGTCCAACAGGTAAAGGTCATCCTCTGCCAGAACAAAGCCGCTGAGCTCCTCCGTGTCCATCAGGGAGCAGTTGCCGTTCACGTGGCGCCAGATAGTATCGGTGGCATACTCGCCGGACAGCCCCGCATTACCGGTCATTCGGATCGTGCAAGCACTGACAATGCCCACGCCGTCGGTCTTTGCCACCCGCAGAGCCGCCTCGCGGAGCAGCAGCTGGATCTCGGACTGAGTCTCGGGAACATCGGTCTCAGGCTCGGTCGCCTCACTCGTGGGCGGCTCGGTCTTGACACTGTCGGTCACGGTCTCGGGCAGGGTGGACTCAACAGGGGAAGATGCCGAAGTACCCGCCGCGTCACTGTCGCTCCCGCTCTCACTCTCACCGGCTACGGGGATAGAGGGGGGAGTCGGGTAGGCAATGCCGGAATCCGTCTCGCCGGTCTTGTCGTCGGAGCCGCCGCAAGCACCCAACGCGAGTGCCAACAGCAATACAACGCTCACGGCGAGCCACGCTACTGTTCTTCTGTTCACTGATCTGTCCTCCTTGGCGGGTTGCAGGGCAACCCTGTTTCAGGGTCGCTCACGGCTCGGAGCGACCTTAGGAAACGCTGATTGAATGAGGTGGTGCATATTCGGTACAGTTTTTTCGTCTGCGATTGCGAAAAACTCAAGATGTACCGGATGTACATCGAGTTT
>CAYXBU010000085.1:0-6336 GCA_964463245.1 uncultured Clostridium sp. | reverse complement strand
TGGCGTCCTTGGCGAAGACCAGCACCCGGCGGGTCTTGCCGGTGCCGTTGGGCAGGACGACTGCGCCGCGGACCTGCTGGTCAGCGTGACGGGAGTCAACACCCAGGCGGATGTGGATCTCGATGGTCTCATCGAACTTTGCCTTAGAGGTCTGGCACACCAGAGCCAGTGCCTCGGCGGGATCGTACAGCTTGTTCTTCTCCAGCAGCTTTACGCTGTCTGCGTACTTCTTACCGACATTTGCCATTTGCGTGTTCCTCCTTTACTCAGTCTTCCACCGTGATACCCATGCTGCGCGCGGTACCGGCGACCATGCTCATGGCGGCCTCCAGGGATGCGGCGTTCAGGTCGGGCATCTTGGTCTCGGCGATCTTCTTGACCTGATCCTTGGTCAGGGAAGCCACCTTGGTCTTGTTCGGGACGGCGGAACCGGACTCGATGCCGGCGGCCTTCTTGATCAGAACGGCTGCGGGGGGAGTCTTGGTGATGAAGGTGAAGGAACGGTCAGCGTAGACAGTGATGACGACCGGGATGATCAGGCCGATGTCATTCTTGGTCTGCTCGTTGAATGCCTTGGTGAATACGGGAATTGCCACGCCGTACTGACCCAGAGCAGGACCCACAGGGGGCTGGGGGGTCGCCTTACCGGCCGGCAGCTGGAGCTTGATATAGCCCATGATCTTCTTTGCCATTATGATTACCTCCAAAAAGTGGTACTTGTACGGGAGAATCGCCAGTGGCTGATTTTCTCCCTCCCACGGTGTTCCGACGGGACGGGCTCATGCCTCATCGCCTGCGGAACGATGTTTGCGGTTGTCGCGTTGCGATCCTGCTCATCCCTGCGGGACAGCGGCTCGCCGACGGTTGGTTTTGCGATGCAAGCTCGCCGGGTCTCACGTCCTCGACCCGCGCCGTGCTGTGTCGGCACCCCGGTCAGATCAGTCCTTGCAGGGCTTGATAAGGGATGCTTCCATTTCCACCGGCATATCCCGGCGGCCGCGCTTGATCAGCACTGTGACGGTGCGCATATCCTCGGAGATCGACTGGACAATGCCGGTACTGCCTTCAAACAGGCCGCTGGTGATCTCCACCGTGTCACCGACCCGGAAGGACAGACGAACCTTGACCTCTTCGATGTTCAGCCGCTCGACCTCCTCCTCGGAGAGGGGGGTGGGGCGGGAACCGGGGCCAACGAAGCCGGTGACGCCGGTGATGTTCCGGACGGCGTGCCAGCTGGCATCGGTCATGACCATCTTGACAAAGACATAGCTGGGGAATATCTTGACCTCAACGGTCTTCTCGCTCCCCCCGTCCTTCTCCACGACGGTCTCGACCGGGATCTTTATGTCAAAGATCATATTGCCCAGTCCGCGGTTTTCAACGATCTTTTCAAGGTTAGCTTTTACCTTGCTCTCATAGCCCGAATAGGTGTGCGCCACATACCACCGCGGGCCTACGTTCATCTCGTCGATATCACTCATGTTTCGTATCCTCTGTTCTGCTTACGAGACCAGCTGCTGCAACAGCGCGATGCCCTTGGAGAAGGCCAGGTCGAGCAGGGCGATCAGGATCGCCAGCACGACGATGATGACCACCACGACGAGGGTATTCTTCTTCAACTTATCCTTGGGGCACCAGACGATCTTGCCGCACTCGCTCTTGACACCCTTGTACCAGCCGGGGATCTTCTTGCGGAAGACGATAGCCAGCACAACGATCACGGCCAGGATGACACCGCCGACGATCAGGTTGATCAGGCCGGTGGTTCCGATACCGCCGTCCTTTGCAGCAGCAGTAGCAGACTCGGTCGCAGCAGCGGTCGCGGAAGCGGTCTCGCTTGCGGACGCATCCTCGGTCGCAGTGGAGCTTTCGCTCGCATCTCCCTCGGTAGCCTCCTCGGAGGAGGTCTCTCCGGCCTCGGTAGCAGTCTCGGTGGTAGCCTCGGTCGCGGTATCATCTGCAGTTGCATCTGCCTCTGCAAAGACGGACACCGCCGACAGCGTGACGATCAGGCACAGGGTCAAAACAGCGGCGAGGAGACGAAGCGTTTTGCTTTTGCAAATTGCAGTCATGTTCATTCCTCCCAATCCTGTTACTTGGACTCTTTGTGCAGAGTGTGCTTGCGGCAGAATTTGCAGTACTTCTTCAGTTCAAGTCTGTCCGGATCGTTCTTCTTGTTCTTTTTTGTGTCGTAGTTTCTCTGCTTGCACTCCGTGCAGACCAGCGTTACCTTGACTCTTGCTTCATTAGCCATGTATATCGGCACCTCCCATTCAAAATATTTGCTCTGAGCCGCACATGGCGGCGCGGAGCCGTGTACCTCCCTCTGGGACGGGTCGGCGACCGGACTTGTGGCGCAAGTACCCGGGCACAACAAAAAAGCCCTTCGCAGAGGTGGGTCTATTATAGCACCTTTTTTTCTGCCTGTCAATAGGTTTTTCTGATTTTTTCAAAAAAGTCATGTTTCCGAGGAGCCCCCGAATGTAAACAATTTCGGATATGCCGCAAAGTTCTTGACAAACGGGCCTCGAGAATGGTACAATAGATGCATATATGATCTGCAACCGGGAGCTTCCCGAGAAAGGAACCTACTATGAAACACACCACTCTGCGTATCCTCTGCCTTGCGCTGTCGTTGCTGATGCTGACAGCCTCCCTCTGCCTTGTCTCCTGCAGTGACGAGCCGGTCGAGGTGGACATGACCAAGATCAAGGCCGAGATCAACAGCCTCGCATCCTCCGACTTTGAGGAGACCGACAAGACCACCGAGTATGTCCGCATCACCGTCACGGGTCACGGCGACATCGTCCTGCGTCTGCGCGCCGACATTGCCCCCAAGACCGTGAAGAATTTCCAGGAGCTGGTCGCGGATGGGCTGTATAACGGCCTGACCTTCCACCGCGTGATCCCGGGCTTCATGATCCAAGGCGGCGACCCCAAGGGCAACGGCACCGGGAGCACCACCCCCATCACCGGCGAGATGACCAACAACGGCTTCGTAAACGATCTGTCCCACATCCGCGGGGTGCTGTCCATGGCGCGGCGGAACGGGGACTACGACTCCGGCTCCTGCCAGTTCTTCATCTGCAACGCGGATTCCACCTATCTGGACAAGGAATACGCGACTTTCGGCTATGTGGTCGCGGGCATGGACACCGTGGACTCCATCAGTGCCGTGACCACCAATTCAAGCGATAAGCCCGCGACCGACGTGGTCATGGAGAAGGTCTGCTTCGTCAAGAAGAAGTAAGCAGAGCCAGATGGGTCTGTGACCCTTCGGGCGCAAAGAAAGGAATGATCGTAGCTATGAGCGATCTGACACAAATCCGCGCCATCGCGGCGCACTTTTGCTCGGATGCCCCGGTGGGCATCAAGGAGATGACCTCCGGCAATGTCAATGTTACCTATCGACTGGACTACGACCCGGCGGATCGGAGCCGCTCGCTGGTGCTCCAGCGCATCAACACCCAAGCCTTCCACGACCCGCAGGCCTTGATGGAGAACCTCCGTCTGGTCACGGAGCACATCCGCGCCACCCTGACGGCGCAGGGGGTGGACTATTCCCGACAGGTGTTGGATTTCCTGCCGGTCATGGGCGGGGAGAGCCTGCTGTGGCAGGAGCCGGACGGCAGTGCCTGGCGGTGCTACCGCTTTGTGGACGGCGTGACGGCCTACGACCGCATCGAGTCGGCGGCTCTGTTCTGCGAGGCGGGGCGGGGCTTCGGCAGCTTCCAAAATCTTTTGTCGGACTTCCCTGTCGAGCGACTGACCGAGACCATCCCCGGCTTTCATGATACTCCCCGTCGCTACGCGGCGTTTCGGGCGGCGGTGGAGGCTGACCGCGTCGAGCGCGCCGCCGCCGTGGCGGAGGAGATCGCCTTCTTTGATGCCCGCGCCGAGCGGATGCGCGGCATCGTGGACAGGCTGGCCTCGGGTGAGTTGCCCCTGCGGGTGACCCACAACGACACCAAGCTGAACAATGTCCTGATCGACGACAAGAGCGGGCGGGCGATCTGCGTGATCGATCTGGACACCGTCATGCCCGGCTCTGTGCTGTACGACTTCGGGGATGCCGTGCGCTACGGTGCCTGCACCGCCGCCGAGGACGAGCCGGAGCTGTCCCGTATCGGATTTGACATGGGGCTGTTCCGCGGGTTCGCGGAGGGCTTCCTGTCCGAGACGGCGGGGCGACTGACCACCGCCGAGTTGAAGCTCCTGCCGCTGGGCGTGGAGGTCATCACCTGCGAGCTGGCCATGCGTTTCCTGACCGACTATCTGGACGGGGATCGCTACTTCAAGATCCACTACCCGGAGCATAACCTCGTCCGTGCCCGCGCGCAGATGAAGCTCTTGACCGAGGTGGAGGCACTGCGCCCGCAGATGGATACTTGCATTGAGGGATTGCTGTAATTTTTATCGAGGGAAACCTCCTTCAGGAAGTTTCCCTCGCAAGAAAAGAAAGGGCTTCACGATTCATGAACAATTCGGCCATCAAGTTTGGAACGGGCGGCTGGCGAGCCGTCATCGGGTCAGACTTTATTGAGGACAACATACGCCGCACGGCGGAGGGCATATGCCGTCTTATGCAGGAGGAGGGCAAGACCGACAAGTCGGTCATCATCGGGTACGACCACCGCTTCCTGTCGGACACGGCCGCCCGCTGGATCGCCGAGGTGCTGACGGCGCATGGGGTACCGGTGCAATTCCTGCATCGTTCCGCGCCTACACCGCTGATCATGCACACGGTTCTGCGGCAGGGACTGCACTACGGCATCGAGGTCACCGCCAGCCACAACCCCTCGGACTACAACGGGGTAAAGCTGATCGTGGAGGAGGGGCGAGACGCGCCCGTGGAGACCACGGCTCGGCTGGAGACCATCATCGAGGGCATTCCTGCCGAGGACGTGTGCTCCATTCCGTTTGCCGAAGCCGAGGCGCGGGGGCTGATCCTTTGGCAGAGGAACCCGTTCAATGATTTTATTGATGACATTCTGTCCGTCCTGAACCTGCCCGCCATCCGTGAGCACGGGGCGCGGGTGCTGTTTGACCCCATGTACGGGTCGGGCACCTACCCGCTCATGGTCATCCTGTGCAGTGCGCGGTGTACGGTGGACATGATCCACAACTCCCGAGATGCCCACTTCGGCGGACACCTGCCTGCCCCGACGGCACATGGCCTGTGGGAGCTGCGCAGCCGCGTCGTGTCGGGCGGCTACGAGCTGGGGATCGCCTTTGACGGCGACGGCGACCGCCTGGGTATCATCGACCGCACCGGACGTTACCTCAGTGCCAACGAGATATTGGTCATGCTCTACTGGTACCTGCACGAGAAAAAGGGCTGGCGAGGCCCCGTCGTGCGGAATCTGGCGACCACCCATATGCTGGATGTCATGGCCGCCGACTTCGGCGAGACCTGCTATGAGGTGCCGGTCGGCTTTAAGTACATATCCTCCAAGATCGACGAGGTGGATGCCGTCCTGGGCGGCGAGTCCTCCGGCGGTTTGACCGTCAGAGGGCATATCCACGGCAAGGACTCGGTCTACGCCGCCTCCCTGTTCGTGGAGATGATCTCGGTCGTGGACAAGTCCCCCTCCGAGATCATGGACAGCCTGACCGCCAAGTATGGTACTTTCCACATGGTGGAGGATAACATCCGTTTCACCGCTGAGCAAAGATCCGACGTTAACCGGATCATCTTCGGCGAGCATCGCCTTCCCGACTTCGGTAAACCGGTCACCCGCGTCAGCTATGAGGACGGCTGTAAGGTCTACTTCCCGGATAATTCCTTCGTCATCTGCCGCTTCTCCGGCACCGAGCCCCTCCTGCGGATCTTCGCCGAAGCATCCGACGAACCCGCCGCCCGCGCCTACATCGAGGCCTTCCGGCGGCTGTTGGAGTTGAAGTAGGGGAGCGAGGGGATGCGAGAAGGAGCGTTGGGGGGGCTTTTTGAATAAAATCAGAACTGCCGCTACGCGGACAGTTCGTGAAGTTTGCCGCTCGCGGCAAACATTCACCCCCCCAAACCCCGCAAAAACTTTTCTGGCATTTTTATCAATATGTCAGCGTTGATCACTCGAACTTTTACTCGGCATAGACCGGGCAATGCTAATAGAGACATAAGGTGTGCGGGACGCTCTGCGGAGCGCCCCGTCTTTTTTTGAACCTTTGCGCGGTGTAGGTTTCTGATACCCCGCGTTTCCCTCGCGCGGGAAAGGGTAGCTTTTTGGCTGTCCGTGCCGTAGGAGCGCAAGCCGCCGGGGTGCAGGGTCGCCGCAGACCTCCCGGCTACAGCCTTGGGGATGCAAGGGGCGCAGCCCCTTGCATATAAATAAACGC
>CAYXBU010000084.1:2633-6479 GCA_964463245.1 uncultured Clostridium sp. | reverse complement strand
TGACAAATGACGGAAAAGCTTCCGCCGATTCGTGGTGCGCGGGATTTTTAGAGGTACCCACAAATGAAAGGGGCTTCATCTATGACAAGAACCAGATTATGTGACCGCGCTCTTCCCGATTACACGCGCGGGGAAGAGAGATTCAACATGGTATCCCACATCGTGGGGGCGGCGTTCGGGGTGGCGGCGCTGGCGTTATGCGTGGTCTTTTCGGCACTGGAGGGGGACGTGTGGGCGGTAGTCAGTAGTGGAATATATGGGGGATCGCTGGTGCTGTTATACACGATGTCCTGCATATACCACGGGTTATCCGACCGTGTTCCGACGGCAAAGAAGGTGATGCAGGTCATGGATCACTGCTCCATCTACGCGCTGATCTGCGGCTCCTACACCCCCATCCTGCTCTGCGCCGTTCGGCGGGTCTCCCCCGGTTGGGGCTGGGGGCTGTTCGGAGTGGTGATCGGGCTGTGCGGGCTGTGCACGGTCTTTACCGCCATTGACCTGAACAAGTACGCGCCGCTCTCCATGTTCTGCTATGTAGGGGTAGGCTGGTCGGTGGTCTTTGCCATCAAGCCGGTGCTGGCGTCGGTTGCACTGCCCGGCATCCTGTGGCTGGTCGGGGGCGGGCTCGCCTACTCCCTCGGGGCTGTCCTGTATGTACGAGGCGGGCGGCGCGGCAGCGCGGCATATACCCACTCGGTCTTCCACCTCTTTGTCCTCCTGGGCAGTATCTGTCAGTTCTTCTGCATCTTCTTCTATGTGATATAGGCAAGGTGCGCCCTTTCTTGTCACTGTGCCCAAAAAGTATGGAAAATAAAAGCACTTTTTCTTCACACGGGTCAGCAAAAAGGGCTTGCATTCCCGAACGGAATGTGGTATACTATAGGTGAAAATGATCATTATGGATAAAGGAGAGTGGGTTTTGAGCGAATCCACTCTTAACTTTTGCCGGGTATGTGACGGCGGCGTGACGGCACGCCCCGAGAAAGGAGCCTCCCCGCATGGCAGAAAACACCCCCCGGGCGACCGCCCGACGCGCAGGCGGCGGCAAGGCGCGGGTCGCCGAGGTCGTCTATGACCTGCTGGAACCGATCGCCGAGCAGAACGGCTACCGCCTCTGGAATGTGGCCTACGTCCGCGAGGGCGCGGACTATGTCCTCCGCCTGACCATCGACAAGCCGGATGCCTCCGGCGCCATCTCGGTGGATGACTGCGAGATCATGTCCCGCGCCGCCGACCCCGTCCTGGATGAGGCCGACCCCATCGGGCAGGCCTACCTCTTGGAGGTGGAGTCCCCCGGGCTGGAGCGGGAGCTGTGCCGCGAGGAGCACTTCACCCTCTGCGCCGGCGAGACGGTGGAGCTGAGGCTGTTTGCCCCGCAGGAAGGACGGCGGAGCTTTACCGGCATCCTGCGCGGTCTGGATACAGACGGCCATATCCTGCTGGACACCCCCGACGGTCAGTTGAGCTTTCCCCGCACGGCGGTCAGCCGCGCACACGTCGTGTTCGATTTCGACAGCCTGTAACGACGGCTGTCGCCGTAGCCGATTATTTTTCCTGAAAGGATTGAAAACATCATGAACGCAGAGTTCTTTGGCGCACTTGAGCAGTTGGAGAAGGAGAAGGGCATCCCCCAGGCGTATATGCTGGAGAAGATCGAGCTGGCACTCCAGTCGGCCTTCAAGAAGGAATTCGGTGCCACTGCCCTGATGCGGGTGGACATCGACCCGACCAAGAAGAAGATGAGAGCCTTCCTCCAGAAGGAAGTCGTGGAGGTCGTGGAGGATCCCATCTGCCAGATCTCGCTGGAGGACGCACACGCCATCAGCCGCAAGTATGAGCTGGGCAGTCTGGTCGAGAAGGAAGTCAAGACCGACAATATGCACAGACTCAGTGCCGCCGCCGCCAAGTCGGTCATCATCCAGGGCATCCGCGAGGGTGAGCGGCAGGCGATGCAGGAGGCCTACGAGAACAAGAAGGAAGAGCTGATGACCGCGACGGTCAGCAAGATCGACCCCGACACCGGCAATGTCCTTCTGGAGATGGATCGCGGTGTGCATCCTCTGCCCCGCGCCGAACAGATCCCCGGCGAGAGCTTCACGGTCGGACAGAAGATCAAGGTCTTCTTGACCGAGATCAACCGCGAGGCCAAGGGACCGGTCATCACCCTGTCTCGGACACATCCCAAGCTGGTCTGGCGGCTGTTTGAGCTGGAAGTTCCCGAGATTCAGGAGGGCACCGTCCTCATCAAGGGCGTGTCCCGCGAGGCCGGCTCCCGCACCAAGATCGCCATCCAGTCCCGTGACCCGGATGTGGATGCCGTCGGCGCCTGCATCGGTACCCACAATATGCGTATCGATGCCATCCTCTCCGAGCTGTCGGGCGAGAAGATCGACATCGTCCGCTACAGTGAACAGCCCGAGGAATATGTGGCCGCCGCACTGGCTCCCGCCACGGTTCAGAACGTGGTCATGGTCGCCGAGCGCACCTGCCGCGTGACGGTCAGCCCGGATCAGCTGTCCCTGGCCATCGGCCGCGAGGGTCAGAACGTCCGCCTGGCGGCTCGTCTGACCGGACATAAGATCGATATCAAGACCGACTGATCTGACCGGATCAGAAGGGCGGTCAAGCACAACATACCACACGGAAAGGGGACGGATCGGTATGGCGAACACGACCGGCGGAAAGCCGCCGCGCAGGATACCCGAGCGGCAGTGCATGGGCTGTAACCGACGCTGTCCCAAGCCCGAGCTGATCCGCGTCCTGCGGACGCCCGAGGGACAGATCGAACTTGACCTGACCGGGCGCAAGTCCGGACGGGGTGCCTACCTGTGCAGGAGCGTGAGCTGTCTCTGCGCGGCACGCAAGAAGAAGCGACTGGAGCGGGTGCTGGAATGCGCCATCCCCGAGGAGGTCTACGATCGGCTGGAGGCCGAGCTGCAGGCCGACGGGGCGGGTACACCATGAGCACCGTGGGAGGGGGACACTTCCTGTCCACGCTGGGGCTGTGCGCCCGAGCAAGGGCACTGGTGGTGGGCACTCCACAGATATGCGATAGCCTGAAGACCGAGGGAGGGCGCATCCTGTGCGTCATCGAGGCATCCGACACCTCGGACAATACCCACAAGCGGCTATCCGATAAATGCACCTACTACCGCGTCCCGCTCTGTCGGATCGAGGCGGACTGCGGTGAGCTGGGACGGGCGGTCGGCAAGACCGGCGACGTCGCGGCGGTCGGTGTGACCGATCCCGGGCTGTTGCGGGCACTTCACCTGCCCGAGGCGGCTCTCTCTACCGATACGAAATCTACATGACCGATGCACCGTCCGGGAGACGGCGTACCGGTGTCTAATCAGGAGGAAATATGGCGGTATTCAATCCACAGTTCAAGATCAATCAGATGGCGAAGGATATGGGGCTGAAGAGCAAGGAGATGACGGATATTCTGACCGAGAAGGGTCAGGAGGCCGTCAAGACCCAGCGCGCCCTGACCGAGCAGGAGTTCAACATCCTGATGCAGACGTTGACCGAGACGCATCAGGTGGACGATATCACGGGCTACCTGGACGGAAAGACCTGTATTCCCTCCGTAAAAGCGGCTGAGGCCAAGGTCGCCGCCGAGAAGGCTGCTGCCGAGAAGGCTGCCGCCGAAAAGGCTGCCGCCGAGAAGGCTGCCGCCGAAAAGGCTGCCGCCGAAAAGGCTGCCGCCGAAAAGGCTGCTGCCGAGAAGGCCGCTGCCGAGAAGGCCGCCGCCGAGAAGGCCGCCGCCGAGAAGGCCGCCGCCGAGAAGGCTGCCGCCGAAAAGGCCGCCGCCGAGAAAGCTGCCGCCGAAAAGGCCGCCGCCGA
>CAYXBU010000084.1:0-2533 GCA_964463245.1 uncultured Clostridium sp. | reverse complement strand
CGAAAAGGCCGCCGCCGAGAAGGCCGCCGCCGAAAAGGCCGCCGCCGAAAAAGCCGCCGCCGAAAAAGCGGCTCCTGCCGCCAATCCCACCCGCAGACCGACTCCCGGCGGTGCTGTGGCAGGAGCGCAGAGCCAGCCGCAGAGAACCGAATCCAGACCCGGCGCACGGGAGGCTCGCCCCGAGGCTCGCCCGGACAGCCGTCCTCCCCGCCAGGAAGGACGCCCTGCCGGAGACAGCCGTCCCGCAGGCGCACCTCGCCCGGCGACCCCCGGTCAGAGACCCGCTTACGGGGATCGTCCTGCCGGTGCGGTCGGTCAGAGACCCGCTTATGGGGATCGTCCTGCCGGCGCGGCCGGTCAGAGACCCGCCTACGGTGACCGTCCCGCGTATGGAGATCGCCCCGCCGGCAATCGCGGCGGACAGGGTGCCGGTCGCCCCGGCGACCGCTTCGGCGGCCGTTCGGGCGGTGACCGCGACAAGGGGGACTTCAACCAGAACGCGCCCCGCGAGCACTTCCAGGTGCAGGCCATCGTCCGTGGGCAGACTCCCAAGGGCGGCGATGTGCAGAAGAATCCCCGCGGCGCGACCCGCGTGGTGGATACCCGCGGCGGCACGGTGGATCTGTCCAAGTATGACGACAAGCTGAACAGCTTCGTCTCGGAGCGGATGCAGGATGCACGCGGCGGAAGCCAGAAGATCGGCAAGAACAAGGCCGCCGCACAGGCTCCCCGCAAGCCGCTGGGCAAGTCCACGCCGCGCGGCAAACAGCCGCCGGTCAAGAAGGCACCCCTGCAGGTGCATATTCCGGATGAGATCGTGGTCAGCGACCTGGCCGCCCGCCTGAAGGTGACCGCCGCCGAGGTGGTCAAGCGGCTGATGCTCATGGGCGTCATGGCTACCCTCAACCAAACGGTGGACTATGATACCGCCGCGCTGGTGGCCGAGGAGCTGGGTGCTATCCCCTCCCGCGAGATCGTGGTCTCCATCGAGGATCGTCTGTTCGATACCACCGAGGACTCCGCCGATGATCTCCGTCCCCGCGCACCGGTCGTGTGCGTCATGGGTCACGTTGACCACGGTAAGACCTCCCTTCTGGATGCCATTCGGAACACCCACGTCACCGCCGGTGAGGCGGGCGGCATCACCCAGCACATCGGTGCTTACCGCGTGCAGGTGAACGGACAGGACATCACCTTCCTGGACACCCCCGGACATGAGGCCTTTACCGCCATGCGCGCCCGCGGTGCACAGGCCACCGATATCGCCATTCTGGTGGTGGCCGCCGATGACGGCATCATGCCCCAGACCGTCGAGGCCATCAACCACGCCAAGGCGGCAGGGGTGGATATCATCGTTGCCATCAATAAGATGGATAAGCCGGGGGCTGACCCGGAGAATATCAAGCAGGAGCTGACCAAGTACGACCTCGTTCCCGAGGAGTGGGGCGGCGACGTCATGTGCGTCCCGGTCTCGGCTCTCAAGCATGAGGGTATCGAGGAGCTTCTGGAGAATGTCCTGCTGGTGGCCGAGGTCAAGGAGCTGAAGGCCAACCCCAACCGCCGCGCCAAGGGTATCGTCATCGAGGCCAAGCTGGATCGCGGCAAGGGTCCCGTGGCGACCGTGCTGGTGCAGAACGGTACCCTCAAGCCGGGTGACATCGTCATCGCCGGTACCTCGGTGGGTCGCGTCCGCAGTATGACCGACCACACCGGTCGCAGTGTCAAGACGGCCGAGCCGTCGGTGCCTGTGGAGATCACGGGTCTTGCCGATGTGCCGGAGGCAGGTGACGAGTTCGAGGCCGTCGTGGACGAGCGCATGGCTCGTGAGCTGGCCGACCGCCGCCGCGATAAGGCGAAGGAGGAGGCCTTCAAGGCCAACGCCCGCGCCAACCTCAACACCCTGTTTGATCAGCTCAGCTCGGGCGTGAAAGATCTGAACGTCATTGTCAAGGCCGATGTGGACGGCACGGTGGAGGCGGTCAAGGCCTCTCTCCAGAAGCTTTCCAACGAGGAGGTCAGGGTCTGCGTGATCCACGCGGCCTGCGGCGGTATCACCGAGGGCGACGTGACCCTCGCGGCCGCCTCCAATGCCATCATCGTCGGCTTCAATGTCCGTCCCGACAAGCAGGCTCTGGACAGTGCCGAGCGGCAGAGCGTGGAGATCCGCACCTACCGCGTCATTTACGAGTGCATCGAGGAGATCCAAGCCGCCATGAAGGGTATGCTGGCTCCCAAGTTCCGCGAGAAGCTGCTGGGTCACGCCGAGGTGCGCCAGACCATCCGTGTTCCCAACGTGGGTACCATCGCGGGTTGCTATATCACCGACGGCAAGATCATCCGCTCGGCACAGATCCGCATCGTGCGGGACGGCATCGTGATCCAGGAGGACAAGATCTCCTCCCTGCGCCGCTTCAAGGACGACGTCAAGGAAGTAGCCGAGAGCTACGAGTGCGGTGTCGGTCTGGAGCGTTTCAATGACATCAAGGAGGGCGACGTGCTGGAGGCCTTCGTCATGGAGGAGATCAAGGACTGA
>CAYXBU010000083.1:0-6717 GCA_964463245.1 uncultured Clostridium sp. | reverse complement strand
AATGCGCGGCGCGTCTTGACAAGCCCCCCTTGATGCTTTATAATAGGGGAGTGAAAGGAATCAACACGCGAAAAGAGGTTTTCAATATGCAAAATGATAAGATCAGCCAGGCCGTGGCATGGAATCCGTGGCACGGTTGTAAGAAGGTCAGCCCGGGGTGCAAGAACTGCTTCGTCTACAAGATGGACAAGCGGTACGGGCGGGACACGACCATCATCACCAAGGGAAAGACCACCTACGAGCTCAAGGACAAAGACTGCCCGCCCGGCTCGCTGGTCAAGCTCTGCTTCTCCTCTGACTTCTTCATCGAGGAGGCCGACGAGTGGCGGGAGGGCTGCTGGGACTTTATTCGCCGCCGCCGGGATTGCATCTTCGTCACCACCACCAAGCGTCCCGAGCGGATCGCGCAGTGCGTGCCCCCCGATTGGGGCGACGGCTGGGATCATGTGCATATCAGCATATCCATCGAAAATCAGGAGATGGCGGACAAACGTCTGGCCGCCTTTCTGACCGCGCCCGTCAAGCACAGGGAGGTCTTCTGCTCCCCCCTGATCGCCCCCATATCCTTAGGGAAGTACCTGGACACGGGGTTGATCAAGTGTGTCAATGTCGGCGGTGAGATGTCCCCGCGCAACGAGGTCAGACCCATCCGCTGGGAGTGGGTGCGCGACCTGTTTCTTGAGGCACGGGAGCGCGGGATCGAGTTCTACTTCCACCAATGCGGCTCCCTGTTCCTGCGGGATGGTGTCAACATCGGCGAGTGGAACCTCAACCGACAGATCGCACGCGCCGAGGAGATTCAGCATGAGCTGGAGGATATGTATGGAAAGACACCCGCACAGGGTGGCGGCTCTTTATGCTGACCGATACGGAGGAGACGGAGTATGAGTCAAGCAACAGACAGTAAGTACATCCGCATGACCGAAACGCCGGTGCCGCGGCTGATCATCTCGCTCGGGATACCCACCACCATCAGTATGCTGATCACGAATATCTATAACATGGCAGACTCCTACTTTGTCAGCAAGGTGGCACTCAGCGCGGGCGGCGCGACGGGGGTCGTGTTCGGCATCATGTCCATCCTGCAGGCCTTCGGCTTTATGTTCGGGCACGGCGCGGGCAGTAATATCAGTCGGATGCTGGGGAGCAAGCACATCGATGAGGCAGGGAAGTACGCCTCTACCGGCTTCTTCTCGGCACTGCTTTGCGGGATCATCATCATGACCGGGGGACTCATATTTCTTGAGCCGCTGATGCGCCTGCTCGGGAGCACCGATACCATCCTCCCCTACGCTATGGATTACGGACGATGGATCTTGATCGCGGCTCCCGCCATGACCGCCAGCTGTGTCCTGAATAATATCCTGCGGTACGAGGGTATGGCGACCCTGGCCATGATCGGCCTGACGACCGGCGGCATTCTGAATATGGTACTGGATCCGCTGTTCATCTTCAGCTTTGACATGGGGATCGGCGGGGCAGGCTTGGCCACCGCCCTCTCCCAGTACATCTCCTTTGGCATCCTGCTGTCCATGTTCCTGCGTAAGAAGACCCAGTCCAGACTGTCCATCCGCTTGGTGGCGCGGGAGTTTGCGACCGTGTGGGACATCATCCTCACGGGACTGCCCAGCTTTGCGCGGCAGGGACTGAACAGCGTTTCCACCATGGTGCTCAATGCACAGGCCAAGCCCTTCGGGGATGCCGCCATCGCCGCTATGGGGTATGTGGGTAGGACATCCAGCCTGATCTTCAGTGTCGGCCTCGGCATCGGGCAGGGCTTCCAGCCGGTATCCGGCTTCAATTACGGTGCCAAGAAGTATTCGAGAGTGCGTAAGGGCACCCTGTTCACGCTCGGCTTCGGAGCCGCCTTCATCGGTGTTATTTCGGCGGGCTGTTTCGTCCTGGCTCCGCAGATCATCTCGCTGTTTCGCAAGGAGGCGGAGGTCATTGCCATCGGGAGCGAGGCGTTGCGGATCATGTGTGTCTTCCTGCTGTTCCTGCCATTCTCGGTGGTGGCGACCATGCTGTTCCAGAGCATCGGGAAGAGCGTGTCGGCACTGGTGCTGTCCTGCCTGCAGAGCGGCGCGATCTTCATCCCCCTCTGCCTGATCCTGCCGCACCTGTTCGGCCTCGGCATCCGCGGGATCGAGCTGGCACAGCCGCTGGCTTACTTCCTGGCCGCCGTGGTGTCCCTGCCCTTTACCATGCATTTTTTGCGGAACCTGCCCCAAGATGAATAGGATCATCCCATATGATCATAGGAGGTCACACGAACCATGACGAATATCCTGTTTCCCTTGATCCTTATCTCCGCGCTCGCCGGGACGAGCTGCTACCTCGCCTATCGGCTCTATCAGGGGATAGCGGCCTTTCTTGCGGGAATGCGCTTCTGGCCGGTGCTGGTGGCGGTCTGTCTGCTCACCTTGATCTTGATTTTGAGCTTTGGTCGCGCCCTGATGCCCTTTTCCACGGGGGTCAAGCGTGTCTTGGGGGTGATCGGAGCCTACTGCATGGGGGTGTTCATCTACCTGCTCCTCTTTACCGTGTTGGCGGATCTCGTGCTCTTGGTGCCGAGGCTCTGCAAGCTGTCCTTTACAGCACATCCCCGTTTCAACGGGTTCGTGACAGGCGGGGTGCTGTTGCTGACCGTGGTCACCTGCCTGTACGGCTTTATCCATGCACGGCAGATCGACCATGTCACCTACGACATCCGACTGGAGGACAAGCAGGATATATCCGATATCAAGCTGGTCATGATCAGTGACCTGCATCTGGGTGCCGTCGGCTCGGAGAGTCGTCTGCCCTCGGTCGTGGCGGAGATCAACGCCGCGGAGCCGGATGTGATCTGCATCGCGGGGGACTTCTTTGACACTGATTTTTCCGCCATCCACGACCCGGAGGCCGCGCTGGCGACCCTGCGGGAGCTTCAAGCTACCTATGGTGTGTATGCCTCCCTCGGCAATCACGACGGCGGGGAGACCCATGACCAAATGATCGCCTTTCTCAAGGAGGCGGGGGTCTGCCTGCTGGATGACACCTACACCGTGATCGACGACCGACTCCTGCTGGTGGGACGGCTGGATGCCTCGGCCATCGGCGGGTACGGCGACCGGGAGCGCAGACCTCTCTCGGAGGTCTTTACCCGCGAAGACCCCTCCCTGCCGGTGGTCGTGCTGGATCACAACCCCGCCCATATCGATGAGTATACCACCGAGGCCGACCTGATCCTGTGCGGACATACCCACAAGGGGCAGATATTCCCCGGGAACCTCTTTACCAAGCTGATGTACACGGTGGACTACGGCTACTACCGCAAGGATGCGGCAAGCCCCCACGTCGTGGTCTCCTCCGGGGTCGGCGCCTGGGGAATGCCCATGCGGGTGGGGACGAACTGCGAGGTGGTCACGGTGCGGTTCTCGTGAACCGCCAAACGCCGAACCGTCCAACTCCGTCCCCGCGACCCGAAATGATCATGATACACTTGCATATCGGAAGGGAGCTTTGATATGACCGAGCTTGAAAAGATCGAATACGCCAAGTCCTTCATGGATAAATTGGCAAACGGCATCAACCCGCTGGACGATTCCCCCATCCCCGAGGAAGATATTGCGAACAATGTCCGCTTGTCGCGGTGCTTCTTCTATGTGTCGGATATTTTGCGGCAGGTCATTGAAAACGGCGGGGTGAGACCCGCCAAGGTCGCCAAGGTCGCCAAGCCTCGCAAGCAAGAGTTTGCCCTCACAGAGGAGCAACGCAGTCAGATCCAAATTTCGGAAAGACCCTTGCCGATCAGCGAGATCGCCAATCGCTTGAACGAGTTGGTCGATGCGGAGACCACCAAGAAATTGTCGGCCGCCGCCATCAATAATTGGCTGGTGGAGCTGCAAATGCTGAAGGTGGTCAAGCAGTCCGACGGGAAGGTCCGAAAGCTTCCGACCGAGCAGGGAAGGGAACTCGGCATTTTCACGGAGGAACGAACGGGTATGTACGGAAGCTATGTGACCGTGCTGTTCTCCCCGTCCGCCCAGCAGTTCGTATATGACAATATCGAGGCGGCCGTCGCATCCAAGAGCGAGCAGGAGGACCCTCTCGCCGAGTTCCACGGCCGTCCTTGGACCGAGGCGCAGGACGAGAGCTTGGCCGACCTTTTCGGGAGACATACTCCGATACCCGAGATCGCGTTTGCCTTAAAGCGCACCGAGAGTGGTATCCGAAGCCGCCTGAAGAAGCGAGGGCTGCTGAACGACGATTAAGGGAGAACACTGTCCGAACCGAAATCCAAAGGTGACGACCACATCGGATCATTGTCATGTGATCCGGGTGACCGGCCGGACAGCAATTGAGTGCTGCACCGGGCACTGATCGGCCGCGAATCGCTTATATGAAACGAAATATGAAACAGACTGCCGCAATCATGGTTTGCCCCTTCTGACCGCCATCGGCACTTTGCTGTAATCTTCCCAAAAAATTCGACGCGTGCTCGTCGAAATAACGAAAAAAAAGACTTGACTTTTGCCCGTATCTGTGGTATAATATACAAGCTGTTCGGTGGGTGTGCCCGCCGCGTGGCATCTGGGTGTGGCGCAGTTGGTAGCGCGCTACCTTGGGGTGGTAGAGGCCGCAAGTTCAAGTCTTGTCACTCAGACCAAAAGAGCCGGTAGTCGCGCGACTATCGGCTTTTTCATTCAGTATCAAGTGATTTTGAATATTCCGACCAAGTCCTTTCCCAGCATGACCTTGCGCTTTTGGCTGTAGTGAAGGTATATGTTTGAGGTGGTCTCGATGTCGCTATGTCCGAGCCAGTTCTTCACGTCCTCCAGCTCCCAGCCTCTATCAAACAGGATGGAGGCGGTAGAGTGTCGGAGGTCATGAAACCGCATTTTCGGCAAGCCAGCCCTTGCAAGGGCACGTTGAAAACTGCGTGTGACCGTGTCAGGTCGCATTGGTGTTCCATCCTCTCGCTCAAAGAGGTACACTGCCCGCTGTCTGCGTTCGCTGTACAGCTTGTCCAGCATCACGCGCACATCGGGCAGAAGCTGGTAAGTCCGCAGACTTGAAGCGGTCTTGGTACTGTCCTTGGCTTCTATGGTCAGGTTCTTGACCACTGTATGATTGACGGTCAGCGTGTTGCCTTGAAAGTCGATAGCCTCCCAACGAAGCCCTAAAGCCTCAGAACGGCGCAAACCGTACAACAGGGTCAGGTATACGAGGGGGAGCAACTTTGAGCCTCTGAGGGCAAATATGAGCCTCTGCGCCTCATCCGCGGTCAGGAACACGGTTCTTTCAACTGCGTTTGACTGTCTGCGCGGCAGTCTGACATGGTCTGCGGGGTTGCTCTCGATGTACCCAAACATGACCGCATCGTTCAGAGCCTGTTTCAGTACGCTTATGTGCTTTCTGACCGATACCAGCGAAAGACCGCCCTGCTTCCCGTCCAATCGCCCGCTTTTCAGTTTGAATTGCACGTAGCGTTGTATCTGCATGGGCTTGAGGTCTTCCAGCTCGATACCGAGCGTGTCAAAGTACGGTATAATGTGCCGCGTGAAGTATACGCACAGTGCCTCATAGGTGGAGCGTTGCAGGTTGGTCTCCTGTAGGGTCAGCCACTCCGTCAAGTAGTCTCGGATGTTCATGCGTGTGCCTCCTCGAAGTGCGAGTAGGCAGTCTGAAAGTCATCAAACCACTTCACACTTGCGTAATCGTTGCTATAGTCGGGCTTGTCAATGCCGCTGGTAAGCACATCCTTGCATACCAGCTCCGACCCCTGCAAGCCTTTAGAGGCGTAGAACATATGTGCGTTCAGGGTCGTAATGGTGTACATAGCCTCTTTGGTGATGTACTTAGTTATGTACTTACTGGCGGCCTCGTGATTCTCGACCAGCTCGACAACGGCATAGCCGAACCGCCGTGCATACTCCGACCAAGTAAACACCCGCTTACCTGCCTGTAAGCGTTCAAGGAGGTTGTACGGCAGGTGGTCGGCTGTCGTGAACTCCGTCAAGTGCTCGACAGGCAGACTGAGCAGGAATCCGTGCATATGCCAGCTACCATCCTTGTGCCGTTCAGGTACAAGCAGGTATTTGACATCTATGCCGTGTTTCTTACGGTAGTCACGGATGAACTGCCCGAAGTCCTTCACGAACTTCTGCAAGTCCGTGCGGTCGTACTTGTTCGGGTCAAGCGTTAGAGTTACAAACAGTCTCCACTGGTTGCACATAGCAAGCTCGAATACGCGGGAGCGTGAGCGTGACAGGTTGTTGCTTAACTTTTCATCGTTCGCCTTGCCTTTATCCGTGTGTTTTCGCTCGTCATCTTCAAAACCTGACTGTCTGTAGCTGTTCAAACAAACGAGCTTGAATACAGCTCCGTCTGCAAAACTACGCAAAATACCGTAGTCAGATACGCATTTTTGCTTGTATATCAATACTTTTTCACCTCCGTACTGACTTAAAAAGCAATATTATTTTCGGGGTTGAATTTGCCATTTTCCCGATTTATGATACTTAGTCAAGTAATGCGCGCGTGCGCGCGTGCGCGCGTATATGGAAGAAAACCGAAAGTACACCATATTCTACTTTTTGATAACAAAATATACTTTATGCTACCAAATGTCAGAAAGGTGTATTTTTGATGGTCTGAGCCCTGCGGGGCTTGTGGGGGCTGTCGCAAGGACACCACCCCCCAAGCCCCCCTCCGCAAGCGGAGGCAGGGCGTAGG
>CAYXBU010000082.1:0-6916 GCA_964463245.1 uncultured Clostridium sp. | reverse complement strand
ACGGAAGGAGGAAAACACCGTTGAGACCCATACGACATGAAAAATCCTGCGGAGCCCTGGTATTCCGTCGGGACACCCGCACCGGACGACGGTATGTGCTGATGATCCGACACAAGCATGGCGGGCATCGCTCCTTCCCGAAGGGACACGTCGAGGCGGGCGAGACCGAGCATGAGACCGCCATCCGCGAGGTGGAAGAGGAGACGGCAGTGCGCATCCGCATCACCTCCCCGTTCAGCGAGAAGGTACACTACAGTCCCATGCCGGGTGTCCAAAAGGAGGTCGTGTACTTCTTAGCCGTCACGGATCAGAAATACACGCATCCCCACGACGGCGAGATCGCCGATGTGGAGTGGGTTCCCCTGGAGCACGCCGAACGCTCCCTGACCCACGAGAACGACAAGATCGTCCTGCGGGCGGCCATGAAGTCGCTGGAGGATATGCCCCTGTAAGGGCACCGAAAAAGGGATCAGCTCTCCGATGGAGGGTCGATCCCTTTTCTCGTTCGTAAATGACTTTTTCCCTCATCCCCCACTTGCGCTTCTACGACACTGACAACCCAAAGGCTACCCTTCCCCACGCGAGGGCAACGTCGGATTTCGCTAAGCTACATCGCGCAAAGGTTCAAAAAGCACGGCGGGGCACTCCGCAGAGCGTCCCGCACACCGTATATCTCTACTTTCTTTCGTTGGTCTGTGCCGAGTAGAAGTCCGAGCCGATAACGCCGGTCTGTTGATAAAAATGCCGGGAAAGTTCTGGGGGGTCTGGGGGACTCTTTCAAGAGTCCCCCGGCGCATCCTCGCTCTCTTCGCTCCCCTCGTTCCTTCGTTCCTTCGTTCCTCAATCCAGCTCTTTCCCGCCGGTATACAGTTCGTAGTAGCGGCCTTTACGGTCGAGGAGGGAGTTATGGTCGCCGCGCTCGATGACCTCGCCCTTTTCCAGGACGAGGATGGCGTTGGCGTAGCGGACGGTGGAGAGGCGGTGGGCGATGATGAAGGTTGTACGATTTTGCATGAGGCGATCCATACCGTGCTCGATATGCCGCTCGGTACGGGTATCCACCGAGGAGGTCGCCTCGTCCAGCACGAGGATGGGTGCCTTGGAGAGGGAGGCGCGGGCGATATTCAGGAGCTGGCGTTGGCCTTGGGAGAGGTTGGCTCCGTCGCCGGTCAGCTCGGTCTGGTAGCCCTTGCTCAGGCGCATGATGAAGCTATGGGCACTGGCGGCCTTGGCGGCCTGTATGACCTCCTCGTCGGTCGCATCGGGGCGACCGTAGCGGATGTTCTCCATGACCGTGCCGGAGAAGAGGTGGGTATCCTGGAGCACCATGGCGATGTTGGCGCGGAGCTCATCCCGCCGCCAGAGACGCACGTCCACGCCGTCCACCGTGATGACCCCGTCCTGAATATCGTAGAAGCGATTGAGCAGGTTGGTCACGGTGGTCTTGCCGGCGCCGGTGGAGCCGACAAAGGCGATCTTCTCGCCCGGACGGGCGTACAGGCTGATGTGCTTGAGCACCGGGTGCTCCGGGTCGTAGCCGAAGGTCACATTGTCCAGGACTACCTCGCCGCGCACGGCCGGCATGGGCACTGCATCCGGGCTGTCCGGCTCCTCGGGAGGTTGATCCATGACCGTGAAGACCCGCTCGGCTCCCGCCAGTGCGGCGAAGATGCTGGTCATCTGCATGGAAATATTGTTGATGGGGAAGGAGAACTGACGGGAATAGTTGCAGAAGGCCGTAAGCCCCCCCACATCAAAACCCGCCGTTAGACAGAGGATGCCGCCCACGCCCGCCGTGACCGCGTAGGCCACGCCGGAGGAGTTGTGCATGACGGGACCCATCACGCCGCCGTAGAACTGGGCGCGGAACTGCTTATCCCGCATATCGTTGTTGAGGGACTCGAACTCCGCCACGCAGTCGGCCTCGTGGTTGAAGACCTTGACCACCTTGGAGCCGCTGACCGACTCCTCAATGTAGCCGTTGACCGCGCCGAGTGCCGCCTGCTGGGCTCCGTAGTACTTGCCCGACCGCTTGGCGATGGCCTTGCCCGCAAACAGGAACAGCGGCACGAACAGGATGGTGATGAGGGTCAGCAGGGGACTCAGGTAGATCATCATGAGCAGAGTGCCGACCAGGGTGATAGCACCCGAGATCAGACTGGTCACGGTGGAGTTGATCATGTTGTCGATGGCGTCCACGTCGTTGGTGAAGCGGGACATCAGCTCACCGGTGGTGTTGGTGTCAAAGTAGCGCACGGGCAGGCGTTGCAGCTTGGCAAACAGGTCGTTTCGCAGCTGCTCGGTGGCGTTCTGCGAGACGGTGATCATGATGCGGTTCTGCAGGTAGCTCGTGAATATCCCGATTACATACAGCACCGCCATGACCGCGACCACCACCACGAGACAGCCCAACCGCCGCTCGGCGAAGTTCTCGACCGTGACGCTCGGCAGGAACAGCTTGACCAGCACCGACCGCTCGGGGTCGGTGTTGAGCGGGTTGACCACATTGACCACGTCCCGCAGGAGGAAGGTCGCCGCCAGGGAGGTCAGGGTGTTGATCAGCATACAGACCAGCGCGGCGATGACCCGCCCGCGATAGACCGCAATGTAGGAGAGCAGACGGCTCACGGTCGCACGGCTGTACTTGCCGCGCCCGTCCTCCATGGAGCCGGGAGCGCGACGTCCACCCCGCCCGCCGGGACGACCGCCGGGACCGCCGGGGCCGCGGAAGCCGCCGCCCACCGGCGCGGAGCTGCTGTATCGCTTTTGAAGCTCTTCCAGATTCCGCTTAGCCATGTGTCATCACCTCCCCCGCGTGGTTCTCCCCGTGCAGCTCGGCGGCACGGGCGGCATCGGCTGACAGGGCACCCGATGCGGACTCCATCTGGGAGTCGTAAATTTCCTTGTACTCCACGTTGTTCGCCAACAGCTCGGTGTGGGTGCCCATGCCGGTGATCTTGCCGTCGCTGAGCACCACGATGCAGTCGGCGTCCATGACCGACAGGATGCGCTGGGCGATGATGATCTTGGTCGAGCCGCGCAGACCGTCATGCAACGCGCGACGGATGCGCGCCTCGGTGGCGGTGTCCACCGCCGAGGTGGAGTCGTCCAGAATGAGGATCTTGGGCTTCTTGAGCAGTGCCCGCGCGATGCAGAGCCGTTGCTTCTGCCCGCCCGAGACATTGGTGCCGCCCTGGTCGATGTCGTGGGCGTAGCCCTTGGGGAAGGTGGAGACGAAACCGTCTGCCTGTGCATCCTGTGCGGCGGCGCGGACGGTCTCGGAGTCGGCCGAGCCGTCCCCCCAGAGCAGATTGTCCTCCACCGTGCCGGAGAACAGAAGGTTCTTTTGCAGGACCATGCCGATGCCCTCCCGCAGGTTGTAGAGGCTCCAGTCCTTGACGTTCACGCCGTCCACCAGCACCTCGCCCTCGTCGGCATCGTACAGGCGGGGGATGAGCGAGACCAGCGTGGATTTGCCCGAGCCGGTGGAGCCGATGATGCCCACGGTCGAGCCTGCCGGAATGGTCAGGTCAATGTCGCTCAGCACCCGCTCCTCGCTGTCCTTGTAGTAGCGGAAGGAGACATGGCGGAACTCCACCTGCCCCTCGCGGACGGTGCGCTCCGGCTCTGCGGCGGCCTCGTCCGAGATGTCGGTCTGCTCCTCCATGACCTCGCGGATGCGGTGGGCAGAGGCGATGGCGCGAGTCAGCTGCATGAACAGCATACTGACCATCATCAGGGAGTTGAGCACCTGGGTGATGTAGGTGATGAAGGAGGTCAGGTCACCGGTGGACATACCGCCCTCCATGACCTGATTCCCGCCGAACCACAAGACCGAGAGGGTGGCGACATTCATGCACAGGGTCATCAGCGGGGACATGAAGATCATCAGGAGCCACGCGGAACGCCCCGTCTTTTTCAAGTCGGCGTTGGTGCCGCGGAACTTCTCGATCTCGCGCTCCTCCCGCACGAAGGACTTGACCACCCGCACGTTGGTCAGGTTCTCCTGCACGTTGGCGTTCAGCCCGTCCACGCGATCCTGCATGGCGGTGAAGCGGGGGGCGGACAGCTTGATGAAGATGAGGATACCCACGGCTAAGATCGGCACCGCCACCGCCAGCACGAGGGACATATTCGTGCCCTTCTGGATGTCCATGGAGATGACCATGATCAGGGCACCGATCAGCATCCCCGGCGAGCGGAGTGCCATGCGCATGAGGGTGTTGACGAAATTCTGCAGCTGGGTCACGTCGTTGGTCAGCCGCGTGACCAAGGAGGCGGTGTTGAACTTGTCGATGCTGCTGAAGGAGAAGCTCTGCACCTTGCGGTAGATGTCGGCGCGCAGGTCGGCGGCAAAGTTGACCGAGGCCTTGGAGGCAAAGTAGGCACCGCCCACGCCGCCGATCATCATGAGCACGGCGGTCAGGATCATGGCGATCATGACAGCGGCGATGAAGGGAACGAGGCTCTCGTTGTCGGTGAAGCCGGCGCACAGGTCATAGAGCCAGCGGATGACGGTCGGCATCCCTTCGGTGTCGCCGTTTACGCCGTAGTCGATGATGTAGGCCTGCAGGCGGGGCATGAGGATCTCGCCGATGACCTCCACGATCATCAGGATGGGGCCGATGATGAAGTAGGGAAGGTAGGGCTTGACGTACTTGCCCCAGTGCAGGCCGCTCGGGACAGCCGAGCGGTCAAGGGTCTGTTCGGGGGATGGATTCAAGGGAACACTTCCTTCCTGTGTGCTTACGGACGGTCGGACGCGCCGCTTTTGTCGTCGGCGGTGCGGAAATTGTCGATCATGCGGCGGAGCAGAGCCATGAAGGTCTCCAGCTCCTCCTGCGAAAAGCCGTCAAAGGCCTGCCGGTCAATGGCTTCAAAGAGGCGGCGGCTCTCCTCGACCTTGGCGATCCCCGCCTCGGTGATGCAGACGTTGTTGCGGCGGTTGTCGTCGGAGCCCATGCTCCGGGTGATGTAGCCGTCCTTCTCCAGCCCCTTGAGGGTGGCGGTCACGGCGGCGGGGCTGATGTTCATGGCATCGGCCAGCTCGCGCTGGGAGTTGGTCACATCCCCGCGGGAGAGCCGCATGAGCATACGGTGCTGGCTGTGGTGGACGCCCAGCGTCCCGACCTTGCGCTCCACCTCGCTGTGGTGCATCCGCGTGGCTTGCAACAGAAGCCCCATGGCCTCCTGCTTCGGGGAGTGCGGCCGGGGCGGGAGCTGCTCCGGGCGGGACTTGCGGTCATCATGCTTGGATTTCATATGCTTCCTTTCCGGGGACTGTTTACCCCTGAACCGTTAATGCCTTAATTATATCACATTTTACGGATTTGTCAAGGGGGGGCGGAAGGTTTGTGTGAAATTCTCGGACAAGTAAATCCACAACTCAAAAAAAAATTACCGCCGAGAGTAACCATCTGGTCGCTATCGACGGCAGTTTTCAATATTAATATCAATCGATTGCGGTGAAAAACAAATCCGAACCAATTCGATCAACGAAATGGTTCGGATTTGTTGTGTTTGGTGACCCGTAGCAGATTCGAACTGCTGTTACCGCCGTGAAAGGGCAGTGTCTTAGGCCTCTTGACCAACGGGCCGAATAATAAGGATGGGCAATGCCGCTCGAAATCGGAACGGCATTGCCCTCCTGTGCATGGTAGCGGAGACCGGACTTGAACCTGTGACCTACCGGGTATGAACCGGTTGCTCTAGCCAACTGAGCTACTCCGCCATGACAGCTATCACCGCCATGAATGTTGCCGTTTCTCTGGACGACGCTCGGATATTATAGCACATCTCGGGGCGAATGTCAAGGGGTTTTTGAAAAAAAGACGGAAAATCCGAAAAAAGTAAATTCAGTAAATTCTTAAAGTAGCTTTCGCTCTAATTTCCACGGTGGGACCTACTTTGAAAATTAACCATGGTCGCCTTGAGTTTTGCAATTTTTTCCAATGCAGGAAAAGCCCTTGACAACCGAGCCCGGATATTGTATAATGTGGATGATTCGACCATTTCACACAGAAAGGAACCTGTTACCATGAAAATGAGAACGACTAAGTGGCTCTGCTTCCTGCTGATCTTCTCCTTCGTGTTGAGTCTGGTTCCCGTCACGGCATTCGCCGGATGGGCAGAGGACAACATCATCTACGAGGGCGAGACGTTCGGCGTGAGCGACTACTACAACGTCACCTCCAAGAAGGACTATGTGCTTGTCCCCGGCGCGGCCGTGGAGAGCGAAATGATCCTGAACAACAAGAACGGCTCTCGCCGTCAGACCCTGCACATTATGGAGGTGGATCCGTCCAACCCGGATATCTCCATCGTGGCGGGCTACTACGGCGTGGACAAGGTGGACGTCAAAGACGCGAGCACCTGGAACGTCAAGCCCCTGAGCCAGACCCTCGCTTACTACGAGGAGGAGCTGGGGTATAATGTCATCGGCGGTATGAACACCGGCCTGAACTACCAGTGCAACGCGCCCTATGGCTATCTGGTCTACAACGGAAAGGTCATTGCCACTCCCGATACCGATACCCACAACGGCACCCCCGCGACCTATCTGGCTGTCTACAAGAACGACGACGGCACCTGCTACTGCGAGCTGCACGAGACCTGGGAGGGTCTGAAGGGCAACGAGTGGCAGGTCATGTCGGCCAACTTCGGCATGGTGGTCAAGGACGGTAAGCTGGTCAACACGGCGGAGACCCACACCGGCACCTCTCATCCCCGCTCCCTCGTCGGTATCAAGGAGGACGGTACGCTGGTTCTGGTCATGAACGACGGACGCGGCGTTATCTCCTCCGGTCTGAACGACTATGAGGAAGGCGAGGTCATGCTGTCTCTGGGCTGTAAGTGGGCCTTCAACTGCGACGGCGGCGGTTCCTCTACCTTCATCACCAAGCGGCAGGGCGAGGAC
>CAYXBU010000081.1:0-7304 GCA_964463245.1 uncultured Clostridium sp. | reverse complement strand
GGCAAAAGTCAGGGGGAATTCGGGGGTGGGTTTTGGGAGGGTTGACGAGGAGGGGTGGGGGCGGGGAGGGCGGGGCGGATAGCATCCTTGCGGGAACACGCAGAGGGCGCGCCCGGAAATTATTCCGGCTAATGCTGTGGTTCCGTTTCGAGAAAGCGATGCAAGATCAGTTGCCCGCCACATATATTATTGAAAGCATCGGATGATCCGCGTCGAGGTGAAGCCTGAGCCGATAATGCCGACACACCAATAATATGCCGGAAAACAGGCGGCGCTCGGTCGTTATATATCGCTCTGTTGTGAAAATAGATGAAAAAAGAAAAGCCAAAAAGAAAAAAATCCTATAGATTGACACTTGATTTATCCGCCCATTTTTGGTATACTACAAGGGATAGTAAGTAGGATCACAGGTGTGCTTGTGAGTACGCCGTATCAACAAATAACAGGAGATTTTAGGTATGAAAAGTCGCGATGTTCTCATTAACAACGCAAGCGGTCTGCACGCGAGACCGGCAACCTTTTTCATTCAAAAGGCTAATTGCTACAAATGTTCCATCTGGGTGGAGAAGGATGACCGCAAGGTCAACGCCAAGAGCCTTCTGGGGGTTCTGTCCCTGGGGATCGCTAAGGGCATGACGATCACGCTGTATGCGGATGGCGCGGACGAGGATGCGGCTCTGGATGGTCTGGAGTCCCTGGTCAGCTCCGGCTTCTCGGAGTGCTGAGGCGGGCGTAGCCTGACCGACCGACGGCTATACATATCTGTCCGAAATGCGGACAAACAAAACGGTGCGCGCTTGTGCCCATGCGGGAATGGGAAAGCCCGCACCGTTTTTTCGTGAACCATCGCACATACAGAGTCACACGAAGAAAGGAAGGAGGGCACCAATGCCGACCCGCGAGGAAGACCGAAAACGACTGCTGGAGAAAGCCAATTCCCTCCCCCTGACCCCCGGTGTGTACATCATGAAGGATCGGGAGGGGCGTGTCATCTATGTGGGGAAATCCCGCAAGCTCAAGAACCGCGTTTCCCAGTATTTTCAGAACAGCGAGAAGAACCTCAAGACCGCCCGCATGGTCGCGGGAGTACAGGAGTTCGAGTATTTCCTGTGCGAGACCGAGATCGAGGCCTTGACACTGGAGAACACCCTCATCAAGCAGTACACCCCCAAGTACAATATCCGTCTCAAGGACGCCAAATCCTATCCTTATATCAAGATCACCGACGAGGCATACCCGCGCCTGATCATGACCCGCAAGCGAGAGAACGACCGCGGCAAGTATTTCGGTCCCTATTCCGGCACCTCCACCGTGTACGCCGTTCTGGACACCCTGCGCTACACTCTGCGCCTGCCGACCTGCAACCGCCGCTTCCCACGGGACATCGGGCGGGAGCGTCCCTGCCTGTACGCCCAGATGGGTCGGTGCGTAGCTCCCTGCACGGGGAGCATCGGCGAGGAGGAGTACACCGCCCTGATCCGCTCGGCGGCGGACATCCTGCGGGGGCACACCGCCGAGGCGCGCCGCCACCTGACCGAGCAGATGTACGCCCACGCCGAGGAGGAACGCTTTGAGGCGGCCGCCCGTTGCCGCGACACCATCGCCGCGCTGGATCGCCTGAGTCAAAAGCAGACGGTCGTGGCCTCCCCCGACACCGAGCAGGATGTGTTCGGCCTTTACGAGGACGAGGTCACCTCCTGCGTGTCGGTGCTCTACATTCGCGGGGGCGCCGTCGTGGACAAGGAGGACTGCCTGTCGGGCGCGGAGCGCATCCTGAACGCCGAGACCATGGGCAGCTTCATCTGTGAGCAATACCGTGTACGCACCGACATCCCCGCCACGATCCTCCTGTCCTTCCCCATGGAGGACGAGGAACGGGAGCCACTGGCGGCCTACCTCTCGGCCGAGGCGGGACACAAGGTCACACTGCGTACCCCCGAGCGCGGAACCGGCCGCTCCCTCTGCGAGCTGGCGGTCTCCAACGCCGCCGAGCGAGTGCGGCAGTTCCGTCGGGATGCGGAGCAGAACGAGGGGTCACTGGTGCGGCTGGGAGAGCTGTTGGGCATTGGCTACCCGGAGCGCATCGAGGCCTATGATATATCCAACATCGGTGCCGAGCACCTGACCGCCGGCATGGTGGTGCTGGAGGACGGCAAGCTGGCCAAGAGCCAGTACGCTTCCTTCAATATCCGCACGGTGGAAGGCACCGATGACTACGCCAGTATGCGGGAGGCTCTGTCCCGTCGGCTGGCACACCTGACGGATAGCAGCGGCAGCTTCTCCCATCGTCCCGATCTCATCCTGCTGGACGGCGGTCGTGGTCATGTTTCGGTGGCGCGGGAGCTGATGGAGGAGCTGGAGCTGGATATTCCGGTCTTTGGCATGGTCAAGGATGATTTCCACAAGACTCGCGCCCTGTGTACCGACAGCGAGGAGATCAGCATCGCGCGGGAGCGAGAGGTGTTCGTGCTCCTGTACAAGCTGCAGGAGGAGGTGCACCGCTTCACCGTCTCCCGCATGAGCAACGCCAAGACCCGCACCCTGACCCACTCCAGCTTGACCCGCATTCCCGGCATCGGGGATGTCAAGGCGAAAAAGCTGTTGACCACGCTGGGGGGCTTGGCGGGAGTCCGCGCCGCCGACGAGGCGGCTCTGGCGGCGGTTCCGGGCATATCCCGCGCCGATGCGGCCAGGATACGGGCATACTTTGACAGCAAGCAGGATAGCAATACCAAAAAGAAAGGACAGTAAGCCATGATGCGGATCATTACAGGTTCGGCACGCGGTGTGCGGCTGGACACTCTGGAGGGCGAGGCAACCCGCCCTACGACCGAACGCGCCAAGGAGGCGGTCTTCTCTTCCCTGCGGGTGCGGATGGACATGAACGGCATTCGCGTTCTGGATCTCTTTGCGGGGTGCGGACAGCTGGGGCTGGAGGCACTGTCGGCGGGGGCGGCACACGCCGTGCTGGTGGATCAATCCCGCGAGGCGATTCGGATCATTGAACGCAACGCCACCAAGACCCGTCTTGCCGACCGTTGCACCATCCTGTGCTCGGATGTGGCGGCCTACCTGCGCTCCCGCAGGGGGAAGGACAGCTTTGATTGCATCTTCCTTGACCCGCCCTATGCCATGCACGCCGTGGCCTCCACCGTGGAGGATATCCTCCGCGCCCGTCTGCTCTCCCCCGGAGGACTGATCATCTGCGAGAGCGGCGAGCCCGACCCACTGGGCTTTGCCACCGAGACGGCACTCTCCGGGCACTTCACCCTTGTCAAGGAGGCCAAATACGGTAAGGCCTACATCACGGTAGTGACCCACACCTCCCCTGTGGCGGAGGAGAGCGTATGAGCACCGCACTGATCCCCGGGAGCTTTGACCCCATCACGACGGGGCATCTGGATGTCATCCGCCGCGCGGCGGGCATCTTTGAGCGGGTGGTGGTCGCGGTGATGCACAACGACATGACCAAGTATGTACCGGGCGCGACCGTCAAGCAGTATCTGTTCTCCCCCGCCGAGCGGGAGGAGCTGGTCAGGCTGGCCTGCGCTGACCTGCCGAACGTAGAGGTCGTGACCGACAGCGGCCTGCTGATCCACCTGTTCGAACGGCTGGGTGCCGATGTGATCGTCAAAGGGCTTCGAAGCGAGACCGACTACCGCTACGAGCAGACCCACGCGCTCTGGAATCGGGAGCACGACCCCCGCGCCGAGACCCTGTATATGCCGACCGATCCCGCGCTGGCCGAGATCAGCTCCACCCGCGTCCGTGCCGAGCTGGCGGCGGGGCGGGTGCCTGACGAGCTACTGCCCCCACCGGTCGCTGCGCATATCCGAACCGTCTGCGGGGAGCGCATTCGACAAGCTACACAGCAATAAAGGAGGATCATCTTCATGAACAAGATCAAAAAGAATCTGATCATCGCCCGCGTGACCGGGACTCTGCTGGGAGTCCTTCTGGGAGTCTTGGTACTGGTATTGGCGGCGGTGCTCAAGCCGGAGACCCTGCACCTCATCATCCAAGTGACCCTGATCATTTGCGGTATCTTCACCATTATCAGCAACATCCCCGAGCTGGTCTCGGGTGCCGCTAACCTCAACACCTCGCTGGGGCTGATGGACTTCATCAGTGCCATCCTGGGTATTGCGATGGGTATCGCACTGATCTTCTTCCAGAGCACCGTTCTTGTCATCGTCATCGGAGCGTATATGATCCTGTTCCCGCTCTTGCGGATCCTGATGGCGCAGGAGAAGGGGAAGCAGTTCCTGCGCGAGGTATGGCGGCTGATCATGGGCGTGCTGGTTCTGGCCTTCCTGCCCATGCTGTTGGATGCCGCCTTTACGGTGGTACACATTCTGCTCCTGGTGGTCGGCTGGGTCGTGATCACGGGTGCCGTGGTCGCAGGTGTGATCAGCATTATCCGCATCGCCCGCGCTGATTTCGTTGGCTCCGAAACGCGATCGGCACACCGCCCGGGCAGGCAGCGCGGCACCGTGTACGCCGACACCACCGGAGACGGCAGGATCGACACCATCTACATGGATGCCGAGGGGGACGAGACCACTCGCGCCGATCAGGACAAGTGATATAGCGCAGAACGCACAAAAAGATCCAATTCTTTTTGTGCGTTCTGCATATGTACTTTCAAGTCAAAATCTGTTACAATGCTTGTGGACGGTCACCGTGAAAAAAGACCGTCACAGTCGTCCGCGCAGGATCGCGGACGCGTCAGGAAAGGAAACATAACTATGGAAAGAAAACTGCGTATCGGCGTATTCGGAGGAGCAAGAGGCAACTCCATGATCCAGGTGCTCCTACACCACCCGGAGGCGGAGCTGGTCGCCGTCTGCGACAAGTATACCCCCCTCTTGGATCAGGCGCGCAAGAATGCGGAGGCCGCAGGACTGCACATCGAGTGCTTCGAGTCCTTCGACGAGTTCCTGCAATATGATATGGATGCCGTGGTGCTGGCCAACTACGCCACCGAGCACGCCACCTTCGCCATCCGTTGCCTTAAGGCGGGCAAGCACGTCCTCTCGGAGGTGTTGCCCAGCGAGACCATGGCCCAGGCGGTCGAGCTGATCGAGACGGTGGAGGAGACCGGTCTGGTCTACGCCTACGCCGAGAATTACTGCTACATGGACTTGACCTTCGAGATGTGGCGGCTGTACAAGGAGGGTAAGATCGGCGACGTGAGCTATGCCGAGTGTGACTACATCCACAACTGTGCCGGAGGCTGGGTGGACATCACCTATGGCGACCCCGAGCATTGGCGCAACCACCTCTGCCCCACCTTCTACTGCACGCACTCGCTGGGACCGATCATGACCATCACCGGCCACAGACCGGTGCAGGTCGTGGGCTTTGAGAATCCCCCCATCGAGGAGTTCTACCATCTGGGTCACGCGGGCGGTCACGCCAGCGGTATTGAGATGGTCACGCTGGACAACGGCGCTATCGTCAAGTCCATCCACGGCCCCCTGAAGCGGGAGCCTGCCAACACCGCCTACCATGTCTTCGGCACCAAGGGCTACCTCGGCACCTGCGTTCAGGACGGCGGCGAGCGGGTGCGCCTGTACGAGGAGACCCCCGGCAAGCTGGCCGAGGGGGAGAATCACTACATCGTCCCCGAGAAGTTCGTCTCAGCCGAGCTGGCGCGCAACAGCGGTATCGCCTCCCACGGCGGCAGTGACTTCTATCCCACCCACTTCTTCATTGAAAAGATCCTGGGGCACGAGGACGGCAAGTGGTCGATCGACGTCTACCAAGCAGTGGACATGGGCATCTGCGGCATTCTCGCCTTCCGTTCCATCCTGAACGGCAACCGACCCATCAAGGTCCCGAACCTGCGGAACCCCGAGGAGCGGAATGCCTGGAGACACGACAACGCCTGCACCAACGCCGCTGTCGCGGGGGATCAGGTCCTGCCCTGCTCCTCCTACCCGGAGCGTACGCTGGATCCCGAGGATGTCAAGCGGAACCGCGCGGAGTGGGAAGCGCGGCATCAAGCATAAGAGATGCGAACCAATGGCTCCTGCTCGCCCCGTGCGGGCAGGAGTTCCCGCAAGACAAAGACCGAGCCCATCACCGATCGGTGATGGGCTCGGTCTTTTGGAAATTGGTGGACCTGGAGGGATTCGAACCCTTGACCTCTGCGTTGCGAACGCAGCGCTCTCCCAACTGAGCTACAAGCCCGAGCACGGGGCGGGGACTTCCCTGCCCTGTGAACACGCCTATTATATCACAAACAGGCGCGACTGTCAAGAGAATTTTTCCAAAAAATGCGAAAATCTCGCGGCTCCCGGCAGAGAAGTACGCGGCACTGTGTCGTTCAATCCTTGGGCTGTTGCTTGTCCTTTTCCTGCTCCCGTCTCTCGCGCATCTCCTTGCGGGTCGGGCGATCCGAAGCGGGCAGCTCGGGGGTGGTCAGGCCGAACAGGTGCCAATCCTTGACCCCGGCAATATACCCCAGTGTCGAGACCAGCAGTGCCGGCAGGGGCAGGAGGAAGTACGCCCACCACAGCCCCTGCAGGGCGGTGCCGCCCACGCTGACCAGTCGGTACACGCCGAAATACATTCCGTTGAGCAGGCTGGTGATCAGCTTGGCCATGGCGGGATTGGTTCCCGGCAGGAAGGTCAGGAGCATGACGACCAGAGCCATGATCAGGTTGACACTGTTGGCGACCAGGGAGATCAAGAACCCGCGGACGGGGGAGAACCGCTGCTTACCGATCTCCACCGAGACGCGATCTCGGTCGCCGATCCGCCGTGCCACATCCATGATCAGGAACAGGTAGAACAGGATGGATGCAATGCTGACCACCCAGAGGAAGGAGTTGCTCTTGGTCTTGTCGGCCGCGAGTGCCAGCGAAAAGCCAAACAGGGATATGGCGAACTGGTCTAAGAACATCCGCATACTGTCGTAGGAGTAGCGGGAAAAGAATTGCTTCATGCACACGCCTCTCAATCCGTAATTCAAGGTCGGAGCATCAAAAAATGCCCGTTTTCTCCATTATAGCGAGAAAATGTGTCCAAATCATCAACGAACGGGATTATTTACATTTTATCCACCGAAATGTTACCGTTAGAATGCTTTCAGGCACGGCGGACGGGCGGGAGCGAAAAAGGGAGGCGCGGTGGCCTCCCCCCGGATGTATGGGCACTCCGGCATTCTCCTCCCGATCCCCGTACACCTTCCCATGTATCTTGCCCATGACCACGCCCGACACCGAGCCGACCACATCTCCCCGGATGTCGCCGCCGACCGAGCCTGACAGGTATCCGTCCAGCTGACCTGCGAAGTC
>CAYXBU010000080.1:0-7322 GCA_964463245.1 uncultured Clostridium sp. | reverse complement strand
CGGGCTCGGTCGGCGCAAGATACGAGTTCTCTTTCGGTTCCATTGGCTCCTCCTTGGGTTGAACTTTTGAGCATTTATTCAAGTGTTTGTATTATAGCACACTCGTGGCGATCTGTCAAGGGGTTTTCAAAAAAAGTTTCAGTGTCGTGTTCACGCACATTTCTCCTGTTTTCACACATTATTCAGAAAAAACCTACCGATGGGAAGGGCTCCGTTTACAATAGGTTCATTTATTTGTGCTATTATATAGAGAAGATAATGAGTTATCATACAAGGAGAGGTATACGCTACGGCGACTCTCCTCGGCTTTTTTTGACACAGGAGTGTGGATATATGCAGGCAGAAACCGAACTGGATACGCAGGTGCTGTCGGGTGTGCCCGACAGCCTGACTATGGGAGACGACCAAACCGCCGTCATCGGCATCGATATAGGCTCCACGACCGCCAAGATCGCGGTCTTTTGTGGTGGGCGGATGGTCTACTCCTGCTACGAGCGGCATTTTTCGCAGGTGCGTCCCAAGACGCTGGAGCTCTTGCGACGGGTCAAGTCCCTGGTGGGTGACCGCCTTGTCAAGGTCGCCATTTCCGGCTCGGCAGGGCTGGGTCTTGCACGCGCGGCGGATATTCCCTTCGTGCAGGAGGTTTACGCCACCGCCGAGACGGTGCGCCGACTGGAACCGGACACCTCGGCTGTCATTGAGCTGGGCGGCGAGGATGCCAAGATCATCTTTTTTGAGGGCGGTCTGGACGAGCGCATGAACGGCACCTGCGCCGGTGGTACCGGAGCCTTCATCGACCAGATGGCTACCCTTCTCGACCTGACACTGGAGGAGATGGACGAGCTGAGTCTCAAGCACACCCGCATCTACCCCATCGCCTCGCGGTGCGGCGTATTCGCCAAAACCGACATCCAGCCGCTCCTGAACCAGGGTGCGGCCAAGGAGAACATCGCCGCCAGCATCTACGCCGCCGTGGCCAGCCAGACCATAGCGGGGCTGGCGCAGGGACGGCGCATCGCCGGTAAGGTCATGTTCTTGGGTGGTCCCCTGTACTACTGTCGCGGACTCCGTGCCGCCTTCCGAGAGGCCTTGAAGCTCTCGGAGGAGGAGGCTCTGTTCCCGGAATACGGACGGCTGTCGGTCGCGCTGGGCGCGGCACTGTACGCCGACGGGCAGGATGCAAAGTGCGGCATGGATGCCCTGATCGCCCGCGTGGAGGAGTCCTGCCGTGCCATGCCGGTCACGGCACACACTCCCCCGCTCTTTGCCTCGGAGGAGGAGTACGCCGCCTTCCGCGAGCGGCATGATCGGGCGACCGCCCGCGCCGTCTACCCGGCCGACTACAACGGAGACGCCTACCTCGGCATCGACTGCGGCTCCACCACCACCAAGCTGGTGCTGATGGGGCAGGACGGCGAGATCCTCTACTCTTTCTACGACTCCAACCGCGGCAATCCCGTCAGCATCGTCCGCGAACAGCTGACCGAGATCTACAAGCTCTGTGGGGATCATATCACCATCAAAGGCTCGGCCGTCACGGGCTACGGTGAGGAGTTGATCAAGCATGCCTTCCACATCGACTGCGGCTTGGTCGAGACCATGGCGCACTTCACTGCCGCCCACCACTTCAATCCCAATGTGGACTTCATTCTGGACATCGGCGGGCAGGACATGAAGTGCTTCAAGGTCAAGAACAACGCCATTGACTCCATCCTGCTCAACGAGGCCTGCTCCTCCGGGTGCGGCTCCTTTATCGAGACCTTCGCCAAGTCCATGGGCTACGGGGTGGAGGAGTTTGCCAAGCAAGGGCTGTTCGCCAAGGCTCCCGTGGAGCTGGGCACCCGCTGTACCGTCTTCATGAACTCCTCGGTCAAGCAAGCGCAGAAGGACGGCGCGACCGTCGGGGACATCTCGGCCGGTCTGTCCCGCAGTGTGGTCAAGAATGCCATTTATAAGGTCATCCGCGCAAGCTCGGCCGACGAGCTGGGGCGGGAGATCGTGGTGCAGGGTGGCACCTTCCTCAACGACGCCGTCCTGCGCAGCTTTGAGAGGGAGATCGGCCGCGAGGTCATCCGTCCCGGTATCGCCGGACTGATGGGTGCTTACGGGGCGGCACTGTACGCTCGTTCGCTGGGGCTGGAGACCTCCGCGATCCTGTCCGCCGAGGAGGTCGCCTCCTTTACCCACACCTCCAAGGCGGCTGTCTGCCACGGGTGCGGCAACAACTGCCGCCTCATCATCAACAGCTTCTCGGACGGTCAGAAATACATCTCCGGCAACAAGTGTGAGCGCGGCGCGGGCGGCAAGCTGCCCGAAGGTGCCGACGTCATCCCTAACCTGCACCGCTACAAGCGAGAAAAGCTGGAGGCTCTCGCCGAGTCTGCCCGCGACGGCGGGCGCGGCGTGATGGGTCTGCCGCTGTCCCTCGGTATGTACGAGCTGGCTCCTCTCTGGTTCACGTTTTTTACAGACCTCGGCTTCCGTGTAGTCTTCTCGGGACCGTCCTCCCGTCAGCTCTACCTGCGGGGACAGTACTCCATCCCCTCGGATACCGCCTGCTACCCCGCCAAGATCATGCACGGACATATGGAAGACCTCATCGAGCGCGGCGTGGATGCCATATTCTATCCCTGCTTGACATATAATATGGACGAGCAGATGGGTGACAACCACTACAACTGTCCCGTGGTCGCCTACTACTCCGAACTGCTGGATCACAACATGGACGACCTGCGCGGGGTCAATTTCCTCTACCCCTACCTGAATATCAACAACGAGAAGCAGCTGATCAAGGAGCTGTATCTCCTCTTGAAGGATTCCTTCGGCGGCTTTACCCGCGGGCAGATCAAACACGCCGTCCGCACGGGTCTTGCCGCCTACAAGAGCTGGATGGCGGATATCTGCCGCGAGGGCGAGGCGGCTGTGGCTTGGGCGCGGGAGCGCGGCAACCGCATCATGATCTTAGCGGGTCGCCCCTATCACATCGACCCCGAGATCGGGCACGGTATCGACCGTCTTGCGACCTCGCTGGGCTTTGCCGTGGTGACCGAGGACAGCATCGCCGGGCTGACACAGTCTGCCCCCGTTCATGTGCTCAACCAGTGGACATATCACGCTCGCCTTTACGCCGCCGCGCGCTATGCCGTGCAGAATCCCGATGTCCAGCTGGTCCAGCTGGTGTCCTTCGGGTGCGGTCTGGATGCCATCACCACCGACGAGGTGCGGGATATTCTGGAGCGCGGGAACAAGCTCTATACCCAGATCAAGATCGACGAGATCACCAATCTGGGTGCCGTCAATATCCGCCTGCGCAGTCTGATCGGTGCGCTGGAGCTGACGGCCGGGCAGGCAGAGTCACAGACATCTGCCGCCACGCAAAACACGAAAGGAGGTGCCGCTCATGTCTGAGCAGGAGCTGAACAAGACAAGCAACGCCTGCGCGGGGGATTGCGCATCCTGCGGCGGGTGCGATACCGCCGCCCAGACAGAGCCGGAGCGAGTCATCTTTACCGAGGAGATGCGCAAGACCTATACCATCCTCATGCCCACCATGCTCCCCCGTCACTTCCGCATCATAGAGCGGGTCTTCCAGAGGTTCGGGTACAACACAAGGGCTCTGGAGATCGGTCTGCACGGCGACAGCCGCAAGGTCATCGACGCGGGACTTCGCTACGTGCACAACGATTCCTGCTACCCCGCCATTCTGGTCATCGGGCAGTTCATCGCCGCTCTGGAGAGCGGGCAGTACGACCCGCACAAGGTCGCGCTCATGCTGACCCAGACCGGCGGCGGGTGCCGCGCCTCCAACTATATCTCCCTCCTGCGTAAGGCATTGGCGCGGGCCGGATACGCGTATGTGCCGGTCATCTCGCTGAATGTATCGGGGTTAGAGTCCATGCCCGGCTTCAAGATCACACTACCCATGCTCCACAAGGGACTGTACGCCATCCTGTACGGTGACTTGATCATGCTGCTTTTGAACCAGTGCCGCCCCTACGAAAAGGTGCCCGGCACGGCTGAGGCACTGGCGGATCAGTGGAGCACTCGTCTGGCGGACGAGATGTCCGCCAAGCGCATCCGCTATCGGGATGTCAAGGCGACCTACCGCAGGATCATTGCCGACTTTGCCGCCATCGAGGGTGTCGAGGAGCGCAAGACAGCATCCAAGCTCCGAGTCGGAGTCGTGGGTGAGATATTCGTCAAATTCTCGGCACTGGGCAACAATGGGCTGGAGGATTTCCTGATCTCGGAGGGTGCCGAGCCGGTCATGGCGGGTCTGGTGGATTTCTTCCTGTACTCCATCACCGACTCCATCATGGACTATAAGCTCTACGGCATGAATTACCTTGCCTCCCGCATCTATATGATCGCCCGTCAGTTCTTCTTGAGCAAGCAGGATGATCTCATCCGCGCCGTGACCGAAAGCGGCATCTTTACCCCGCCGACCTCCTTCCGTCATACCTGTACCATGACAGAGGGGTATGTCGGCATGGGCATGAAGATGGGAGAGGGATGGCTTCTGACCGCCGAGATGCTGGAGCTGATCGACGAGGGAGTCAAGAGCATCGTCTGCGCCCAGCCCTTCGGATGCCTGCCCAACCACATCGTGGGCAAGGGCATGATGAAGCCCATCAAGGAGAACCACCCGGATGTCAATCTGGTCGCCATTGACTACGATGCAGGCGCGACCGCCATCAACCAGGAGAACCGCATCAAGCTGATGCTGTCCAACGCACGACGGATACAGGAAGGAAAGGAGACACATACACATGGGTAATTTCCGTCCGAGGCTGACCCGCTTCATGTCGGGTCGCTACGCCCGGAACGACCAGCTGTACAACGCACTGTTCATCGCCGTCCTGATCCTCCTCTTTTCCGGTGCCATCCTCGGCCTGATCGGCACGGGCACACAGACCGCCGCACCGGCCATCATCAGCTGGGCACTCTACCTCCTCTCGGTCATCCTGCTCGGGTATACCATCTTCCGTTTCTTTTCTCGAAACATTCGTGCACGCCAGCGTGAGAACGCCGCTTGGCTCCGCTTTACGGCCAAACTCAAGCATCCCTTCCGCCGCCGCAAGGCACGTCCCGCTGACACGGACACTCATGTGTTCCGCTCCTGCCCTGCTTGCAGTGCCACGTTGCGCTTGCCGCGCAAGCCGGGAAAGCATACCGCGCGCTGTCCGCGATGCAGTAAGACCTTTGAGGTCAATATCCGATAATCAAAAAACTCTCCCCGACCACACTCAGGTGATCAGGGAGAGTTTTTTGAGCCTTGGTTGTTACGCCTGCGGCTCGGCAGGCTTAGCAAAACGCTTGCCCATGCGAGAATCAAAGATCAGCGGATCGAACACCGGGTGTATCTGTGGCTCAACACGATGGAAATAGTCCAGCAGCTCCCGATAAAGCTCCGCCGCCAGTTCCTGCTTCCCTTCGGCGCGAGCCCGACAAGCACTGGCGAACCGCACACAGGCATCCGCATGATAGGTCAGATACTCCCAAGAGCGTCTGACAGCGGGACTCAAAGCAAGATCGGACATATGCGCATAGACCGTCGCGCGGAATCTATCCACGATGGCAGGGATCTCTGCAAAGTATCCCGCCTGCTCCGCATCCACCACAGGTCTTTCACCGCGTTGCCATACGGGATCAAATTGCCGAGAGAGCCGCTCAAGGTATTGCCGCACCACGTCGCCGTCCTCGCCAAATGCTGCAGCAAAATAGCGTGTCGCTATATCCTCAAACGAGACTTCCCTATTCCATAACGTTTCCGCCATGGTGATCATATTCATCGAGGTTGGGAAAAAGGCACGCTGTACCTGACAGCTGTTCATGCCGCGCAGACCGAGACGCACAAGATTTTTCATGTCCTCATGCAGCAAGCGAGCCGAGGACATGGAGCCGGGATCGTTATAATGATCCCACATCATGTGGTAATCAAAGTCAAAGCTGTCACCGCCAAAGCCCTGTTGCCATTTCCGCAGAAATGCAACATTCTCCGCGACCGACTTCGGCAGGGTCAGCTGATTCTTCCGATAGGGCGGGAGCGAGACCGCGCGAACCTCTTCCTCCGGTGTTGTAAAAGAGTTGGAGTAGGTACGAGTAATTGGTGCGAACATCAAAACGAACCGATCCTGATTGCGTATCGTCTCCTTTTCGGGTGCCCACAAAAGATCGAAATAGAGCAGGAAAACGATCTTAGTCCCAAGATCGCGAGCCGTCAGCTTCTCGTCCAGCTCATTGAGCATCATGACATAGTAGTCGGTAGGGGACTCGGTGCAGTTCGGGCACTCACAGTGGCTATTCACACTATCGGCTAACCAGAAATGGATATAATCCATGTCCGGGTGATCCGCACAATACTGCGTGATGGCATCCGTCAGGGTAGCGCGCACGGTCGGATCGGAATAGCACAGATTCGTGTTCAGCGGAACACCGCCCCACCAGCCTCTTTTCCCGTTGACCTCTGCTAAGTAAGGCCGGATCGAGCTCGGCGGCTCCTCATCCGTCACATCCCAGCCTGTCCCCGGAACGCCATACGGCTCGCAAGTCCAGCTGTGCCCCACCGCATGAAACAGGAGGTCTCGCTTTTTGATCTCCGTCCGCAGTTGTGCGTACATCCCATCAATATCTTCATCGCTTACCTTCTCGGCAGGCATATATGGGTTACCCGTATGATCGTACCACTGACGGAAAAAGCAGTAAGGCTTGGTAAACTGAACGAAATAACCATTCAGCGCGACCTTGGGGAGCCAGTCGATCATGTCCGCCACGTGATCGTAGGAATCCGCCCCCTCAATGCAGACCTCACGGTGGCGATAGGAAGCAGCCTCGCATATCTGCACATGGATGTGATCCGAGAGGGTCATGGGAATGCGATCATTCGATCTCCCGGGGAGAGGAAACGCAAATCCAATCTCACGCAGGAAACGATAAACCGCGATCAGAACACTGCGCGGGTTGCTCCCGGTGATGATGCCGGATGTGTACTCCACATCCATATAGATCGCATCGTCCAGATGCGGATCCTCAACCGTCGGCAAGTACTTGTTCAGATTCTCGTCACAGCCGATGTACAACGCGTCAGTGTCATCGTCACCCAGAGCATCCATGATCATACGCGAGGTGCGAATGTCGCCCCCCACCTGTCGCACATAGTAAATCAACTCATCCACTGCATAGGAGATTGCGGGGTGAACGCCGATCTGCTTTATTTTCCAGTTCATTATGTCAGACACCCTCCGTCTTGATTTTTTTGCGCCGACCTAATGTCCAACCAAACTCGACCCGGATTCGCCGGGAACCCTTCTTGTATGTCTCCT
>CAYXBU010000079.1:0-7392 GCA_964463245.1 uncultured Clostridium sp. | reverse complement strand
GAGCGAAGGACGAGCCGGCGATCAGGGTCGCGCAGAGAACGATGGTCAGGATCGAGAGGATAAGGGAATTTCTCTTCATGTTCGTTTCTCCTTTTATGTTTTTTCGTCGGTGTGAGGCGGAGAAGATACCCCGACACCGACTGCGCGGGAGTAAGTTCTATCAGCGGATCTGCGCCCGAAGGGGAGTATCATTCGTCAAATTCACCAGTTTTTGCGAATAATGCCCCCCCCCCCGTGTGCATCATGCTCATTTGTGCAAGCTGCATAGACTTGTACTCCTTTCGCAGGATGCCGGTTCGTCACTCGGAGGGGACGGAATGTCCTCGGTTCATGAACCAGTATATCACAAGTAGTGGGATTTGTCAACCTTTTTTGGCAAAAAAACAAGATTACAGGGGTGGAATCGATATACTTTTTTCGACAGAAACGCAAAAAAGCCCCCCTGCCGGAGCAGGGGGCTTGGTCATGATCACGGATTATAGCTCACCGTATAGGTGGGACGACCATCGGTAGTCGTGCCCTCGGTGATGGTGTATGCACTCGGGATCTCGGTAGCCGTACGATTCGTCTGACCCTCCAAGAAGAGAGCCTGACAATATGTCTGCCCCGAACAGTGCGGGCAAAGATCAGCTCTACCCTCATCGCCCCATGCAGGGTTCTGCGCTACGAAGGTTCCTCCATAGATCCGCACATATTGACCCCACGATGCATTGAGCAGCTTGGAGCAGTTGTTCGCACAGTCGCCCTCCACATAGTAGCCGCCGTCAAAGTATCCACCGTTGATGACCAGCTTACCGATTCCGTTCGATATGCCGATAAACGTAGGATTGTAGGAATTAAGACCGGCATCGACCGTGAAGATACCATTCTGGATCGTCACATCACCACGAGGGACGAACATGGGAATCATACCGTTTGCTCCTCTATCGACGGTGCCGTTTCCGTCTATGACGATAGATCCATTCCGCTTGATATCAAATACAGTAGGCGGAGTATCCGTATCCGGGACGAATGCATTGAGATCAGCACCGTCCGGAATCACCAGCTTCTTGCCGTTCATGTCCAGCTTGATATTCGCACCGGCAGGAACGGTCAAGGCACCCTCCAGCTCGATATCGTTTTTGAGCTTAACAGTCCATGCCTCGCTCGTGTTTGCAAGTGCGGCCTTGAGTTCAGCAAAAGTGCCGACCTCAATGACATCCGGCTGAGCATTGCCCTGGACAGCCTCGACCGTGTAAGCCAGCTTGCAGGACTTGCCCTGATACTCGTTACCGGCCTCGACAGGCAGGGTGATCTCGACCGGAACCGTTATGTCGTCCGACTCGGGAGCCAGCACCATCCATTTGGTACGCGCGATCTTGGATACATCAAAGTCCTCCTCGCCGACCGTAATGGTCAGACCGGCCGCCAGATCGTTGTCCTCCACGACCGAGATAACAGTGCGGTACTTGACCGTCACATCGCTCTCATTGTGGATGGTGATATCAAACTTGATGACATCACCGGGAACCATCTTCTCAATGGTAACGATGTTGCCGGCTACGGTTGCATCACTCTCGGGCAGCTTCTCGCCCAAAGTGGACTCGTAGCTCACTTCACCGGCGGTCGCGGTGACCTTGACGGTACCGGCGGTCACGGCTACGTTGACCTTGCTCTCGCTGGTGAACAGAGCGAAGGACGAGCCGGCGATCAGGGTCGCGCAGAGAACGATGGTCAGGATCGAAAGGATAAGGGAATTTCTCTTCATGTTCGTTTCTCCTTTTATGTATTTTCGTCGGTGTGAGGCGGAGAAGATACCCCGACACCGACTGCGCGGGAGTAAGTTCTATCAGCGGATCTGCGCCCGAAGGGGAGTATCATTCGTCAAATTCACCAGTTTTTGCGAATAATGCCCCCCCCCCCGTGTGCATCATGCTCATTTGTGCAAGCTGCATAGACTTGTACTCCTTTCGCAGGATGCCGGTTCGTCACTCGGAGGGGACGGAATGTCCTCGGTTCATGAACCAGTATATCACAAACGGAGGTGTATGTCAACCGTTTCGGGCAAAAAAGTTGGGAAAATGTGTGCCGTTCCGAACGGCCGCACGCGGGGCTGATCACCCTCCACCGTCGCCAAGTAGTAGATACCGGCATCCTTCAGAAATTGACATACGCGTTCCATACGATCCCCTCCCGTTTATTTGACAAGTCCCCATACGGGGTACATGAACAGTATACATCATCCGATCCGACTTTTCAATAGGGAAATAGCGGTTCTCCCCGCTCAGACAAGGAACACCCGCGCCGCCAACCGTCGGAACAGCTCCCAGAAGCCGATCCGCTCGACCGCCTCGGTGGTCTTGACCTCGACGGCGCCCAGACTCTCCCCGCGGCAGGTGACCTCCAGCCTACCCACCGTCTCCCCTGCCCCGACGGGTGCCGCCACGCGATCGGGCAAGGCAAGTGCCGTCTCCACCGATGACAGGTCGGCGCGGGGCAGAACACAGGCAAAGCCCGCGTGGCTCAGCCCGACCTGCGGCTGTACCCCTCCGGTCACGCGGACGGGGGACAACTCGGCGGCGGGGCAGGTGTACAGGGCATAGTTGGCAAAGCCCCAGTCCAGCAGAGCCGCCGCTGCCGCGTTGCGGCTGTCGCGGTTCTCGGCTCCCATGATGACACAGATCAGGGTCATGCCGTCCCGCTCGGCGGTGACCGACACGCAGAAGCCCGCCTTGGCGGTGGAGCCGGTCTTGAGCCCGTTACAGCCGCGATAGAACCGCACCAGACGGTTGGTGTTGGTCAGTCCAAAGGCTCCGTCCCGCACGGTGTCCATCCAGGTGGAGCTGTAGGTCAGGATCTCCTTGTGTCGGATCAGTTCGCGGGACATGATGGCGATATCCCGCGCCGATATGACATGGTTCTGTGCGGTATCGTCCAGACCGTTGGTGTTCTCAAAATGGGTATGCTCCATACCCAGCTCGGCGGCACGGGCATTCATGCGTTCCACGAAGGCCTCCTCGCTCCCCGCGACCGCCTCCGCCAGTGCCAGTGCCGCGTCGTTCGCCGAGGCGATGACCACACTCTTGACCAGATCCCGCACCGTCATCTGCTCCCCCTCCTTGAGGAAGATCTGGGAGCCGCCCATGGATGCCGCGCGGGCACTGGCGGTGACGGTGTCCTCCCAGCCGAGGCTCCCGCCCTCCATGGCCTCCATGACCAGCAGCAGAGTCATGACCTTGGTCACGGAGGCGGGAGGCAGAGCCTCGTCGGCATTCTGTTCATAGAGCACGCTGCCGGTCTCGGCCTCCATCAGCACCGCCCCCCGACAGGCAAAAGGCTCGGGCTTCTGCACCTCGGCAAGCGCGGTCGTCACGGTCTCGCCGTATGTCCCCGCCGCGCCGACCGACAGGGGCGCGAGGCAGGACAAAAGCATCAGGAGACAGGACAGCACGACTGATAGGATCGTTTGTTTCTTCATGATCATACACCACCTTCCGGGGGAGTGTATGCGGGGGAAAGCGGGTATATGCCGACCATCGTAGGCCGACATATACCCGCTTCTCATATGGCATCATCACATCATCAGATGTTGAAATCAAAGACAAAGCTCCGCCAGTTGGCAAGCGCGACCGCGCCATCCTCGGGGCGGCGCAGGAAGACCCCCTCGCAGCACAGCTCCTCCACCAGGGAGCGAGTCTCCTCCTCGCCGAACGCGATACCGACCTCGTAGAACAGCGGGTTCAGGTAGAGCGGCTCGGCGTGTCCGCGCTGGTACACGCAGGCGTGGTCATAGATCCGCCGCTTGCGAATATAGCGCAGGGTCGGGCTGTGCGGCACGGTCAAGCCGTGCTCGCGGCAGAAGGTCTCCACCCGCGCATAAGCCACCCTCGTCTCGGGCAGTCCCCACAGACCGATGATGTTGTTGTGCTCGGGAATATCGAACGGCAGTGCCGCCACCGCCTGTTCGAGAGTCTCGTCCGAGGCACCGTCGGTCGCCGCCCGCTCCACGGCGGCAAAGGCCACCGCGAACGCGGCGTAGTCCCGTATCTGGTGTACCTGCGGGAGCATCAGGCGGTACAGGCTCTTGACCGAGATCGGCAGGTGCGCCGCCGACTCCTCCCCCGCCGTGGCGATCAGCTCCTCCATGAGGGTGATGGCTCTCTCCGCGCGCGCCAGAATACCCGCGTGGTCGGCGTGATAGAGGACATAGTCCTTCTCTGTCCACCAGTAGCTCTCCCAGCTGTCGCCGCTTCGCGCCTCGCGGATCAGGGTCAGGACAGACAGGAGCTTGTCCGCGCTTCCCTCCCCCGCGACCAGCGTGGCCGCCTCGGAGAGCAAGCGATCGGTGTCGTCCTCCGGATCCGCCAGCAGGTGCCCCGCTACATACAGCGTGAAGAAATTCAGGATATGGTAGGCATCCATCTCGCTCCAGTAGGAGGGCACCATCACATGATCGCCCTGCGCTCGCGTCCGACGGTACACATCTGCCACAACGCGGTCGTTGATGCACATACATGGCTGTTGATCCGTCTCGTACTCGCAGGTATACCACCCCCACGAGCCAAGCTCACAGCCCAGTGACTTGACCTGACGGCGGTAGCTCTCGCGCTTGTCCCCCACGCCCCAGGTCGGCAGGAAGGGCAGTTCCATCAGCATGACATCCTCAAAGCCCGCCGCGACCAGCTGATCGGGGAAGCTCGGCTCGGCTCCCCAGGTGTCGATCCCCAGCTTGACGGTCGGATTCTGCGCCCGAAACTTGCCGAACAGCATCCGCGCAAAGTTCACCACGCTGTACGCATCCGGGAGCCTGCCCGGATCGTAGAAGTGGGCGATCACGCGGTCGGCGTAGGGAGCCAGATCGGCGTAGATATCGTAGTATTTTTCAAAGGTCGCACGGACTCGCGGGTCGTCGTAGGCGGGGATGCCCGGTGTCGAGGCGGCGTAGACCGCATCCGCATCCTTCCAGCCGTGATCCGAAAACTCCGCCGCCCAGACCCAGACGGTAAAGCGCATCCCCTCCTCGTGAAGCAGGTCGGCCAGGGTCTTCATCTGGTCGTGCACCCGCTCCCAGGAGCCGTTCGCCCGCCACGCCGAGCAGATGTCCGTGACCTGTATGCCCGTGAAGCCGCAGAGCTTCGCCATCTTCACATATTCCTTCAGCTGACGGCGGGAAAAACACATGAAGTCCACCAAGAGGGAGGCCGCCATGTTGCTGATATAGCCGCGGTTCTGATCCGGCTTCCAGAGGCACACGGTGACCTCTCGCTCGCGGATCCAAGGGGTTTGAACGGAATAGGGCATGGTCTGTCGTTGCTCCTTACTCGGTCGTGAATCGATACACCGTCGTATAGTCGTACACCTCGCCCGGCCGCAGGATGCTGTTCGTGAACTCCGGATGGTTGGGGCTATCCGGCATGAGCTGGGTCTCCAGGCAGACCGCGTGCTGGGTCTGCTGGGGGTAGCCACCCCGCAGGGGGAAGGCGGGGTTCTTGAGGAAGTTGGCGGTATACAGCTGCATACAGGGGGAGTTGGTCAACAGCTCCAGCTTGCGCCCCGAGGCGGTATGGCAGAGCCACCCGCGCAGGCGCAGCTCGCGGCTGTTCTCCCGCCAGCCGGTAAAGTTGACACAGTGGTCATAGCCGCCCGCTACGGCGAGATCGGGGTGGGACAGCGAGAAGTCCCGCCCGATGGTCTTGGGGGTACGGAAATCGAACGGTGTCCCCTCGACCGGCACCATCTCCCCGGTCGGGATCAGCCCCTCGTCCCCGCGCAGGTAGGACTCGGCATCCAGCCACAGCACCTGCTCCAGCACATCCCCCGAGGCAAAGCCGCCCAGATTGAAGTAGGCGTGGTTGGTCAGGCTGAGCGGGGTGGCCTTGTCGGTGGTGGCGATGTAGTGGATGGACAGCGCATTGTCCGCCGTGACCGAGAAGGTCACCGCAATGTCCAGATTGCCGGGGTAGCCCTCCTCCCCGTCCGCCGAGAAGAGATGCAGGGTCAGGGACGGCTCTTTCCCGTCCGAGATGGTCGCGACCTCCCAGAGGCGGTGGGAGTAGCCCTGCTTGCCGCCGTGCAGGTGGTTGTCGCCGTCGTTGTGGTACAGGCCGTCATACACGACACCGTCCAGCTCGAATCGTCCCCGCGCGATGCGGTTGCAGTAGCGGCCGACCGTCGCGCCGAGATATCCGTCCGCGCGTGCGTACACATCCGCCGACTCGTAGCCGCAGAGGACATCGGTCAGCCGCCCTGCCCGATCCGGCGTCAGGATGCTGACCAGCGTTCCGCCGAAGTCTGAGATCGAGACCGCGAAGCCGCTCGGATTCGAGAGGGTGTACAGGGAGGCCGAGCTGCCGTCCGGCAGACGGCCAAAGGGGGTCTTTTGAATGCTCATGATGCGTTTTCTCCTTTTTTCCGTTGGGACTGTCTCCCGCTTGAAATGTATTGTATACAGGCAAAGCCCGCCACCACGAGAGCCCCGCCCGCCCCCAAGAGGAGCACGAAGGAGGCAAAGAACACCGGGTAAGGTGCCCCCCGCTGGACTGTGCTCAACAGCGGGATATGGCAGGTGTAGTAGCGGCTGGTGTAGAACATATTAAAGGCATACTCCCCCGCGAAGCCGAATGCGTGCTCCAGCTCATTGAGTGCCAGCGCGACGAAGTTCAGCGGCAGGAACACGCAGAACCCCTGCAGAGCCGTCTGTCGGGTGGGGCGGACAGCCCCGACCAGCCACAGGTACAGCCCAAAGAGCACCATGGAGCCATGCCAGAGCATGGTATGCAGATCCAGAAACAGGATGGGGGAGAAGACATCCGGGGAAGGCCAGAACAGCACGGCGCACCCCGCCACGGGGGAGTAGGTCGCAAGGAAGGCCAGCAGGGTGCGGCGGGGCTTACCGTCCGGCAGGAAGGCGGCGACCAGAGCCGCGTAGATGGGAGTGGAGCAGAACTGGAACGGGAAGCGCGACCAGTCATACTGCCAGCCGGTCTGCGGGTCATAGCTGTAGACCATCTGCTTGCCGATCTCCAGGAACAGCAGTCCCAGCGCAAAGACCCGTAAGGCTCTGCGCAGGGCGGTCTCGGACGCGGGCAGGTGCCGTCGAAGCAGGATCATGCCCAAGAACAGGGCAAACACCACGACTACCGCGCCGATATGAAAGCCCCCGTACACCGACGGCCGCTCGGCCAGACGGGGGGTGTGATCCAAGAGGTATTCCAACCAGCGCACGGCGGCTCCTTTCCCCGCCCCGAGGGCGGCGGGTATCTCTGATATGGTCAGTATACCACAGACGGGGGAAAAAGTCAAGGCGGTGCGAAAAAAAGGGAGGCGCGGAATGTAGTGATACAATAGATGTGAGACCAAAGGGTATTGAAAAAGTGACCGAGTTCTGCTAAAATAGAATCACCACAAACCATC
>CAYXBU010000078.1:0-7586 GCA_964463245.1 uncultured Clostridium sp. | reverse complement strand
CATTCCAGCCGGTCACGAAGACCACCTTGGGATCGACCTGCAGGGCGTAATTCCACTGCTCGGCGAAGTTGTAGCCCCACTTGGAGGCCTCCGCCCCTTCCTTGAAGTAACGATCCTGATAGGCGGATGTGTAGGAGCGGCCTGCAACATTGACACCATTCATGGCAGACAAGGAGCCGGTCAGGTAGTTGTGGTTCATAGCCACGCCGACTGTTATCTGTTCGGGCTTGTTGTTTTCCAGCTCGCCTTTTGACTTGTAGTACACAGCCTGCGGATACATGGACAGCCAGCCCCAGTTTTTATAGAGGGTTCTGTCCACGATGTACTCCGGCTGCCCGGTGCGATAGGTGAAGAAGTTGTAGATCTCCTTTTCCAAAGGAGTCGTATCATTTCGGACGGAATTCTGCATGGCCATGATCATAGGCTTTCCATCCCAATAGAACCACAGATTCTGATACTTGTTGTCATAGAATATGTCACGATACAGGTTCTTGAGCTGCAGGTTGGTGTTGCCTTGGTCAAAGAAGGGAAGCATGAAGGAGAGCTTCGGGGTCAAGAGACCGTCCTCCATGGCATCATTCCATTCCTCCAGCAGAGGGTTGTAGGAATTATGCCAAGTCATGTGCAGGTTGGTGTTATCAGTGAAGATGACATCCACCCCCGCGTTGGCCAGCAGCTCGGCCTGACGGCGGAGCACCCACTTGTCATCCCCACGGTAGTAGCCCCAGATCGGCTGGTTCCAGAAGAATTGCGTGGAGGACGAGTAGTTATTCCACAGGGGGGCATCCCAATCGTTCATGGCCTCCGGGTACATTTCGGACAATTCCTGAAGGTTAGCAGGGGTACCCTGGGCAAAGCCGTCGATGTGCCACGTCCAGTAGAACATGGCCAGAGTCTTATCCTCACGCGGGTCGCCGACCTCGGCGTTGGTCAGGGAGACCCGTCCCAGCCCGTCGGTAAAGACCCAGGTGTCGGGCATGACGGGGTGGGTGTAGATCAGGCTGTCCTCCGGGATGACGTACTCATCCGGCGCGGTATGGTCACCGGTGAACTTCTGATCCGGGTCGGAGGGATCCAGGAAATAGGTGTCCTTTTCCTCACAGACCGTGATCTGCATGACGGGATACGCCGTGCGTCCGATGTCCGTGCCGTCCGAATAAACGACGCCTTTGAAGTTCTTGACGGATGCATAGGTATACATAGCGGGACTCTTGGTATAATTCTCGGTCAAGAAGAGATACTCGCCCGCCGGCAGGGTGTCAAAGGTAAAGCCCTGCATATCGTTGTCTACCAATGTCATATGACCCTGCGCCACAGGGGCGGCGGAGATGGTCTCATCGTAGGTGTCTTTCCACGCGTAAACAGACATATCGATCTCAAGATCGGTGGCCATGTAGGTGGCCATTTTGAACTGAACCGCCGCAAAGGGTGCATTGACATTCAGCTGCATTCCCATGGAGCTGCCTGTGGAGGTTATGCCCAGTCCGCTGGGATCGGTATAAGGAGCAATGGTCGTGCGGATCTCGCCGACAGCGGAACAATTTCCGAAGGGCTCCTCCACTTCATTTGTGAAGCGAATGTTCAGGCTCGGCTCGCCGCGGAAGCCCACGCCATCGAGATACATAAAGCCCTTGGAGTTGGTGGGGGAAGAGTTTGTCCATACACCGACATTCTCGCTGACATCCGAGATATGGAACAAATACTCTCCGGCGGGCTGAGCCTCGAAGGTGACCCAGTTGCAATCGCCGTCCACCAGAGGGTTAAAGACCTTCTTGGCAACAGGTTCTTTTGCGATCGTGTCCTCATATGTACCTGCCCACTTGTACAGAGAAAGCGTTGCGTAGCAATTTGTCTGCAGATAAGTCGGCATGACAAATCCGAATCCGGTGAAGGACTCGTTCAGGATCGCACGGTAGGAATAGGAGGATCCAACACGGATCGGCTCGCGTGTTCCGGTGCCGTTTTGAATGGAGATATCGACCGCGTGTGCGGGCGTGATCCATACGAATGCGGCTCCCAGCAGGAGCACGCACAAAAACAGGGAAAGAAGTCTTTGGGGAACGGAGGGTCTCATGAGTTCACATCCTTTCGTTTTATGTGTCTACAGTATATCACAGGATACTGCGGAAGTCAAGTCAATTTGTATAAAAAAACGGGGCGGGACGTTTCTTGGAACGCCCCGCCCGGAAAGTGGGAGTGTCGGTATGAATTGATCCTGCCCTGTGCAGAGGATCACCCTTCGGAAGACCCTTTAGGGAGCCACTGATTTATTCGGCGGCACATCTTTTCCCGCCTGCTTCTTGCCGAAAAACTCGATGTACATCCAGTACATCTTGAGTTTTTCGCAATCGCAGACGAAAAAAACTGTACCGAATATGCACCACCTCATTCAATCAGCGTTTCCTTAGATGAGGTTGCTCGGAATAAAGCAATTCTCCGCATCGATCGGGATCGGTTCCTCGCACATACAGATGATACCGCCTGTGCCGCGGCTCAAGGAGGCCTTGTCGATCACGCTGTACTTCTTGACCTCTCGGCGGTCGGGAGAAGCGCTTTTCTTGATCTCCAACGGATGGATCCTGTTGTTTTCCTCGACGAACACATCGATCTCCTTTGCGTTGGAATCACGGAAGTAGGTCATGTTCACCTTTGACTTGGCATATGCATAGTTCTTCACCAACTCCATCACCACATAATTCTCGTAGTAATGCCCGCTTGCCGCACCGTTGCGGAGGGTGTCTGCCGTCAGCCACATGGACAGGTAGGCGCAAAGTCCGGTATCACAGAAGTAGAGTTTCGGCGTTTTGCTTAGCCGTTTCAACTCATTATTGGAGTATGGGGCAAGCAGATAGACAATGTTCAGTCCGACAAGCACCTTCAGCCATTCCTTTGCGGTGATCGGTGAAACATCGGCGGATTCCGCAAGGGTCGAATAATTGACCTGTTCCGAAACGAGGGACGCACAACCCACAAGAAATTTGCGGAACCGAACCGTGTCCGTGATCCCACCCGCCTCGGTCACGTCTCGCATCAGATAGGTGTCGATGTAGGAATTGAAATATTCTTGCCTTAGTTCGTCATCCACGCCCTGTACCCCGGGCATACCACCCTCCCAAATGTGGTTGAATACCTGCACCACATCGTTCTTTGGCAGTTTCCGTTGCCGTGCTTGTAAGTTCGCCAAGGAGAAGTCCAGATCGATGTCAAACACCATGCCCGCCTTCTCTCTTGCGGACAGGCTGTACAGCTCCAGTATACCGATCCTTCCGGCAAGTGTCTCACGCACCCGCTCCATCATCCTGTACTGCTGTGAACCGGTCAGCCAGATCAGACCCGTTTCGTCGCTCTCGTCACAGATCACCTTGATCTGCTCAAACAGCTCCGGCGCTTTCTGAACCTCATCGATCAGGATGGGCGGCTTATAGGTCTGGAAGAACAGCACGGGGTCGGACTGGGCAAGCTCTCTTGCCATGGCGTTATCCATCGTGACATAGGTTCTGCCTGGGTCAGCCAGGTGCTTGAGCATGGTAGTCTTTCCGACTTGTCTTGCTCCGGTCACAAGAAGCACCTTGAAGAAATCGTTGAGCTTCAGAAACTTTCGCTCCAGCTCTCGTGTAATATATGCCATAGCGCACCTCCACTCGCATTTTTATGAAAATCCAAAGTCGACTGTATTTTATCATAATTTCACGAGGCTGTCAAGGAGATATGTACACCGTAAAGTTTAACTTTCTGTGAATGCAGGAAAAAAGTGCAAGGAGCCGTCCGCCGCTTGGCGCGGTTCTGCCTCTTGCACTTTCTTGCTGATCGCTTATGGGATCATGCACGGTATTTGATCATGTCCCGACCTTCCTATATATCTCTCCGCCCCTGCAGAGCACGGTAGAGGGTGACTTCGTCGGCATACTCGATGTCGGTGCCGACCGAGATACCGTAGGCCAGCCGTGAGACCTTGACGGGATAGGACTTGAGCTGTCGGGCGACATACATCGCGGTGGTCTCGCCCTCGACATTGGCGTTGGTGGCGATGATGACCTCCCGCACGTCGCCTGCCTCTACCCGCCGCAAAAGCTCCGTGATCTTTAGCTTGTCCGGCGTGACACCGTTCAAGGGGGAGAGCACACCGTGCAGAACATGGTAGGTGCCGCGGTATTCCCGCACCTTTTCGATGGCCATAGCGGTGCGGGCATCCGATACCACGCAGATGGTGGCGTGATCCCGCGTCTCATCGGCGCAGACGGGACAGATCTCCCGATCGGTCAGGTTTTGGCAGATGGGGCAGAAGTGTATCCTCTCCTTGGCATCCAGGATGGCCTGTGCAAAAGCCGCGACCTCCTCGCTTGACATATCCAGCACCGAGAAGGCCATGCGCAGGGAGGACTTGCGCCCCACCCCGCCCAGCTTTATGAACTGGTCAGCCAGCTGTTGGAGAGACTCAATATATTCAGCCATGGACGAGACGATCAGAATATGCCGGGCATATTCATGCCGCCGGTGACCTTCTCCATCTCTGCCGCATTGGTGTCCTCAACCCGCTTGATGGCCTCGTTGATCCCCGCGACCAGAATGTCGGACAGGGTCTCGATGTCATCCGGATCCACGATCTCGGGCTTGATGTCGATGGCTAAGATCTCTTTCTTGCCGTTGATCTTGACCGATACGACACCGCCGCCTGCTTGGATGTCGTACTCCCGCGCATCCAGCTCCTCCTGCTTGGCCGCCATGTCCTCCTGCATCTTCTGCGCCTGACGGATCATGGCCTGCATATTCTGGGGACCGCCCCCCATACCCTTGGGAAGATTCGCTCTCATGATGTATTCCTCCAAATATATAAAATCTTTATTCTTGCTCGTCCTCAAGTGCCTCCAGGATCACGTCCAGCGGCGAGGCGGCGTTCTTCTCGGTCTCGATCTCCACGAGGATGTCCTCGGGCACGACGGGCTTGCCTAAGCAGACCGACAGGGCGCGCCGCAGGACCTCGGGCGGCTTCTTGTCGGGCATGACCATGTCCCGCTGAAAGGCCTGCTCAAAGCGCAACAGGAGCTTGCCGTCCTCGGTGCGGAAGGCCTTGGAGAGCCGCAGGAACGACCCGATCATGGGGTCTGTCTCGGACACCCGATCCACCACCTCGGTAAACTCGCGCAGGGGGCGCAGGATGCGCTGAGCGGGAGCCGTCGAGGGCGGCGCGGGGGTGTTGGCACGCGATGTCACGCGGGGCGTGACCGCGACCTCTGGGGCAGGGGACGGCTCGACCGGGGGTGAAGCTCGGTGTGTCGCCACCGCCTCGGCCTCGGGGGGCGGGGCGGGGATGTCATGCGCCCCGACTGCATCACCCGGCTCGAATAACTCATCCGGCTCCGGCAGGGGGGGTATATCCGGTAAGGCAGCCACGGGAATGCCGCTTGCCAGCTGCTCCTCGATGCGGGAGAGACGGGCAAGGATGGCCTCCGAGGAGGTATCCAGCACCGGATCGCACAGCCGCACCAGCGTGACCTCGGCGACCGTGCGCTTGACCGCGAAGGACTTTTGCATGGCAAACAGCGCATCCTCCAGCAAGCGGATGTGCCACAAGAGGGTCTCCTTGGTGAAGCGGGCGGCCAGTGTCCGCAGGGCACTCGCCTCGCTGTCGGTCAGATCCAAATACCTGACAGCGGTATCCTCCTCGACCGTGCGCACCACCAGCATATCCCGATAGTAGGAGATCAGCTCCTGCCAGAAGACCGACAGGTCGCGGGAGGAGCGCACCATGCTGTCCACTATGGAGAACAGCTTGTCATAGTCCCGACGGATCAGGGCAGCGACCACGCGGCCGACTCCCTCCCGCCCGGTGGTTCCCACCGTCTCGGCAACCAGCTCGGTGGTGATGGGGCGGCGGGTACCGGCGCACAGCTCCAGCAGGCTGATGGCATCCCGCATACCCCCCTGTGCCTGCCTGGCCAGCAGGCGTGCCGCCTCGGGGTCAAGGGAGAAGCCCTCGACCTCGGCGACTCGGAGCAGATGCTCGGTCAGGGTCTCGGTGGCGATGCGACGGAAATCGAACCGCTGACAGCGGGACACGATGGTCGCGGGCAGCTTTTGCAGCTCGGTGGTGGCTAAAATGAAGATGACGTGTGCGGGCGGTTCCTCCAGCGTCTTGAGCAGCGCGTTAAAGGCACTGGCGGACAGCATATGCACCTCGTCGATGATGTACACGCGGTATTTCAGCTCGGAGGGGGTGTAGACCACCTCGTCGCGGATGTCGCGGATGTCGTCCACGCCGTTGTTGGAGGCGGCATCCATCTCCAGCACGTCAGTCGCGGCACCGCTGTCGATGGAGCGGCAGGCGGCACACTGCCCGCAGGGACCCGCGGTCGACGGGTGCTCGCAGTTGACAGCCTTGGCCAATATCTTGGCGCAGGAGGTCTTGCCGGTTCCGCGAGAACCGCAGAACAGGTAGGCGTGGGAGAAGGCACCCGTCTCGCACTCGTGCTTGAGGATAGACGTGACCTGCTCCTGTCCGCAGACCTCATCGAAGTTGCGGGGTCTCCACTTTCTGTACAGTGCCTGATGCATATGTCCATCCTCCTTTCTCGGCGATCCGATGACCTATCCTATTGTTATGATTTACAACAAAAAAGCAACCGTTCCTCTCTGCTGTGAAAGAAGACCATACACCCCTCCCTCGGATGTCACGCCCCGGCGATCTTTGCCCGCCCTGCTCAGAACAGGCGACCTCGCGGCACATACGGTGCACCGCTTAATGCTGCTTGATCCCTCACCTGACATGGTTCACGGCTCCGCATTGCGCAAGACCCATTCCTCAACACAGGATGGACAACTCATTCCGAAACGATCGACTCTCAGAAGGGGGATCAACCCCTGCTGTAGCGGATTTCAGGTTCAGGGCGCCGCTAACTCCCCGGCTGGTATGGCCTACCTTCACAGCAGAAAGAGAGGCTGCTGCACCCCCTATTATAGCATACTTTTCACGGGATTGCAAGGCGTGGCGCAGAAATTCAAAGAAATTTCACAACTCGGGCGGGCAGTGCCCACCCGAGTTGCGGTATTTTTACTCAATCCAAGAACCCCTTCAGGTGCCGTGCGCGGCTGGGATGGCGGAGCTTCCGCAGAGCCTTTGCCTCGATCTGGCGGATACGCTCACGGGTGATGTCGAACTCCTTGCCGACCTCCTCCAAGGTGCGGGTACGGCCGTCGTAGAGACCGAAGCGCAGCTTGATGACGTGCTCCTCGCGCGGGGTCAGGGTGTGCAGCTCCCGCTCGATGACCTCCCGCAGGATGGTCTGGGAGGCGGCATCGGCCGGGGCGGGGGTGTCCTCGTCCTGGATGAAGTCGCCGAGGTGGCTGTCCTCCTCCTCGCCGATGGGGGTCTCCAGAGAGACCGGATCCTGGGCGATCTTCATGATCTCCCGCACCTTGTCGGCACTCATGCCCATCTTCTCACCGATCTCCTCGGCGGTCGCCTCGCGTCCCAGCTCCTGGAGCATCTGGCGGGAGTAGCGGGACACCTTGTGGATGGTCTCCACCATGTGTACCGGAATGCGGATGGTGCGCGCCTGATCGGCGATGGCGCGGGTGATGGCCTGACG
>CAYXBU010000077.1:1333-7669 GCA_964463245.1 uncultured Clostridium sp. | reverse complement strand
ACATCTTTTTCCGCCTGCTTCTTGCCGAAAAACTCGATCTACATCCGGTACATCTTGAGTTTTTCGCAATCGCAGACGAAAGAAACTGTACCGAATATGCACCACCTCATTAAATCAGCGTTTCCTTAGTTTGTCTCGGCGGAAGGGGGTGAAGTCTTCCGAATATTATTTTTTTTACTTTTTTGTCAATGCCGCCAGCGTGGCGCAGACCAGCTCATAGGTGCGGCGGGTGGACTCGATGCTGAGCATCTCACGCGGGGTGTGGATGTCCCGCATATCCGGACCTATCGAGATCATATCCATGCCCGGGTGCTTGCCGCACAGGATGCCGCACTCCAGACCCGCATGGATGACCTCCACCACGGGGGTCACGCCGAAGAGCCGCTGACTCTCGGCTGTCCACACCTCCCGCAGGCGGGAGATCGGTGCATAGTCCCAGCCGGGGTAACGCGCATGATGCGAGGCTGAGCCGCCCAGCAGAGCAGCCAACCGCTCCAGCTCTCGCTGGGTACGATCCAGCTGATGCTCCGAGGCGGAGCGAGAGGAGAAGGAGAACTTGACCGCCGTGGGCACACCACTGTCATCCGTGACCGTGGACAAGATGCCCAGATTGCGGGAGAAGGCGGTCAGCCCCGAGACATACGCACTCATGGAGATCACGCCGCTACGCACCAGGGTCAGCAGGTTCAACACGCGGCGGGTGGAGTCCGTATCCTGACAGAGGGCGGGGGTGTCTGTGATCATCTCGGTATGGCAGGTAAAGGCTCGATCCTCGGCGGCGACCGACGGCTCGGCACGGTACAGCTCCACCTCGGCACACAGAGCCGTGCAGAAGGCCTCGGCGCGGTCGGCGGGCAGGCTCACCCGTGCACACGCGGCGCGGGGGATGGCGTTATCCTTGCCGCCGCCCGAGAGGTCGATCAGGTGCAGGTCATAGCTGTCGGACAGGGTGTCCAGCAGCTGCCCCAGCACCACGATGGCGTTGGAACGCCCCTTGTGTATTTCCACGCCGGAGTGACCGCCCGCAAAGCCGCCCAGAGCGACCCGCACGGTGACACCGTGGTTCGGCTCGGTCGTGATCGGCAGGGTGATGTCGGTGCGTACACCGCCGGCACAGCCGGCTGTGATGATGCCCTCTGCCTCGCTGTCCAGATTAAGGAGAGTCTTGGCGGTCAGCCCCGCCGCCTGTGGGTCGAACGCCCATGCACCGTCCATACCGGTCTCCTCCGAGACGGTGAACAGGCACTCCAGTGCGGGGTGGGGATGCGGCGCACCGTCCAGCAGAGCCAGCATAATGGCCACGGCTACGCCGTCGTCACCGCCCAGCGTGGTGCGGTCGGCGCGGATCCAGCCGTCCTCTACCGACAGGGTCAGCCCGTCGGTCAGGAAATCATGGGTGGAGTCGGCATCCTTCTCGGGCACCATGTCGGTGTGCCCCTGCAGGAGAACAGGCTCCGCTCCCTCACAGCCGGGGCTGGCGGGCAGACGGATCAGCAGGTTGTTGGCTTTGTCACGCATATAGGAGAGCCCGCGGCTGACGGCGAACTGCTCGATATAATCGGCGATGGCTTCCTCGTGCCCCGAGGGGTGAGGAATGGCGCAGATGTCTGCAAAAAAGCGGAATACCGCCTGCGGCTCACAGCCGGACAAAACAGAGGTCTTCATGAAGTGAATTCCTTTCACAAGTGATATCAATATATGGATGGTCAGCGTCTTCTGCGGGGGTCAGAGGACGGTTCCTCACGCGGAGACCGCGCCTGGCTGTTTGTCTCGCGGCGGTCATCCCGACGTACGGGTGCTCTCTCACCGGAGCGGGAGCGCATGGGGATGTTCACCATCCCCTCCGGCATACTCCCGAGGTACGGCAGGAGCTGTCCTGCTCCCTTGACCACGGCACTCACCGGGTGATCGGCGACATAGGTCGGGATGCCCGTGACCTTCTCGATCAGTTGATCCAGACCGCAGAGCATACTGCCCCCTCCGGTCATGATGATGCCCTTCCGTAGAATATCCCCCACCAGTTCGGGCGGAGTCCGCTCTACGACACCGCAGACCGAGTCCAAGATAGCGGTGATAGGCTCCGCCAAGGCCTCGATCATCTCCTTGGAGGACAAGAGGACTTCACGCGGCAAGCCCTCCTCCAGCGACCGACCGCACACCTTCATATAGCGCGGGCGATCATGCCGATAGACGTGCCCGATCTGGATCTTGATGTCCTCGGCGGTGCGTTCACCGATGAGGATATGGTAGCGGCGGCGAACATAATTCATGATGGCTTGATCAAAGCGGTCTCCGCCGACGGGAATGTTATCCGACACTACCACGCCGCCCATGGACAGCACGGCGATATTGCTGATCCCGCCGCCGATATTGACCACCATATGCCCTTCGGGGGACTGGAAGTGCAGTCTGGCTCCCAGTGCCGCCGCACGCGGCTCATCCAGCAGGTAGGTGCGGCGCGCCCCCGCCTCGCGGGAGGCATCCATGATAGCCCGCATCTGCACCTCGCTGATGCCGGTGGGAACGCAGATCAGGACACGCGGTGGGATCCATACCCGTCCGCAGGCGCGTCGGATGAAGTATTTGAGCATCTGGAGAGTGACCTCATACTGGGACATGGTGCCGTCCGCCAGCGGGCGGATGGCCTCGATGTGCTCGGGTGTCCTACCCAGCATCTCCATGGCACCCCGACCGACCTTGACCACCCGATCCGTCGTGGTGTCCACCGCGACCACCGACGGCTCCTTGAGGACGATGCCCTTGCCCTCCACATAGACAAGGACCGTCGCGGTTCCGAGGTCTATGGCGATGTCGCGGCTCCAGTTTGCCGGCTTTAGATCAGACAGATGAAATCCCATGCGCCATACCTCCTCTCCTGCGACGTTCTCGACAGCATACAGCATACGATCAAAAAGGCACAATGATACATTTAGTATATCACAACGCGGGATGGATGTCAAGTATTTTATTGGGCGAAAAACGCCCCTCTGCCCACGCCGTCGCGCCACATTTTTACACGGATTTCGCCAAGCCTATTGCCAAAATCGTCTTTTCGTGATATAATAAGGAAAATCTATAAAACGGAGGTTTTCAAACATGGCACTGGAAAGAGATCAGGTACCCGCCAACCGAAAATGGCGGACAGAGGATATTTTCGCATCTCAGGCTGACTGGGAGGCACTGTACGGGAAGGTCGAGGCTACCCTCTCCGAGGTTCCCGGCTTCGCCGCCTATCAGGGAAAGCTGACGGATGTCGAGACCGTGCTTGCCTGCATGGAGAAGCTCAACGCTGTCCTTGTGGACATCATGCGTCTCGATGTGTATGCTTTCATGCGCGGCGACGAGGACACCCGCAACTCGGAGTTCGTGGCTCTCAAGTCCCGCATGGGGGATCTGGAGATCAAGCTGGGTGCCCAGACCGCTTTTATCACCCCCGAGCTGGCGGCTCTGCCCACCGAGACGCTGGAGGCCTTCGCGGCCGATCCGCGCCTGTCCGACTACGACTACACCATCCGCCGGCTCATCAAGCAGAAGCCTCACGTCCTCTCGCAGGAGATCGAGGAGCTGTTGGCGCAGGGCTCCCGCGTGTTCGAGACCCCGCACCAGATCTTCGGTATGCTGGATAATGCCGACTTCCCCTTCCCCACCATCAAGGTAGACGGCAAGCCGGTCGAGGTCACCCACGGTGCCTACGGGATGCTGCTCCAGCACCCCGACAGACGGGTGCGTAAGGCGGCCTTCCAGGCCTACTATAAGGGCTATATCGGGCTCATCAACACCATCACGGCCACCTATGTCGGCAACGTGGACAAGGATGTGTTCCTCGCTCGTGCCCGTAAGTATGACTCCTGCCTCGCCATGGCTCTGGACAACGAGGACGTGGACGTCAAGGTCTACCACAACCTGCTCAAGGCCGTCCACAAGACGGGTCTGCCGCTCCTGCACCGCTACTACCGCGACCGCAAGAAGATCCTCGGCTACAAGTCCATGCATATGTACGATGTGTACACCCCCGTGGTCGAGGACGCCGAGATGAAGGTGGACTACGAGGAGGCCTTCCGCATCGTCAAGGAGGGTCTGGCTCCCCTGGGCGAGCGGTATCAGGCACTGCTCCAGGAGGCGCACGACAACGGCTGGATCGACGTGGAGGAGACCGCCGGCAAGCGCAGTGGTGCATACAGCATCAGCGTGTACGGCCTGCCTCACCCCTATGTCCTGCTCAACTACCAGCCCACCACCAACAACGTCTTCACGCTGGCGCACGAGCTGGGTCATGCCATGCACTCCTACCACTCCGAGCGCAACCAGCCGCAGGAAAAGGCCGACTACAAGATCTTTGTCGCCGAGGTCGCCAGCACGGTCAACGAGGTCCTGCTGGTCAAGCACCTGCTCAAGACCACCGAGGATCAGAAGCTCAAGAAGTACCTCCTGTCCTACTATATGGACACCCTCAAGGGTACCCTGTTCCGCCAGACCCAGTTTGCCGAGTTTGAGTTCATGGCACATGACATGGTGGAGAAGGGTCAGCCTCTGACCAAGGATGTGCTCTGCAACGCATATCTGGAGTTGAACAAGAAGTACTACGGCCGCTCGGTAGTCTCCGACCCTGAGATCGCCTATGAGTGGGCGCGCATTCCGCACTTCTACCGCTCCTTCTATGTCTACAAGTACGCGACCGGTATCATCTCGGCGGTCTCCATCGCCGAGCGCATCTACAACGAGGGTGCACCCGCTGTGGAGGACTACTTCAAGTTCCTCTCCTCCGGCGGCAGTGACAGCCCCGTGGAGCTGCTCAAGCTGGCCGGCGTTGACCTGACTAAGCCCGATGCATTTAACGCAGCCATGGCCTCCTTTAAGGCGGCTCTGGAGGAGTTTGAGGCACTGGAGTAAAGGAACCACCTCATTCAATCAGCGTTTCCTAAATCCCCGAATCCAACCATCGAAAGGAATCCGTTATGCCGGAACTGCTTGCCCCTGCGGGCAATCCCGAAAAGCTGAGAGCCGCCCTGCTCTTTGGAGCCGATGCCGTCTATCTGGCCGGTCAGAGCTTCGGTATGCGCTCTCAGGCGGGTAACTTTTCCGTCCCCGAGCTGTACGAGGCCGTCAGCCTGGCGCACAGCCTGGGGCGCAAGATCTACCTGACCCTCAATACCATGCCCCGCACCCACGAGTACCCCGCCCTGCGGCAGTTCCTGTATGACCTGCGGGGGTGCGCCTTGGATGCCATGATCATTGCTGACCTCGGTGTTCTGGCGACCGTCAAGGAGATCCTGCCCGACATGGAGCTGCATATCTCCACCCAGGCCAGCATCATCAGCCCCGCCGCCGCCTGTGCCTACGCCGCACTGGGTGCGCGGCGGCTGGTGCTGGCGCGGGAGCTGCAATTCTCCGAGATACGCGCCATCCGCGAGGCTCTGCCCCGCGATGTGGAGCTGGAGGCTTTTATCCACGGCTCCATGTGCGTTTCCTACAGCGGCCGTTGCCTGCTCGCCAACATGATGAACGGGCGGGACGGCAACCGCGGTACCTGCTCCCAGCCCTGCCGTTGGCACTATACCCTCTATGAGGAGAAGCGGCCGGAATTCCCCATTCCGATCGAACAGAATGATCTCGGCACCTTTATCATGTCTTCGCGGGATATGTGCATGATCGAGCATATCCCCGAGCTGATGGAGAGCGGGATCGACTCCTTCAAGATCGAGGGGCGCATGAAAAGCTCCTACTACACCGCCGTTGTGACCAACACCTACCGCATGGCGATGGATGCCTATACCCGCGATCCGGCGGGCTACCGCTTTGACCCCGCCTGGATGAATGAGCTGGAGAGCGTTTCCCATCGGGAATACGCGACCGGGTTCTACTTGGATGACCCCATGAAGGAGCCTCAGCTGGTTCAGGGTGGTCATTACATTCAGGAAAAGGCATACTACGGCACCGCCATTGCATACGATACCCCCGAGGCCGAGGCCGAGCTGGCCACCATTCGGGCGCGTGGGGTCGCGGTGGAGACCCCCTCCGGGCGGCTCTACCGCTTCATGGAAAAGAACAAAGTTCGCGCCGCCGACCGCGCCGAGATCCTGTCCCCCGGGCAGACCGGGAAGCCCTTCTTCGTGGGGGAGCTGTATGACGGGACGGGGTGTATCCGCGCCGCCATCCCCCACCCGGAGATGATCTTCTGGGCGCGGGTGCCGCATCGGGTGCAGGTCGGGGACATCATGCGCATCGGGCGCGGCTGACGGAGGAGGCTCCTATGGAAACATGGATCGAATTGTTGAAAGCGTTGCTCTTTGGTGTCGTGGAGGGCATCACCGAGTGGTTGCCCATCAGCTCGACGGG
>CAYXBU010000077.1:0-1233 GCA_964463245.1 uncultured Clostridium sp. | reverse complement strand
CCCCGTCGTGGTCGCCGCCGCGCTGATCCTGTACGGCATCGCCTTTCTCTTCTTGGAGAAACTGCGCCCACAGGACTCGGTTCGGGTACTTGAGGTCGGACAGATCGACTATAAGACGGCCTTCTTGGTCGGCTGTTTCCAGGTTCTCTCTCTGATTCCCGGCACCTCCCGTTCCGGCTCCACCATTCTGGGCGGTATGCTGTTGGGGCTGTCTCGCGGGGCATCCGCCGAGTTCTCCTTCTTTATGGCCATTCCCACCATGGTGGGTGCCAGCGGCATCGAGGCGTTGAAATTCGTCCTGTCGGGTACCCCCATCACGGGCTTGGAATGGGGCGTGCTGGGCGTGGCGTTCCTCTCCGCGTTCTTCGTGTCACTGGTCGCCATCCGCTTCTTGATGGATTTCGTCAAGAAGCACAGCTTCTCTACCTTCGGCTGGTACCGTATCGCGCTGGGGCTGTTGGTGCTGGGTTGGTTCTTCCTGCGCTGAGCGAGAATACATACACATGAATAAGGAAAAGCTACACATTCCCTTCCCCGTCATCGTGGAGGGCAAATACGACAAGATCCGCTTATCCAATATCATGGATGGGCAGATCATCACCACAGATGGCTTCGGTGTCTTTCGGCAGGAAGAGAAACGCTTGCTCCTCCGCCGCATGGTCGAGGTCTCGCCGCTGATCCTGCTCACCGACAGCGACGGCGGCGGCAAGATCATTCGCTCCCACTTGACCGGTATGATCCCGCGAGATCGCCTGATCCAGCTCTATGTGCCCGAGATTCGGGGCAAGGAGCGGCGCAAGACCGCGCCCTCGGCGGCGGGGCTTTTGGGGGTGGAGGGTATGGAGGACGACATCCTGTACAAGCTCCTGTACCCCTACTCGGTCGAGGGGGGCGTGACCGCAGAGTCGCGGCTTACGAACAATCCGCTGTCCAAGGCCGATCTGTACCGCGACGGACTGACGGGCCATCCCGACAGCTCTGCCCGACGGGATGACCTGTGCCGCCGCGTGGGCCTGCCGATCGGCATGACCTCGGGGGCTATGCTCTCTGCCCTGCGGATGCTCTTGTCCTACGAGGAATATCTGTCGCTGGTGCGGCGGGACGGCGAGGAAAATGACACCGGGAAATAGGATCATGGTCGGGTATATCATGTGTATGAGTGCATTGGAGAAGACCGGGAGAATATAGATCCTACAGACCTACGCTTCACTTCTCCTGCTCTTTATTTTTTGG
>CAYXBU010000076.1:0-7791 GCA_964463245.1 uncultured Clostridium sp. | reverse complement strand
CCTTAACAAAACGAATACAGGAGGAAGACCAATGAAACGGAGCACGAAGGTGATCCTGCTCCTGCTCTTGCTCGCGGTCGCGGGCGGGGTCGGAGCATTGATGAAGTACACGGCGGGGATGTCCGAGGCGGAAGCGGAGGCATTCCTTGACACCATCCGAACCTTTGCGGTGGAAAAGGCCGCACCGCTGGCGGTCGCGTTACTGTCAGGGGTGGCGGTCATTCTGGGAATGCTGGCACCGGTGGTCAATCGGGTTCGAGATGCGGCGGGGCGGTTCCATGAGGCTGTCTCCTCGGTACAGGGAACCGAGAGCCGTGCCGGGCAGGCGGTGGAGGCCATGGAGTCCTGGAAGCAGGACATGGAGCGGGTACAGGCCGAGGCTATCGCGACCTTACAGGCGCAGTACGAGGAGCGGCTGAGCACCATGGAGGAGCGGATCGGTGCCTGTACGGATCGGATGGACGCGCAGAACCGCACGGTAGAGGAGACGGCCGCCATCGCGGCGGCCATTCGTGCCATGCTGTTGGTGGCGGGCACTAACACGCAGGAGCTGGTCGCCAACGGCAAGGCACGCAAGCTGCGAATGCTGGCAGACGGAAGCCTTCCGCCCGAACGGGCACTGGAGGGGGCGACCGAGCGAGAGGAGGCGGACGAGCATGGCAGGCAAGGCGAAGGATAAGGCACCAGGCGGGATGGATCCGCGCCGGGAGGTGATCATCTGGCAGGTGGCGGGATGGATGATCTCCTTTCTGCCACTCCTGCTGGTACTCTTTATTCGGCGGGAGCGGTACTTTGTCGGGTACACGGGGCTACGGGTCAGCACGGGGGTGATGGCGGTTCTGGTGATCGGGCTTCTGGTCGCCCTCAAAAAGCTGAAGCTCCCACCCCGCGTGGCGACACTGTGGGGGATCGTGGTCATGCTTTGGCTCCTGATCCCGCTGCTTGACGATATGCTCCTGCTCCTGTGTATGCTGGCGGCGGGGAGCACGGTGGACGAGGTGATATGCGGGACGCGCATTCGCATCCTGCGGCGGCGTATCCTGCGCGAGGAACGCGCAGAGGATGTAGAGGCAGGTGTGACCGCCGCCCTGCGCCGCCACGCATACGAGGAGGAACAAGCACATGAATGAGAACATGAACGACGACAAGGGCGGCAACCTGCGCGGGTGGCTGAGGCTGTATGCCAACGAGGCGGCTGTAGCGGTCATCTGCGTGTTGTATCTGGCCTCGGCGGCTCTTAAGCTGGTGGACACGGGGCGTTCCCTGCCGGTGATCATCACGGGGGCGGCCATGTCCTTCCTGCTGGGAACCGCCATCAACAATCTTTTCCGAAATCAGGGCATTCTGCTGGGGGATCGGGACCCGGAGGTCATGGCATCGGTGGCACGGCACGAAAAGCTGGCCGAGGAGGCGGCACCCTTCATTGACGAGTTGAGCGATTTCTGCGAGCGGGAGACCGCCCGGGCATTGCGGCGGGAACGGGTACGCATCTTAGCGGAGGAGTCCCTGCGGCTGGAGGATGCCTTTGACGAGCAGGGGAGCCCCTTGCCATATCAGCCCCGCCGGGTCTCCTGGCGACCCTTTCGGCGGGGGTGGCTGGGGGCGATCCGCTTCAACCGCATGGAGTCCCGCCGAGCGGCGGCCTGTCTGCGGGCGGCGACCCTGCGTATCACGCCGCTGTCGGCGGGGGAATTGATCTCGGAGGGGCATCGGCGAGGAGACCCCTTCTACATGGGACGCTCCAAGCGGGTGTTCTACGGGCAGGAGATGCGCTCCGGGATGCTGTCCAAGGCGGCGATCGCCATTATATTCGGCTATTGGGGCGTGGAGCTGATCGAGACCTTCTCACCCGCCATGCTACTGTGGCGGTTCCTGCAGATCGGGATGCTGCTTGCCTCGGGCGTGATGACCATGTATGGTGCGACCGGGTATATGAAAAACGAGTATCGGGCACGCATGACCAGCAAGTCGGCGTATCTGGTGCAATTCAAAGAGAGGAAACGGGTACACGAAGATGAGCCGGAACGAGAAGAAGATCAAGGAAATTGAGGACGAGGCGCGGAGCAGCTCCCGGAAGGATGCACAGGGGGTAACGGTGACACAGCCACAGCCACAGCCACAGCCACAGCCACAGGCACAGGCACAGGCACAGGCACAGGCACAGGCACAGGTACAGCCACAGGCACAAGCAACCGCGCCGGTGCAAGCCGCCGGGGGCACAGCGGGGAGCGGCTCGGACTACGACAAGATCTTGCAGTCTTACCGCGAGCTGGCGAGCAGTCAGCTGGACAAATTAGACCTTCAGCGGACGGAGGAGCGACGGGAGGCCTCGGTGCTCTCCGACCGCTTGACCCGATACCTGCCCTACCTGCGGCGGGCAGGGGGAACCGAGGGGAGCGGTCTTGCCGACACGGCAGACATTGCCGCCTACAATCAGCTTCAGAACCGGTATGCCGAGGTGGACGCGGACTATGCGGAGAAGCAGGCGGACGTGCTGTCCTCCTACCGACAGACGGCGGCGGCCATGGCCAAGGAGGAAGCGGATCGCAAATGGCAGTCGCAGGAGGCGGCGGCTGACCGTGAGTGGCAAGCCGAACAGGCCGAGGCGAACCGGGCATGGCAGACGAACGAGAACGACAAGCAGACCTCCGCCGGAAGTTATACGGATGCGGCGACTGCGCTGGGGTCATGGTTCGAGAGCATGGCAGACGACAGCGGGAAGATCGGCTCGGGGGATTTAGCTCAGTTGCGGGCGTTCGCGGATGTATTCAAGGAGAATCTCAGCGCGGCGGATGCGGCACAGCTGGATGTCCTGCTCTCGGGGTATGAGTCCTATGTGCGGAACGACACCGAGCAGGCTGTCCACGACAAGCAGACGGCGATCAGCTCGGCGCAGTACGAGACCTACCTCAAGCAGATGGCAGAGGCCGAGAAGCTGCAGACCTACAGCGGCGGGATGGCGAGCGCGACTGTTCCCGCTGCTGACACCGCCGGGAAGAACTTCAGTATCACACTGGACGGCAAGACGTACGGTGTTCAGGTCAAGAATACTACCACCGATGCGGTCGTTCTGCGGGCGGCAGAGATGGCCGGGGAGGATCAGCCGTTCATCTTGAATGGTCATATGTACATGATGACACGCGGCGAAGGGGGGGTGCGCGCCGGGACGGTCTTTGAGATAGAAGGGCGGTTCTGGAGCGACAGCGATTACGATAGGCTCTACAAGAAGATACAGAGCAGTCAAGCGAAACAAAAAAAGAGCACCCTGCGGTAAGCACCGCAGGGAGGAGGTGAGGGTGAGATATGGCGGGATATGATCCAAACAAGGTCTACGGCAGCGGGGATGTGACGGCGGCCTACCTGCGCCGCGCAAGTGAGAATGCCAGGCTATCAGCCGGGCTATCAGCCGGGCTATCAGCCGGGCTATCGGACGGCACCAACGCGCTGGAGGTATATCGGCAGCTGGCGCGGGAGCGCGGAGCCGGGACGGGGGCACAGGGGACTGTGTCCCCCTCTGCGCAGGTGGGGCAGGTACAGGCGGTCAGGTCACGGGAATCGGTCGGCGGGCGAGTCGCGGCGACCGGGCTGGATGTGGTCGGGCAGCTGTTGGAAGGCGTGGGGCATGGAGTCGAGGGTGTCGTGGACTTTGCGCTGGGGCTGGTGTCCATGCCGTTTGTCATCGGGGAGCAGATCGGCTCTGCCATCGTGGGCAGGGACGGCACCTGGGACGATGCCATCAAGGACATCATGGAATTTGACGTGACCTCCAGCATCGCGGGAGCGGTGCAGGAGGGGGTCGAGACGGTGACCGGCTTGGATGTGTCGAACGACAGCTATCAGGCCGATGGCCGATGGGGACAATATGCACGCGAGATCGAGCAGGGTATCGGCGGGATGCTCCCGGCGGTGGCGGTCACGATCGCGACAGGCGGAGCGGGTGCTCCGGCGGCGGTCTCGGAGTTCGCTTCCCTGGCTACACTGGGCGCGGGAGCGGCCGGACAGGCGGCGCAGGAGTCCTTTGCCGAGGGGGCAAGCTACGGCGAGGGCATGGCCTACGGCACGGCCACGGGTGTCATCGAGGCCGCCAGCGAGAAGATGTTCGGCGGGGTGAACAAGGTGGTATCCGGGACGGGGTTCCTGGACGATGTGGTCCCGTCGGTCGCCAAGAAGGGGGCGGCTCGTTTAGCCGCCAACTTCGTGGAGGAGGGCGCGGAGGAGGTCGTGTCCGACCTGCTCAACCCGCTGGCCAAGACCATCTATCAGGGCAAGGATGCCTTGGGCGCATACGGCACGCAGGAGTATTGGCAGGACATGGGCAAGTCCTTCGTAGTCGGCGGAGCCACGGCGACCGTCTACTCCGGCACGGTCGGGTACGGGTTGAGTCGTGCGGGGCACGGGTACGTCGGCAAGGAGGCAGACGTGGAGTCCCTGCTGGAGGACATTGACGGGCTGGCACGCAAGGAGCGGAATGCCCGCGCCCACGGCACGCTGACCGACGAGCTGTCCGCGAGGATACACAGCGAGGCGGTATCCCGCTATGCGGACATCCAGGACATCCTGACGAGCGGGGGCTTGAAGGAGAGCCGCCGTGCTAAGATCATTGGCGAGTTCTCGCTTGGCAAGGCGTTTGACGCGGACGGGCGGATGAGCCGCGCCTTCGGCGAGGAGATCGGGTATTACAAGAATGCCTCCGCGACCGGCGCGGGGGCGGAGGCTGTGGATGCGGACGGTGCGGCTCTGCACGCTCAGTATTACGCCGGGCGGCGGGGGAACGTGGAGGAGGCTCTGCGCGCGGCGGGGATGACTCCCGTGCAGTCGCTGACGGCGGCCGAGCAGGAGGGCTACCGCGCCTTTTTGAAGGCAGAGAGCCGACTGGAATCCCTGATCGGGGAGGAGTCGCCCTTCGCGGGGGACAAGCTGTCCTTCGCTATCGTGGAGCCGGATGCGGACGGCGGTCACGCCGCCGAGGGTGCCTATGTACGGGGGCAGCGCACCATCCTTCTGTCGCGGGAGGCACTGGCGGATCCCGCCGTGGCGGCGCAGGAGCTGCAGGCCTCGTGGTTCGGGGTGCTGATCGAGGAGTCGCTACACATGGCGAACGACACGCCGGGGCTGACGGCGATCACGGATGCCGATGGGAAGACGACCTACACCTCCCGCTATCTGGAGTTGAAGGAGCTTCTGTGGGACGGGAAGGACTCGGTGATCGAGGAGCTGCTCCGAGACGGGTACTTCCGGGACTTTGGAAAGAACCAGTCCGAGATCAAGAAGACCATCGACCGTCTGTTGAACAAGAAGGTCGAGAAGATGAGCGAGGTGGAGCTGCAACAGCGGGAGCTGCTGTTTGACGAGGTGATCGCGCATCTGGGGCGGAACGAGCTGTCCACCAAGCACTTTTACGAGCGGTTGGTCAAGGCTGACCCGACAGCGGCCGAACGCATCCTGGACAGGCTTCGCACCATGAAAGAAAAACTGTCCCGGAAGCAGACTTCCGAGACGGTCGAGGCTGAGTTGAGCGAGCGGGCTAAGAGAGCCGAGGAGCTGTTCCTGGAGGCTATGAGCGAGGCGGGCGTGCAGGTCAGCGCGGATGGGAAGATATTGGGCGGGGACAGGACGGAGGATGAGGAGGCCGAGGAGGCACCGAGCACGGAGGACGAGGCGATACAGGTGCGGTATTCCCGCACCCTGTCGGGTTCCTTCGAGTCGGTCGTGGACAAGGTCATACACATGACGGACGAGGAGACCTTGCGTAACAAGCAGGAGGGCAATTTCATTTCGGTCACCGAGCATACGCCGAGCATCATCTTGGATCATGTGCAGGGTGCCGAGGACTTGAAGATCATCATGCGCTTTGATGCGCTGTATCTGGCATCCCGCAAGAGCGGTGCGCTGGAGGGGCACTACCACGACCTCGGAGAGATCGCTAAGCGGCTCCCGGAGCTGATCTCCGACCCGGATGCCATCGTGAGGATGGACAACGGACGCTTGAATGTGATCACGGAAATGCGGACAGCGAAAGGCAACAATGGGCTGGTGTCGATCGAGCTGAATACGGTCAAAGATATTGATGATCATAATAGTATGTATAACTTGACCGTTTCCGCTTTTTCTGCGAAAGACAGCTATGTGCGAAACAACCTCCGCGATCACGGGGCGACCGTGGAGTACAAAAAAGGAGACATCTCGCAAGTTAATCCCCAGCTGTATGAGTGGCTGGCAACTATTAACGAGAAATCTCCTGCGGATAGTATAGCACAAGAACGAGCGAATGTCAACCCCTCGGATGGAAATAATGTGCGCACGGCGCGGAAGCGGGCGGTCGAAACGACTGATGACCGTTTCTCACGCTACAATGCCGAGCTGAAGGAGACCTTCCGGCAGAACATCGACCAGTGGGAGCGCGAGGGACGACCGCAGGACGAGGTCTTTGCGGTGGGTGTTGCCGGGGACATCGTCCAAGGGCTGGGTGCGCAGGAGAGCACGGTGCGCCTGTACGGCGAGAAGGTGGACAGGATCCTGCACGACCATCCGGAGATCACGCTGAAGGAGATCAAGCAGATACCGCAGATACTGGACGATCCGGTCTTTGTTCTCAAGAGCAAGTACCGGGGCGATAACAACTCTCGGCTCATATTCATCGGGGATGTGAAAGCCGGGAACGGACTGCCGGTCATGGTCATACTGGATGTCAATTCAGTAGATGATCGTATCAGTCTCGGCAGTATCGAGCGTGTCGTGAGCAGTTATACCAAGACGGAAAAATTTGCAAGATTCCTGCAAAGTAGCGAGTATGTGTATGTCAACGAAAAAGAAGCCACCAAACTGCTCATTAACGCTGGCTTGCATAACGTCCAGCGTCCGGCGTCCATGAATGGTGGCTTCGTTGGTAGTATATCACATTACGATGACAAAGTCAACATCCACGCGAAAGGTTTTTCGGAAATTTTTTCGGACGATACGGTCAGGACGGCGCGGAAACGGGCTAAGAATACCGACAGCCGGGCTTTTGAAGATGCGGCCAGGCGCATGGAGGAGCGTGAGCAACGTGAGCGGGGGGAAAGAGTGCCGGAGAATGTTGCCGAATATGTTCGTATGCAAAGAGAGGCCGAGCTAAAGAAAGATGCTGAGAATACCCTGCGTGCGGCACACGAGGATGTCAAGGCGGGGACGGCTCCCCGGGAACCTCGAACCGCTAAGCGAGGAAAAGAGTCGGTCTGGCAGAAGTATGCGGACTTGACACAGCAAAAATCATTCTCTCGTCGGGATGCGAGAAAAATGCTGAATCACATTCAAAGCACGCTGAACTATTGCTTTGCCGAAGGGTATCAACAGGAGGGCGCGGAGAGGGTCATCATGAGGACGACCGACCGCGTGTTTTGACAGGCGGCGAATGCCTTATGGCAAAAGCTGAATACGGTGCAGACCGAGGCAGAACGCCGTGCTGTCTTTCGCGGGATCGCTGAGTATATGATCGATGAGACGAGTGTGCGTGTTTTGCTGAATGATGAGGTTCTCCAACAGCAGGGGGAGATATTGGACACTTTACGTACATACACGCACAAGCTTGCGCTGGATGGGATACAGGCAGATATTCAAGTGCTGTTTGACAAGGATGGTGCAAAGGACATTAACCGCATCTGGCGTGTAAAAAAGGGGACAGAGGGACTCAATATCGAAGCAGCGGCGGGTCGCGGCTTTCATTGAGTCGTTACGGCTGAGTGCTGCGCAGAAGTACATGGGCAACACCGCACAATTCACGGCTTACGCCTTTTTCACTCACTTGCTTGCATA
>CAYXBU010000075.1:7049-8193 GCA_964463245.1 uncultured Clostridium sp. | reverse complement strand
CCGAGGGATCTGCCCACGAGGTGGGGTTCGATCAGCTCGCGCAGGACGGCGGAGACGGCGTAGAGCAGCAGGAGTCCCAGCCCGGAGAAGGTATGTCCCAGCAGAAGCTCGACGACTCCCCAGGGGATCAGGACGGTACCGGTGCCCAGGACAGGGAGGAAGTCCACGGCGGCGATCAGCAGAGCCAGCAGGAAGGGGTAGGGCATCCGCAGGACGGACAGCCCGACCAGCATCTCGGAGAACGTGACGAGAGCCATGAGCAGACAGGCACGAAAATACCGCCGCAGGGAGCGACCTGCGCCCCGGCGGAAGCGGGTCAGTCGTGTCTGCCAAGGGGGCGGCAGGCGGGAGGTCAGCTGCTCGGCGAGGACGCCCGGCTCAGCGGTGAAATAGTAGCAGGACATGAGGAACACCGTCAGGAACAGAAGCAGGGTCGGGAGACCGCTGACCAGCGCGACCGCGCCGGCGGACAGAAAGCCGCTCAGCTGCTCGAACAGCCGCCCGACCATGTTGCGGACGGCCTCATCCAGCCACAGGCAGAAGCGGGAAAAGCCCGGGGTCTGCTCAAAGCGACGCAGGAAGGGCAGATGCTCGGAAAGAGACCATATATAGTCCAAGGCAGTGGAAAAACCGCCGTTCTCCTGCTCCATCGTCTCGCCCAGCCGCGGGAGAAGTTCTTCCAGCTCGGTCAAGGCTCGCCGTACTCCTGCCACGGTCACGAAGGCCGCCCCGCCTGTGACCAAGAGCACCAGCAGGGCACTCAGCGGCCGCCGCCCGCGCCGACTGCGGGCGGTCATCCTGTCCACGAGGGGGCGAAGAAGGCAGGACAGGAGGTAGGCAAGCAAGAACGGCAGCAGGGCACCCACCAGGTAGCGGAAGAACAGCCGCACCGCCAGTGCCGCCGCACCTGCACATATGGCGATAGCGGCGGCTCGCTCCCAGCGGATGCAGTCCCTGCCTGTGTGTTCGCGGTGATCCATGCACACCTCCGATCCCCCCGCAAGCGGGGTCTTTCGGAATATAGTATGCGCCGCGGATCCTCGGTTATGCCGCAAAGGTCTTGCGGAAAGGGGGCGCGGCAAAAGCAGAGGGAGCCTCCTCGGAAGCTCCCTCTGCTTTTCTGATGGTTCAAGGCTCGTCGCTC
>CAYXBU010000075.1:0-6949 GCA_964463245.1 uncultured Clostridium sp. | reverse complement strand
CCGTCAGGAATGCCCGTGCATATGCCGCTTGATGGCCTCGAAGGACTCATCGCTGATGGTGTGCTCCATGCGGCAGGCATCCTCGGCCGCCGTTTCGGGGGACACGCCCAGTCGGGTCAGGCACTCAGTCAGGATGGTGTGCCGCTCGTATATCTTCTCGGCGACCTCTTGCCCCGCCTCTGTCAGGGTGATGTAGCCGTCCGACTCCACCGCGATGTACCCGCCACTCCGCAACAGCCCCACCGCGCGGCTGACCGACGGCTTGCTGAAGGACATATATTCGGCGATGTCGATGGAGCGCACTTGCCCCTTTTGGCGGGAGAGGATCAGGATCGCTTCCAGATACATCTCGCCGGATTCCTGCATATGCATGGCGGTCACCTGCCTTTCGGATGTTTTCTCTGTACCTATTATAACACGCTTTTCTTGGATTGGCAAGGGGGTTACAAAAAGTTTACGAACGGGGAAGCGGGATGGAATGTCGTCCTAAAGCTCTCCAAACAGAAAATTTCACACATATAGTCATTGACAGGCGCGGATATTTGTGATATAATACAATTAAAGAACAGGTTCCCCGAAAGGAATTGTGTCGTATGATGACAAAACACCCCGAAAATACCCCTCGGCCACGCCGCAAGCGGCGGGCGAGTGCTGAACCGTTCCCGCCCTATCGTCGCGAGTTGGACGAGTACCTCTTTCACGAGGGCACGGCGCACCGCGCCTGGAGCTACCTCGGCGCACATGAGGAGAACGGCGAGGTCGTATTCCGCGTCTTCGCCCCCCATGCGGTGGCGGTGTCGCTGGTCGGCTCCTTCTGTGACTGGGAGCAGGGCATCCCCATGACCCGCGAGGGGGACGGCGGTCTGCACTTCTTGACCCTCCCCGCCGACCGCGTACCCGACGGCAGCCTCTACAAGTACCGCATTCTCGGGCGGGACGGGCAGGTCTACATGAAGGCCGACCCCTACGGACAGCAGATGGAGCCCCCTCCCGGCACGGCAACGGTCTTTGTGCGACCCCAGCCCTACGGCTGGAATGACCGCGGCTGGCTCTCCCTGCGCGACCGCCGCGCCAAGTCCGGGCGCAAGTACCCCATGAACATCTACGAGATGCACCTCGGCTCCTGGATGCACCGGGAGGACGGCACCCTCCTCTCCTACCGCGAGATCGCCGAGGAGTTAGCCCCGTATATCAAGCAGATGGGATATACCCATGTGGAGCTGATGCCGGTTATGGAGCATCCCTTTGACGGCTCCTGGGGCTACCAGATCTGCGGCTTCTACGCCCCCACCGCCCGCTACGGCTCCCCCGATGACTTCCGCGCCTTTGTAGATATCCTGCACGGGGCGGGGATCGGGGTCATCTTAGACTGGGTGCCCGCCCACTTCCCCAAGGATGCCCACGGGCTGTACCGCTTTGACGGCGAACCGACCTATGAGTATGCCGAGTCCTCCCGTCAGGAGAACCGCGGCTGGGGCACCTGCTGTTTTGATGTGGGTCGCCCGGAGGTGATCTCCTTCCTGATCTCCAACGCCTACTACTGGGTAGAGGAGTTCCACGCCGACGGCCTGCGGGTGGATGCCGTGGCCTCCATGCTGTATCTGGACTATGACCGCCACCCCGGGGAGTGGTCGCCCAACCGCTACGGCGGCAACGGGAATCTGGAGGCTATCTCCTTCTTCCAGCAGCTCAACCGCGCCCTGCATGAGGATCACCCCGACGTCATGACCATCGCCGAGGAGTCCACCGCATGGCCGCACATCACGGATTTCTACGAGAACGGGCTGGGCTTTTCCTATAAATGGAACATGGGCTGGATGAACGACACCCTCCGCTATGCCGAGACCGACCCCCTCTTCCGCAAGCACCTGCACGGGATGCTGGCGCATACCTTTGATTACGCCTTCTCGGAGCACTTCATCCTGCCCATCTCCCACGACGAGGTGGTGCACGGAAAGAAGTCCTTCCTGGACAAGATGCCGGGGGACTACGCGCAGAAATTTGCCGGAGCCCGCGCTTTTGCCGCGCTGATGATGACACATCCCGGGGCAAAGCTCTGGTTCATGGGCTGTGAGATCGGGCAGTTCTGCGAGTGGGACGAGAAGAAGGCGGTGGAGTGGTTCCTCTTGGACTATCCCGCCCACGCACAGCTGCAGCACTACTTCTCCTGCCTGCACAACTTCTATTTGGAGCATCCCGCCCTGTGGGACGAGCCGTCGGAGGATCCGTCGGCCTCCTTCGGCTGGCTGGATGTGTCGGATGCCCCCGAGAGCATCTACGTCTTCCGCCGCATCTCCCGCGAGGGCAAGGAGCTGGTGGTCGCGCTCAACTTCACCCCGGTGCCCCGCTCCGGACACAGTATCCCCGTCCCCTATGCGGGACAGTGGCGGGAGGTCTTCAACTCCGACGAGGTGGCCTACGGCGGCGGTGGGATGACCAATCCCGAGCCGCTCTCCGCCCCCCGCGACCCCGCAGGGGAGTCCCTGTCCTCTGCCCTGACCCTTGACCTGCCCCCGATGGGCTGTGTCATCCTCTCCCCGGTTCGGGTCAGCCGCAAGCTGCCCGAGCGTTCCCGACCGCCCAAGCGGCGGCCGTCCGAAGCCGAATCAGTCAATACAAGCGGGGTGCCCGCTTTGAAGGAGGTTACGTCATGATTTTTCGCAAGAAGGAGTGCGTGGCGATGCTGCTTGCCGGTGGGCAAGGCTCCCGTCTCTACGCCCTCACCAAAAAGACCGCCAAGCCGGCCGTTCGGTTCGGCGGCAAGTACCGCATCATTGACTTTACCCTGTCCAACTGCGTCAATTCCGGCATCGACACGGTAGGCGTGCTGACCCAGTATCAGCCGCTGGTGCTCAATGAGTACATCGGCAACGGTCTGCCCTGGGATCTCGACCGCGCCTTTGGCGGGGTGATGATCCTGCCGCCCTACCAGGGACAGGATCACGCCGACTGGTACAAGGGTACCGCCAACGCCATCTACCAGAATATGACCTTCATCGACCGCTACGATGCCGACTATGTCCTCATCCTCTCGGGCGACCACATCTACAAGATGGACTATGATCGGATGCTCCGCTACCACAAGGAAAAGGGCGCGGACTGCACCATCGCCGTCATCGATGTGCCCATCGAGGAGGCCAGCCGCTTCGGCATCATGAGTGCCAACGAGGACGGCTCCATCTATAAGTTCTCGGAGAAGCCCAAGAACCCCGACAGCACCAAGGCCTCCATGGGCATCTACATCTTCAACCGCAAGAAGCTGGAGGCCTACCTGACGGCCGACGAGGCTGACCCGTCCTCCTCCAACGACTTCGGCAAGAATATCATCCCCGCCATGCTGGCGGCGGGCGAGAAGATGTTTGCCTACCCCTTCAGCGGCTACTGGAAGGATGTCGGCACCATCTCCTCCCTGTGGGAGGCCAACATGGATCTGCTGGGCGAGAAGCCCGTGCTGGATCTCTCGGACGACAGCTGGCGCATCTTCGCGCGGCACAGTGCCGATGCCCCGCAGTTCGTGGGCGCACGGGCGCGGGTGGAGAACAGCTACATCACCGAGGGCTGTGAGATATACGGCACGGTCAAGAACTCGGTGGTGGGGCCCGGCGTGAAGATCCTGCACGGTGCCTACGTCGAGGATTCCGTCCTGATGGGGGATGCCGTCATTCAGGCGGGCGCGACCGTCAAGTACGCCATGCTGGACACCGGCGTGACGGTGGGCGCGGGGGCGACCGTGGGTGCGGATCGCGCATCCGGTGCCGCCATTGCGGTCATCGGCGAGGACGTGAATGTCCCGTCCGGCGCGACCGTGGAGCCGGGTGCCATGCTTTCGGATTCTGAGGAAGGGGGGTCTGCCGTATGACAGCCGCTGGATTGATCTTTGCCAATATTCACGATGAGAGCCTGCCCGAGCTGACACGGGTCCGCAACATGGCCAGCGTGCCCTTCGGCGGCCGCTACCGTCTTATCGACTTTGCTCTGTCCAATATGGTCAACTCCGGCATCACAAAGGTCGGACTCGTGACCCACTACAACTACCAGTCCCTCTTGGATCATCTGGGCACCGGCAAGGACTGGGATCTCTCCCGTCGCTCGGGCGGTCTGAAGCTGATCCCGCCCAACCTGACCGCCTCGGGTGCGGGACACCTGCCCACCTCCCGCCTGGAGTCCATGCAGAGTGCCATTGATTACATCTCCCACTGCACCGAGGACTGCCTCGTGCTGTCGGACTGCGACATCATCTGCAACATCGACCTGTCCCGCGTCATCGATGCACACGCCACCTCGGGTGCCGACATCACCTTCGTGACCAAGCGGGTGGATGCCTCCCGGATGCACTTAGCCGAGAAGGTAGCCTGCATCACGGCGGACGAGCAGGGTCGCGTGACCGAGTTCGCCATGAAGACCCCCACCGAGGGGGTGGTGAGCCTCTATACCAACATCATGGTCATCAAGCGGCAATACCTGTTGCAGATGCTGGCGGATGCCTCGGCGCGGGGCTATACCTCCTTCTTCCATGATGTGCTGGTGCGGAACGAGAACGCCGCCCGGGTCAACTACCGCGTCTACGAGTATGAGGGCTGGTATGCTTACATCAGCTCGCTTGCCAACTACTACGCCTGCTCCATGGCTCTCTTGACCCAGGAGGCGCGGGATGGTCTGTTCGGTCTGCGGAATCGCCCCGTGCTGACCAAGGTCCGCAACTCCCCGCCCACCCGCTACTGCAGCGGCTCGGAGGTGACCGGCTCCCTGATCGCGGACGGCTGTGTCATCGAGGGTACGGTGGAGAACTGTGTCCTGTTCCGCGGGGTGCGGATCGGGCGCGGTGCGGTGGTGCGTAACAGCATCCTCATGCAGAATACCTACGTCGGCGCGGACGTGGAGCTGGATTGCGTCATCACCGACAAGGACGCGACCATTCGTGACGGCCGCCGTCTGGCGGGCTGTGAGACCCTGCCCTACTTCATCGGCAAGGGCGGCAAGCTTTGATCCCTGCCCCCGAAACGGGGGATCGGATCGCCGCGAGTCTGTGGCAACAGAAAGGAGCCATCAAAGTATGGAAGAGAATAAAAAGGAACTGACCACTGCCGCCGAGGCAGTGACCGAGGAGGTCGCTCCCGCCAAGAAGAAGCCCGGAAGAAAGCCGGCCGCGAAGGCAGCCCCCGCAACGGCCGATGGAGCCGAGCCTGCCCCTAAGAAGAAGCCGGGTCGCAAGCCGGCGGCTAAGGCCGCGACCGAGGAGACCCCTGCCCCTAAGAAGCCCCGCGCTCCTCGCAAGAAGAAGGAGCCGGAGGCCGCACCGGTGGTCGAGACTGTCCCGCCGATGGTCGAGCCGAACGCCGCGCCCGACACGGAGCCGACCCAACCGGTCACCCCCAAGAAGATATTGTTCGTCGGCGCGGAGGTCATGCCCTTCGCCGCCACCGGCGGTCTGGGGGATGTGATGGGCTCCCTGCCCGCCGCCCTCAAGCGGAAGTACGGCGAGGCCGCCGACATTCGGCTGATCGTTCCCCTGTATGAGTCGGTGCCGGAGGATGTCCATGCATCCATGAAGACCGAGGCGGTCTTTACGGTGCGGCTGGCATGGAGACAGCAGTACTGCGGCATTCTCTCGCTGGTGCGGGACGGCGTGACCTTCTACTTCGTGGATAACGAGTACTACTTCAAGCGCGGCGAGCTGTACGGTCACTTTGATGACGGCGAGCGGTTCGCCTACTTCTGCAAGGCTGTTCTGGAGATGATGCCGCACATCGGCTTCTACCCGGACATCCTGCACGCCAATGACTGGCAGTCGGCTCTCTCGGTGATCTACCTCGCCACCGACTACTGCCACCGCCCCGGCTATGAGTATATCCGCTCGGTCTTTACCATCCACAATATCGAGTATCAGGGTCAGTATGACTTCGATATCCTGCAGGATGTCTTTGACATTCCCGCCGAGCACGCGCCGCTCCTGGCGTATGACGGATGCATCAACCTGGTCAAGGCCGCCATTCAGAGTGCCCATCGCGTGACCACCGTCAGCCCGACCTACGCGCAGGAGATCATGACCCCGACCTACTCCCACCGCCTCAACTTTATCCTGAACCGCTGTGTAGAGAAGGTCAGCGGTATCCTCAACGGCATCGACACGGTCTACTATGACCCCGCGACCGACAAGGATATCCCGCACCACTACTCCTCCGAGGATCCCTCCGGCAAGACGGCCTGCAAGCTGGCTTTCCAGCGTACCTATGCCCTGCCCGAGGATGCCGACGCGCCGCTGATCGCGGTGGTGTCCCGTCTGGTCGCCCACAAGGGCATCGACCTGATCTCGGGAGTCCTGCGACACATTCTGGACACCCACCCGCGGGCGCAGTTCGTGGTGCTGGGTACGGGGGACGGCGAGTATGAGGCCTTCTTCCATCAGCTGGAGAACGAGCGGCAGGATCGCGTGCGCGCCTTCATCCAGTATGACCGCGCGCTGTCCAAGAAGATATATGCCGCCGCCGATATTTTCCTGATGCCCTCCCGCAGTGAGCCGTGCGGTCTGTCGCAGATGATCGCTTGCCGCTACGGTGCCATCCCGGTGGTGCGGGAGACCGGTGGTCTTTACGACTCCATCCATCCCTACTATGAGGATGATCGCGGTATGCACGGCAACGGTTTCACCTTTGCCAACTACGCCGCCTCGGAGCTGGAGGAGCGGGTCAATGCCGCGCTGACCCTGTACGATCAGCCGGAGAAGTTTGCCGCCCTGCGCCGCCGCGCCATGAAGAGTGATTTCTCGTGGGATGCCTCGGCCGGGAAGTATATGAATCTGTATAAGAGCATGAATTGAGAAAATGGGTGTTTCTTGCCGGGCGCGTCTGATGACGCGCCCGGATCTACTCGTTCGTATAAGACTTCTTCCCTCATCCCCCCTTCCCCCCTTCTCCCATGGAGAAGGGGGGAGCCCGCGTTTATTTATATG
>CAYXBU010000074.1:3279-8322 GCA_964463245.1 uncultured Clostridium sp. | reverse complement strand
TCCGGGGGCGAGGAAGAAGGCTTCTTTTCCATGGATGGCCTCCTGTATGTTGATGTTGGTTTTTGAGGTGCGTGGATGGTCTTAGGGAGTTACAGGGGCGGGGGCTCGTCATGCGAGCCGTCGCCCGTAGTCCCGATCTTGTCCCCGATATCCCACTCTATGAAGCCCTTCGCCCGACGTCCCAAACGGAAGACCAGTTCTCCCGCTTGAAGCTCGGTCATGAGAATGTTTCCCTCTTGGATATGCGTGAGCGACAGTTCGTCCGCGCGGAAGACATAGCTTCACTTGTTTCTCCTCCAAGATGCATTTTATAGAAATTTGGCCTTCGACCTCAAATTGGTGCTATCACTGTATCCGAGTTTTCCGTAAAAATGCTCATGCATTTCATCATGGACGGAAATAAGCTGGATCATGGATGCCCCCATTTCCTTCACTCGTTTCTCGAGTTCTGTCATCATCATCGTGCCAATACCGTTTTTTTGGTATTCGGATGCAACTACGATCTCCACGAGATCATAGGCCGTAAGATCGCAAAAGGTTTCAAATCTGCCCATTGCAAATCCAAGGGGGGTTTTACCATCCTCGGCGATCATACAGTAGGAATCGGGAGAGCCGAGCACCTGCCAAACTCTGCGAAATACAAGCTCGGGAGTCCATTCGTCGCCCGTGCCGTTCCAATATTCGATGAAAAGAGGCGTAACCTTTGCAATATCCTCTTTTTGCATTTGTCTGTATGTAATGCTCATTCCATTAGCTCCAATCCGACTCATTGCGGTGAGTCATTCGCTTCTTTCGCGATCTGACACCCGGCGCTTGTCTTATGCGTCCGCAGGTCAATCCATGCCAACGGCAATTCATTGCTGAATCTGTTGTGTAAGACACACAACACTTTCAACGTGCCCCGTCCTCGGAAACATATCCACCGGCCGCACCACTCCGATCCGATACCCGCACTCCCGAAAGACCGCGCAGTCCCGCGCCAGGGTCTCGGGGTCGCAGGAAACGTACACCACCCGCGGGATGTCCCGCCGTGCCAGCTCGCGGATCAGCTCGGGCGTGGTTCCCTTGCGGGGCGGGTCGATGACCACGATGTCGGGGATGGGGGCATCCCCGCGGTCGGCGGCGGCGAAGAGCCCGGCCGCATCCCCCGCGTCGGCGCAGAAGAAGTGCGCCGCCCCTCTCGGAATGCGCCCCGCCTCAGCGTTGAGGGCGGCGTTCTGCTGTGCACAAGCCACCGCCTCGTCTACGATCTCCACGCCGGTCACATCCGACGGGTGAACCTTGCGTACAGGGGACAGGAAGGACAGCCCGATGGTACCCGCGCCGCAGTACAGATCCCACAGGTGCTCTCCGCCGACGAGGTCGGCCATCTCGGCGGCTACACCGTACAACAGCTCCGCGCCCTCGCGGTTGACCTGATAGAAGGAGCCTGCCGACAGGCGGAAGCGCAAACCGCACAGCTCATCCTCAATATAGTCCGCCCCCCACAGGCGGGTGTAGTCGTCCCCCAGCACGACGTTGGTGTTCTTGCTGTTATGATTGAGCAGGATGCTGACCACCCGAGGGTGTGCATCCAGCAGGCAGTCCACCAGGCGGCGGTGGGCCGCTGTGCCCCCCGGCAGCTGTCCTGCGTTGATGACAAGGCAGACCATGATCTCCCCCGCAGCCGTACAGCGCAAGTAGATGTGCCGCAGGATGCCCGTCCCGCTGACCTCGTCGTAGGCGGGAATATGCTCGCGGTCGCAGAAGCGGCAGACCGTCTCCACCACCGCCGCAAAGGTGCGGGGCTGGAGCGAGCAGGCGGTGCAGGGGATCAGCTTGTGGGACTTGGCGGCAAAAAAGCCCGCCTCCATGCCGCTCTTGCCGTTCCGCACGGGGTACATCCCCTTGTTGCGGTAGCCCGCCGTCCTGCCCGTGGACAGCGGCGGCAGGATCGTGACATCCGCCAGACCCGCCTGCCGAAAGGCATTCTGCACACGGCGGTGCTTGGAGTCCAGCTCGGCCTCGTAGGTCAGGTGGCGGAACACACACCCCCCGCAGGCCTCGGGCGCCGAGCAGAACGGCTCGGCCTCCCGCAGGGGGGACGGCTCAATCACCTCGATCAGCCGCCCGACTAAGTACCCGGAGGTCTCCTTGATGACAGCCGCACGGACAGTGTCCCCCGTGACCGCGCCGCGAACAAAGATGACCTTCCCCGGAGTCCCGTCCTCGGTGGGCACTCGCCCCACCCCGTAGCCCAGATTGCTCAGGTCGGTGATGCTGATGCAGAAGCTGTCAGCGGGGGCGGGAACCCGCGTTCGGTCGCCCCGCCCCTGTGCAGATGGTCTTCTGTTTCGGCTCTTGCTCGACCCCTTCTTTTGCTCAGACATAGAACTCGGCTCCGTCCTCCAGCCGCAGACAGCCCAGACGACCGCCCTGCGCCAGCCCGCAGTTGATGAAGATGATCCCGTTGCCGTGGTAGATACGCGCCTCCACATTCTCGGCCTCGGTGGTCGGGGTGTGCCCCACGATGGTGATCTTGTCCTCAAAGTAGGTGTCGGACGGGTCGGGGGACTCCGAGAAGAAGTCCTCTGCCTCCAGATCCTCCAGCTCCAGATTGGGGGTGAAATCGTAAATGCCGCGATGGAGCAGGAGGTAGTCCCGCCCCCCCACCGTGACCTCCTCGTACAGCGGCATATCCGTGAGGTAGTCCAGAATGCCCTCGCGGTCGTCGTCCTCCAGCTCGCGGTAGGTCTCCATGGTGGTGCGACCGCCGTCTCGGATCCACTCGCCCAGCTCCTCGGCGAAGTCGGCACTGCGCTCCCCGGTCTTGAGCATCTTCTCGTAGGCGGACAGCATCCGTGCGGCGGTGAAGTCGTGGTCGCCCGCGACGGGGTAGACGTTGACCCGTAGGCTCAGATCCTGTATCAGCTCGATGGGCTGAGACCCGTAGTCCACGATGTCCCCCAGAACGTACATGATGTCCCGCTTCTCGCGGAAGTTGATCTTCTGAAGCAGTTCGCGGAACTCGTCGAGGTGGCCGTTTATGTCCGAAATAACGTACGTCATATGAAATGATTCCTTTCAAAAAACAGTTTCGATCTTGCTTGTCGGAGACGGGGGGTCAGATCAGCGCGTAGCACCCGTCCCCGCTCATGGTCAGGGCGCGGCCGAAGAAGGCGGTCAGAGCTCGCACCAGGTAGGCGGTGTCCGCCGCACCGGCGGTCTCGTAGGCCGAGTGCATGGCCAGCTGAGCCAGCCCGATGTCTACGGTCGGCACCGAGACCTGTGTCCCGGAGATGTTGCCCAGCGTGGAGCCGCCCGGCATATCGGCGCGGTTGGCGTACATCTGCACCGGCACGTCGGCCTCCTCGCAGATAAGGCGGAACAGCGCGGCGGTCACGGCATCCGAGGTGTACCGCTGGCTGGCATTGTACTTGATGACCACGCCGCCGTTCGGCTCGGCCGAGAGGTTCTTGTCGGCGAATTCCGGGTGGTTGGGGTGTACCGCGTGGCCGTTGTCGCAGGACAGCATGAAGCCGGATGCCAAGCAGGACAGGTACTCCTGCCGCGACAGTCCGCAGGCGGCCGCCACCCGCATCAGCATATCCGAGAGGAAGGTCGAGGCCGCGCCCTGACGGGTCTGGGAGCCGACCTCCTCGTTGTCAAACAGGCAGAGCACCGGCATGGCGCGATCCTCCTCCGCGTTCCCCGAGTCGATAAAGGCCTTGACACAGGAGAAGGCGCATTGCAGATCATCCAGCCGCGGGGCGGAGATCAGTCCGTCCCACTCCACCCCCCTCTGGGGGTTGTACAGGTACAGGTCAGCCGTCAGCAGGTCGTCTGTGTCGGCATCGGCGGCCGAGGCGATCCGCTCCCGCAGGTCGCCGTAGTCGGAGGCCATGCCCGCCAGCGGTACCATGTCGGTGGCGGGGTTGTAGGAGGCGTTCTCGTTGGCGTTTCGGTTCATGTGGATGGCCACCGAGGGGATAACGGCGCAGGGGACAAAGCTCCCGTCCTGCCCGTGTCCGAGATCCACGGTGCGGGTCTCCAGCCCGTTCGGCGTGCGCACGACGGCTCGCCCCGCGATCCCCAGCGGGCGATCCATCCAGGTCGCGCAGAGCATCCCGCCGTACTTCTCAGTCGAGAGACGGACATAGCGGCGGTCGCAGAGGGCGGCGTTCTCCTTGAGCTTGAAGGTGGGGGCATCGGTGTGCGCCGCCGCCATCATGAAGCAGGAAAAATCCTCCTCCGGTACCCGAAACGCAAGCAGTGACGAGCCGTTCCGCGTCACAAAGCAGCGGTCGCCGGGGCGCAGGTCCCAGCAGTCGGCCTCGGACAGACGGGTGTAGCCCGCCTCCTCCAGCAGGTCTGCGGTGTGCTCCACGGTGTGGAATGCGGTCGGACAGGCCGCGATGAAAGCAAACAGCTCTTGATTGATCGTCATATGTGACCTCCTTCGTCGCCCGGCGGGGCGCGGCTTCATTCGACAATATTATATCATGTTCGCGCCGGGCTGTCAATGCTTTTTTGTGCCGATGGCGGTTCCTCATGAAAAAAGCGCACACAGGCCGCCCGGACGGGGCGCAGGGGCTCTTTTTGAGCGCGACACGCCAAAACCATTGAATAGCTCTTGAAAAAGCAGCCGTATTGTGCTATACTGTAACGCAGAAGAAAAGCAACGGAAGTGATACCCCTGGGAAGATATTGTGATGATTGCGGCGGACAGGTCTCCGATACCGCCCCTTCCGAATTGCAGAGCCTGTTTGAGTATGACGAGAATGACTATGTCTCTTTGAAGGACAAGGAGATCGTCGGGGTCGTACGCATTCCGGATGATGCGAAGGGCGTTGACTTTGGGGGGGTTGAGGGCTGCAAGCAGATGACCGAGGTCATCCTTCCGGACTGCGTGACCTACATCGGCGTGGGTGCTTTCCCCAACTGCACTGCCCTCTCCGACGTCATCATCCCGGATGGCGTGACCGTGATCGATGAGTATGCGTTTTCCTGCTGCACCGGCCTGACGAGCATCACCTTCACCGGCACGACAGCCCAATGGAAGGC
>CAYXBU010000074.1:0-3179 GCA_964463245.1 uncultured Clostridium sp. | reverse complement strand
GCTGCACCGGCCTGACGAGCATCACCTTCACCGGCACGACAGCCCAATGGAAGGCTATCGGAAAGGGCAACAACTGGAAAAAGTACACCGGCTCCTTCACCGTCCGCTGCACCGACGGCAACATACCCTACGAGAACGCATAGTATCTCACCCAAGGGAGGCTCCGCGCCTCCCTTTTTCCTCTTCCCGTCCTCCCCCCCCTTGACAAACTCCCCTTTTTGTGCTATCCTGTAGCCGTACCCCCATCAACTTGAAAAGGAGACATTACTTATGATCACATCCCGCAAACCGCGCTTGCGGCGGATGCTGTCGCTCGCGCTTGCCGTCCTGCTGTTGGTCGGCTCCTGCGCCGTGCTGGCTACCGCCTTCCTGCCCCGCGCATCGGCGGCGGAGGAGAAGACCTCCACGGTGGATTTTGACGAAAATATCATGCTCTCGGTCTTCTGGCCGCCCACACCCTCCTACATCAACGACGAGCAGTATCAGCTCATGGCGGATGCCGGCATCAACTGGGTGCTGGGAGCCGGTGAGGAGACCCTCGCCACCCCCACCAATCAGAAGAAGATGCTGGAGCTGTGCGAGAAGTACGGAATGCACCTCATCCTCAACGACGGGGATTTCGGCGCCAATTTGGTCGGTAAGCCGGAGTCCTATGTCACCAAGCGGGTGAACAAGTACACGAGCTACAGTGCGCTCGGCGGCTTTTACATTCTGGATGAGCCGTTCAACGCCAACGGCTATGTGGAGGCCTACCTGAACTTAAAGAAGGCCTTCCCGGACGGCTATATGCACCTCAACTTCCTGCCCAGCGGGGTCTATGCCACCACCGAGCAGTATCAGGCGCAGATGAACGACTGGTGCCGCCTGTGTGCGGCGGGCGGTTATCCCGTGGATTACCTGATCTACGACCGCTACCCCTTCGGTCTGCAGGCAGGCTCCATGGATCGGAACGGCTTCTACACCAACCTCCGCGCCGTCCATGACGTGGGACTGGAGAACGGTGTCCGCACAGGTACCTACATCCAGACCGTCAAGCAGTCGGTGGCGTTCCGCCGTCCGACCGCCTCCGAGATCCGCTACGAGATGTACTCGGCGCTGGCCTTCGGCTTCAAGCAGCTGTCCTTCTTTACCTGGTTCACCCCCGTCAACCGCAGTGAGCCGTTCGAGGACGGTATCATCAGCCCGGAGGGCGTGCCCAACCAGCACTACGAGGACATCAAGACCATCAACCATGAGATCCTTGCCATCGGCCCCACCCTGGTCAAGTGCGAGGCTTTGGAGGTCTACCTCAACGGGCGGGACACCTACGGTCAGCCCGCCATCCCGAAGGACTTCTTCGTCCAGCCCGAAAGTAAGAGCCAGACCTACACCGTCTCCTTCCTCAAGCACAAGGAGACCGGCCGCAACTACCTGATGGTGGTCAACAACAACTTCAGCCGCGCCTCCGAGGTGGATCTGACACTGGACGAGCGCATCACGAGCCTCTCCGAGGTCAGCCGAACCGACGGAAGCCTCAGCCCCGTCGCGCTGGACGGCAACAAGCTCCACCTGGAGCTGGCCGCCGGGGATGCCATCTTCTTGGCACTGCCCGAGGGCGTGGACTTTGAGAAGACCGCCGAGGGTCAGCCCGCCGCCGAGGTCAACCTGGCCGCCGACGCGCTGATCACCGCTACCCAGTCCACCGGTGAGGGCGGCTACTACATGGCCTACCTGAACGATGGTCGTCGCTTTGCGGCAGATTCCGTGGCCGGCTGGCGTTCGCAGAATGCCGAGGATGTGTCGGTCACGCTGGATCTCAAGCGTTCCCTGAACTTCAACCGCATCGACCTCTACCCCGAGGGCTCCCTGTTCGACTACGGCGAGTGCTTCCCGGAGAACGTGAAGGTCTCGGTGTCGGAGGACGGTGTCAGCTTCACGCAGGTCGCCTCGTTGGAGGGCATGGGCGCACGGAGTGCGGCGGTGTCGATCCGAACCGAGACGGCACTGAGCGGGCGGTATATCCGTCTGGACTTCTCGGGCTGTCGCGGGGACTATGTGTCCTTGGGCGAGATCGAGGTCTACAACGATGACGGCAGCGTGTCCGCTCCCGAGGTCAACGATCCCTTCGTGATCGAGACTCCCTATGTCTTCAAGGAGGGCGAGAACCTGGCACTGAACAAGCCGGTCTACCCCTCCTCCACCACCCCCGAGGCCGGGTACCGCAGCTGGGGCTGGGCGGCCGACTTCATCAACAACGGCGTCAAGGAGCAAGGCTGGACCTCAAATGTCAAGATCCACAACAGCCCCAACGCGACCGAGTACATGGTCATCGACCTGGGAGACATCTTCGCCGTGGATCGGGTGGATGTGATGACCATGGGCGTTTTCCCGGAGGACTACCGCATTGAGGTGTCGGTGGACGGCAAGGAGTGGACGGTCATCGCCTCCGAGACGGGTGCCGAGTCCTACCCCAACTACACCGAGCTGACCTATGCTCCGGCTGACGGACAGCCGGCCGTGGGACGCTTCCTGCGGTTCATCGCGACCAAGCTGAGAGGCACGGCGGCCGACGGCTATATGCTCCAGCTGGGCAATATTTCGGCCTACGGAACCCCCGTCTGCGACACCGCAGTGCTGACCGAGGCCATGCAGACCTACGCGGATGCGGGCTTTGATGTGTCCGTGGCGGAATATACCGCTTGTCAGAAAGCATTGGAGCAGGAATACCTGACGCAGTCCCAGGCGGATGCCTACGCCCGTGCACTGCTGGAGCTGCTCCCGAAGGAGGAGGAGACCGAGCCTGCCACCGAACCGGCTACAGAGCCGGCCACAGAGCCTGTGACCGATCCGACCACCGAGCCGGAGACCGATCCGAGCACGGCGGCTCCCGACACCGAGCCGACTACCGAGCCCGTGTCGGATACCGAGACATCCTCGGCTACCGCGACCGCCTCCGACAAGGAGGACGGCGGATGCGCCTCGGCGATGTCGGTGGCGGCACTGCTCCTGCCGATCGCCGCACTGCCGCTCATACGGAAGAAGAAGGAAAAGAATATCTGACCTGATGAGTAAGGGGAGGGTCGGTGGCTTTTGAGTAGCCGCCGATCCTTTCCTTTTCGAGTGATGTCGTAGGTTTTTTGAATATTGTACATTTGTCAATGATGTGAGACCCAAAAACAGAGAAAAAAGCGCAGAGTTCG
>CAYXBU010000073.1:0-8358 GCA_964463245.1 uncultured Clostridium sp. | reverse complement strand
CGAATTTTCTGACTGCGCAATTGAGCAAAAAGAATTGTGCGGTGGTGCCTTAAATCAGCGGTTCCCTAAAAATAAAACTCCGTCTTCACATTCCGTGAGAACAGCCCCTGCAGCTCCGAGATCGGGTCGGCGTTCTCATACAGGATGCGGTACACGGTCTTACATATGGGTAGGTCTACCCCGTACCGTTCGCCGAGCAGGCACATCGCGCGGGTGGTCGCACAGCCCTCGGCCAGTGCGGTGTAGGGGGTGTGGGTGACGAAGGCCTCGCCGAAGGCGCGGTTGTGGCTGTAGGGCGAGAAGACGGTGGCCTCGTAGTCGCCGAGGTGGCACAGCCCGTAGGCCGACAGCTCGTTGCCCCCCATGGCGCGGATGAGACGGGCGATCTCGCGGGTGCCACGAGACATCAAGGCACCCTTGAGGGTAGTCAGCTCAAGGCCGTCCAGCATACCGGCGGCAATGCCGATGACATTCTTGGAGGCCGCGCCGATCTCGCTTCCCAACAGATCCTCCCCGTAGTAGAAGCGGATCAGGTCGCCGGAGAAGTTATCCACCAGCCACCGCTTGACCTCCTCGTCTCGGCTGTCGATGACCATGCAGTTGGGGATGCCCGCGTAGAACTCCTGCACATGGCCGGGGCCTACCCACACGGCGATCCGATCGGAGGGGGGCAGAGCCGCCTCGGCGATCTCCGAGAGCCGCAGACCGGTGTCGGCCTCCAGACCCTTCATGCACAGCACGAGGATGCGATCCTGAAGGTCGAGCGGTGAAAGCTCAGCCATGAGGGCGCGGAGCCCTTGGGCACCGATGGAGATGATGATGACCTCGCGGTCGACCAGTGCCTCGGGAAGGTCGGTCGAGAGCTTGACAGAGTCGGGCAGGGTGAGCAGGTCGTTGCGGCGTTCCCGCAGGAAGCGTTGCATATGCGGCGAGTTCGGGCGACCGTACAGGGTCACATCCATGCCGCGACAGGCGGACAGGTACCAGGTGATGAGGGAGCCCCACCGCCCGCAACCGATCACGGTCACGCGGCGGATGGGTTCGGAGGGGGTGAAGGGGGTGGTGGGTTCCATGCAATATTACCTCATGTGTGCGGCGGGGCATCAACTGCCACGCAGTGCTTTTTCCATAGCGACCTCGGCCGCGAGTGCGCCGCGACAGCCCAGCTTGAGGGCGCGGCGGTAGTAGGTGACGGCCGCCCGCGAGTCCGGTGCGTCCATGCCGATACCCTTCTCGCAGCACTCCGCCAGCATATAGGCGGCCTCGCCGTGCTGACGGGCGGCGCGGGACAGCCATGTCACGCCCTCCTTCGGGTCAGCGGGACAGCCGGCCCCGCGCACGAGACACCAGCCCAAACTATATTGCGCTTCAGTCGCAGACTTACAGGGCGGCTCGCCGCGCGCGGGGGTGTAGGCGGCGGCCTCCCGATAGCACGGAACAGCATCGGCGCGATCCTGGGGCAGGTGCAGACCTTGGAACAGGCATTCCCCCAGATAGTACATGGCCTCCGCACTCATGCGGGGCGTGACCTCACGGCAGACGACCCCCTCGGTGTCCTCAGGGGGGCAGGCGATAGCGGCGGTCTCAGCGGTAAAGCGGAAGGGCAAGGGCGCGGGGGCGAGTGCCCGATAGTATTGTCGCATCCAGGCGTTCGGGTCGCGGCGGGAGAAGTCCTCCGTGCCGACGCGCAGGATGCGGGACAGCTTTTCGGCGGAGCCGATGGGGGAGGACTTGGCGGACTCCTTCTTAGACCTTCGATTGCGCAGGGATTGGGCGGCTGTCTCGGCTTTCTGACGATCTGCGACCCACTGCTCCCGCGCCTCGGTCAGCATACGGGCGAAATCCCGCCGTGCCGCCGTATGACCAGCACGGATGGCGCGGCACAGCCATGCAAACGGGGTCTCGTCGGCATTGGCGCAGGGGAGCTTGTCGGTAACGGCACATAGGATCGCCAGACGGTACATGGCCTCGGCGGCCGCGCCCACGGCATCACGACAGGCATCTCCGTTCTGCAGGGTGGGATCTTGTGGCGCGGGGGAGCAGTCGAGATAGGAGACGGGTGCAATGGCGGCCTCCCGATAGAGCGCGGCGGCTGTCGTGGGATCCCCGTCTGCCATGGCAAAATGCCCCAGCCACAGGCAAGCCACGGCATCGTAGCGGCTGCCGTGCCGCCGCCGCAGGGACAGGAGCAGACTCTTGGCGGCCGCCGGCTTGCGCTCGGTTCCGATCCCACAGTAGGTACACGCCGACATACGGATGGTCGCCTCGGCGTTTCCGCGCCCGGTGGCGGCGACCAGATGCTCCCAGCCGGCCTTGCGGTGGCTCTCGGCGGTATCTGTATCCTCCGTGCACAGCTCGGCGCGGCGGAAATCGTCCAGTGCCAGGCGCAGGTGAGCCGTTGCACCGGCATTGTCCTGCGCGGCACGCAGGACACGGGGGCTGTCGGATGCCCGCGCGTACCAGAGGCGGGCGGCATCGGCCGCCTCCCAGTCGGGACGGGACAGCATCCCGCCCGCAAACATATCCCCCAGCATCAGGCAAGCACTTGCATTGCCCGACCGCGCGGAACGAGCCAACAGTGTCGCCGTATGCGGGTCGGACGGATCGGCCGAGCAGGCCAGACGGTACAGTGCCTCGGCCGCCGCCTGCTCCCGGGTCCGTGCGGCGGGCGGCAGGTCGCCGTTGACCTCCTCGCTCGGTGTGGCGGTCTCCGACGGGGTGTCTGCGGCGGTGTCCCTACCTGTTTCTCCTGCACGAAAATCCGCCTTCGCGGGGAAGTCGGGAAGCCACGGCTCCTCCGTCCCCTGCGGCAAATAGTCTGTCGCCGCCATCAAAAAGTAGGTTCGTGCCTCCTCGGGCTTGCGGATGATGCCCTGACCCTCGATCAGGCACAGCCCCGCCTCCAGCGCCGCCTGCGGACAGCCCTCGGCCGCCCGAGCAAAGCACTCATAGGCGCGGGCATCGTCTCGGGGCACCCCTCGGCCATCCCGATAACACAGTCCCAGCGCGTACTCAGCTTCGGCTATGCCGCCTGCGGCCGCGCGGGCATACAGCTGAACGGCGCGAGCGAAGCGGGGGGGCGTGTCTCGTCCCCAATCGTAGCATAGTCCCAGTCGGTAGGCGGCGTAGGGGTGCCCCCCCTCGGTCGCCTGCTCAAACAGCTCTCGCGCCCGTCGTGCATCCGGAAGGACTCCCAGCCCCCGCTCGAAACAGAGACCCAGACGGCAGGCGGCGGCAGCCTGTCCTGCGGCGGCGGCGCGGCGATAGCAATCCACGGCACCCGCCATGTCCCGATGGCCGTCGGCACCGCGCTCCAGACAGCCGCCCAGATTATTCAGAGCCGCCGCATGATCCTGCTCGGAGGCCTTGGTGTACCAGTGTATCGCATCGGGGGTGCTCTGCGGCAGCTCGATGCCCCTCTCGTAACAGATCCCCAGACGGAACTGCGCCTCCGGGTCACCCAGCTCGGCGGATATTCGGTACAGCTTGACCGCCTCGTGGCGGGAGGGCGGAAGTCCGCGCCCCGTGCGGTAGCACTCCGCCATGTGCAGGATCGCCTCGGCGTGGCCGCGTCGGGCGGCCTGACGGTACCAGTATAGGGCGTGCAGGGGCAGGGGCGGACAGGAGGGTGTCCCGTCCCCCTGCTCCAGTATCCGTCCCAGCTCATAGGCCGCTAAGGACGGATCGTAGCGGCTCCAGCCGTCCGGCCGCAGGTCGGAGTGGGAGGTGCTTGCCGATGTGTTGCGCAGAGCTTGGCTGTCGTAGCCGCCCGCAGGGCGATACTTACAGTGAGCCATGCATTTTTTCAGATGATCATCCTGAGAGAACGTGAACAGCCGACACAGCCGATCCTCCCGCAGCTTGCGCATGGAGATCACCCGCAGGGTGCGGGGGGATGGGAGGGGATTCCGTTCTCCGCGATAGATCTGCCGCGCCGGGCGCGGCTCGACGATCCGCACCACCGCTCCCTCGGCCTGCGGGGTCTGATGGATGTCGTTGCTGGGGAGTTGGTAGCCGGTCAGCTCGGCACAGGCGGTGTACAGGTCGCGGGCGGCGGCGCGCCGATCGGCGGGCAGACCGATCCCGTCCCGCCTCATCAGCCCCAGCTGATAGTAGGCGGGCAGGTAGCCACGGGATGCCGCCTCGGTAAAGTAAACGGCGGCGGTGGCAGGGTCACGCAACATTCCCAGTCCCAGAAGGGCGCAACGTCCCATGTGATACAGGCCGCGCACGTCCCCCGTCGTGGCGGTGCGGGAGAACAGCTGCATGGCACCTGCGGGGTCACGCGGCAGGATGCCGCCCTCCAGCTTCCATTCCGCCAGCGCGAGCATGGCCTCGGTCTGCCCTAAGGACGCGCCCCGCTCCAGCCAGGAGACCGCTTCACTTTCGATACGGGGGGCGACGGCTCCGCTTCGGTAGGCATCGGCCAGCTCCTTGACGGCACGGACGGCGGCTATGTGCTCGTCCCGACGGGAAAAGCTCTCCCCACTGCAGACCCGGTGTGCCGCCACGGCCAACTTGATGAGTCGTCCGTCGGCATCATCCACGCATCGGATGGCCGAAAAGGCAGACGAGTGGCGGCAGAGCCGCGAGATATACAGCTGATGGATATAGTAGGCCACCTGTGCACGGTCGAGAGTATCCCCGGCGGGGTAGGGGATCCTTGTGGCCGCTCCCGGGAAGCTGCCGCAGAAGCGGCGATCCAGCGCATTTTCTTTAAGGGAGATACACAAAACGGGCAGGCTCTCCCCCAGGAGAAACCGAATATCGGCCACCAAACGCTCATCGTCAGCGGCGGCGGGGGAGGTCAGTGCCAGAAAGCAGACCGCGTCACGGATGAACTTTTCCCGCGCGCGGCGGGGCAGGGAGGCGTCCGGGGTCTCACAGTAAAAGCCGTATCGAGCCGTTTCCCGCAGGAATGCCCGGGCGGGGGCGGCATCTGCCGCGGCATAGCTGATGCAGATATAGGGGCGCATGATGGGTCTCCTTTCGGGGAAAAGTAAGGCTTTTTGAGGGAAAGAGAGAATTTTTTCATTTGGGGCAAAAAATTTACCGAAAAGCCCTTTTCAAAAGCTCGAATTTGTATTATAATAGAAGTCGCGAACATATCCGCCCCTCTATTATACACCCGATGCGAGCGGATTTCAAGTACAATTTGTATATTCTGCGCCGTATATGCCCCATTTTTGCTGCGGACGGCGCGGATGAAAGGACGGAGCATATGAAGCAAAAGTATTCCCTCAACATCGCCGATATCCAGCTGGACGTGGTGACAGAGGCTGAGTCGGCAGAGGTCGAGAAGATCGCCGGAATGCTGGACCGCAAGATGCGGGAGATATACCTGCACAGTCGGAGCTGTACCAAGAACGAGGCCGCCCTGCTCTGCGCCCTGGAGTTCTGTGCAGATCGTCTGGCGGGTCAGGAGCGGCTGGCCGAGCTGGAGGAGCTGAGTGAGAAGTACAGCGAGGTGCTCAAGGTCATCCGCGAGAAGAACACCGAGCTCTGCGAGGAGGTGGAGAAGCTCCGCAGTGAGAATACCCTCCTGCGCTCCCTCCTGACCGATAAGGGGGAGCACCCGACCGAGGCGGTCGTCCTCCCGACCGAGACAGAGGCTGAGGCAGAGCCTGCCGCCAAGCCTGTCTCCGCCAAGGAGTTCTTGCGCCAGGTCGCGGATGCACAGTACGGAGAACAGCCCGCCGCCCCGGCCGATGAGGACAAGGGCAAGGGCGGGGATCCCGCTCCCGCCGGGCGGCGCAAGGCCGGCTCCATGTTCGACTTGCTCTCCTTTGATGAGGTCTGATCCCGCACATCACCTGCCGGAGCTGTTGGCTCCTGCGGGTTCGCCCGAGGCACTGGAGGCCGCCTTTACGGCGGGCGCGGATGCCGTGTACCTCGGCGGTACCGACTTCAACGCCCGTATGAACGCGCATAATTTCGCGCCGGACGAGCTCTCGGCGGCGGTGGCGTATGCCCATGAGCGGGGCGGTCGGGTCTACCTGACCCTGAACACGCTGGTCTACGACCGTGAGCTGACCGATGCCGTTCGTGCCGCCTACGCGGCGGCGGAGGTCGGTGTGGATGGGCTGATCATCGCGGATATGGGGGCGGCGGCCTGCATCCGTCGCGCCCTGCCCGCACTCCCCTTGCACGCCAGCACCCAGCTGTCGGGACATAATGCCGCCATGGGACGGGCACTTGCCCCCCATGGCTTTTCCCGTTTCGTCATTGCGCGGGAGACCCGCCTCTGCGACCTGCGTCGCGCCGTGTCGGACTCTCCCCTGGAGGTGGAGGTGTTCGTGCACGGGGCACTCTGCGTCTGTCACTCGGGACAGTGCCTGTTCTCCTCGCTGGTGGGGGGACGCTCCGGCAATCGCGGGGAGTGTGCCCAGCCCTGTCGTCTGCCCTATCGGGGGGAGCGCGGGCGGGAAGATTATCCCCTCTCGCTCAAGGATCTATCGCTGGCGGCGCATATCCCCGAGCTGATGGAGGCGGGGGTCGCCTCCCTCAAGATCGAGGGACGCATGAAAAGCCCCGCCTATGTCGGCGGAGTGGTGCGGGTATTCCGCCGCCTCTTGGACGAGGGTCGTGCCGCCACGGCCGAGGAGCAGGAGCAGCTGGCGGCACTGTTCTCTCGGGGCGGCTTTACCGATGGGTACTTCACCGGGCGGATCGACCACCGTATGAGCGGGGTGCGCTCCGAGGCCGACAAGGCGCGGACAGCCGCCGCCGAGAAGCAGGTGGTAGCCGAGCTGAACCCTGCGCGGGCGGCGGGACGACTGCCGCTGGCGACTGAGCTGACCCTGCGGGACGGGGAGCCGCCGATCCTTTCCCTGTCGGCTCCCCTGTGGCGGCAGGGGACAGAGGCGGCGCGCCGGCTCACCGTGACGGTCACGCAGGAGGAGCCGCCGACCCGTAACGAGGATGCATCGCGGAGCATGACAGCCGAGCAGGTCGAGCGACAGCTGTCCCGCACGGGCGGGACACCGTACAGCCTCCCGAGCGGGGGCTGCCGGGTGACGGCGGAGGTCGGGCTGACCCTGCCCCCCTCGCGGCTCAATGCCCTGCGGCGGGCGGGACTGGAGGCCTTGACCGCCGCACGGCTGTCGGCTATGCCGGATCGGACGCGGGATGCCCTCCCGCGTGCTGATCTCCCGACCCTGACAGCCGATATGGCGGCGGACGGCTACCCGGCCGCCCGACCGACCCACACGGCTCACTTTCACCGCGCCGCCCAGATCACGCCGATGGCCGCAGGCTTTTTCGATGTCTGCTTCCTGCCGCCGGAGGAATGCGCGGCGGCGGTGGGACGGGTGCCACAGGGACGGCTGGGGGTGGCACTGCCCCCCGTCCTGTTCGATCGGGAGGCCGAGGGAGTGCGAGAGGCACTGAAGGCGGCACTGCGGGCAGGGGCTCGCGCCCTGCTTTTGAGCAATCCCGGACACGGGGAGCTTGTGCGAGAGGTGCTGGAGGAGGTCGGCCTTGCCGAGGATGTCCGCCTGTATGGCGACCTGCGGCTGAATATCACCAACCGCCCCGCCCTGCTGACCCAGATCGCCCTCTGTCGGGAAACGGTGGGGCGGGAGCCGGAGACATTGCTCCTGTCCCCCGAGTTGACCCTCCCCCGCCTACGCGACCTCTGTCGGGACAGCCGCGCCGCCGTGGTGGTGTATGGGCGACTTCCCTTGATGCTGTTGGAGAAATGCGTGATACGGGAGCTGTACCCCGGATCAGCCGACCCGAGGAGACCGGACGGTGCCTCGGGCGAGGCCTGCGCCGTCTGTCGGCGAGACAGCGCGCGGCTCTGCGATCGCACGGGAGCGGCTTTCCCCGTCCTGCGTGTGGCGGGGCACCGCAATCTGGTCTGCAACAGTCTGCCGCTCTCCATGACCGACCGCACCGACCTTTTGGATCGGAACGGCATCCTGCACCGCCACTTCCTCTTTACCGTGGAGACCGCCGACGAGGTGGATGCCGTCCTGCGCGCCACGCGGGCGGGAGTTCCCCTGCAGGGCGAAGTCAGACGGATCAAGTGAGAGACACCGCGCAGGCGCAGTGAAACCGATACGAAAAAGCCCCCAAGCCGTGCGGCTTGGGGGCTTTCGGGCTTTCGTCAGAAGCCCTCCTGATCCTCGTCGTCGGGGAAGATCTCACCGGGTCTCTGATCGGGGAAAAACTCGCCCGTGCTGGCGGCGATGTTCTCGGCCAGCTCCAGTTCGATCAAGGTCGCCGTTGCCGGAGTGTATTCCTTTTTCATGGCACATCCTCCTTTTCTGTGATCTTTTGATCTGTATACACATTGTATCACAGTGACGCACATTTGTCAAGGCATTTGGGCAAGAAAGGGGGATGGCTTTTGGG
>CAYXBU010000072.1:0-8411 GCA_964463245.1 uncultured Clostridium sp. | reverse complement strand
TGTCAGCGCGAGCTTCGCGCCCTGTTTCGCGGTCTGTGGGGCTGGATCTATGTCGCGGGGATGTGCCTGTCGTTCGGCATCGCGGCTACCTACTACAGCTTTTACGGTGGCTCGGTCAGCATTCCCTATATATTGACCTTCGGGGAGTACGCGGTCATCCCGCTGATCCCCTGTCTATGCGCGGCGGTCGGCTCCCGTGATCGTCGGGACGGCTCGGATGCGTGGCTACGCACCTTGCCATTTTCCACGGCCGCCACGGTGGGCGGAAAATATCTCGCTCTGCTGTGCGTGATGGCACTGCCGCTGGGGCTCTTGTGCCTGTTGCCGGTGCTCTTTTCGCTGTACGGCGCGGTGGTGGACATGGCGGCATCCTATGTGGCGATCGGGGACTTCTTTTTGCTGTGCGCGGCACTGGCGGCGGTCTGTCTGTTCCTGTCGAGCTTGACGGGGCGGTGGGTCGTGGCGTGTGTGGCGGGAGTCACGGCACTCCTGCTCCTGTTCTTCCTGCCGCTGTTCGGAGTTCTGATCCCGATAGCGGGATGGGTATCCCTGCTCCTGCTGCTGTTCGTCTTTTGGGTGGCGGCGGTCGGCGGGTGGCTCTACACCCGACGGCGGCTTGTGGGGATCGTCACGGCGGCGGTGCTGACCGTTGCATCGGTGGTATCGTTTTTCGTGTGGCCGGACACATTTGTGGGGTTGGTGTACTCTCTGACCGCCCTGCTCTCGCCGTTTACGAGCTTTGAGCAGGCCATGATGTACGGGATCCTGGATCTGAATACCCTGCTCTTGCTCCTGTCGATGATCCTGCTGTTCCTGTTCTGCACGGGAGCGGTCATGGAGCGCAGACGACTGCCGGAGGGAGGTGATCGCGCATGAGCACATCCCGCAACGGAAAAAAGAGGATCGGTATCTTCTGTGTCTCGTTGGGGCTTGCCCTGCTCCTGATCCTTGCCAACATTCTGGCCGCCGATCTGCTTCCCTGGTCGCTGACCAAGCGGGACATCGGGAAAGACAATCTGTCCCGCATATCCGAGAAGTCATTGGAGCTGGTGCGCGGGCTGGAGGAGGATGTACACATCTACTGGTTGTGCACGGACAGCGGCTCGGATTATGCGCTGGAGCTGCTCCTGACCCGTTACGCCGAGGCGGGGAGCCGCCTGCACATCGAGATACTCGACATGACGGATGAGTCGGACGCGGCGCTGATCAAGGGCTATCTGGGGGAGACTGCATACCTCAGCAGCAACAGCCTGATCATCGCGAGCGAGCGGCGGTATACCGTTCTGGACTACACTGATCTGTTCCTGTTCTCCAACGATATGCTCAACAGCTATTTCGGTGCCGAGACCTATCTGACTGTCACGCAGTGGGCGGCCTACATGGAGCAGAATGCCTCGCTCTTGCAGAACTCGGTGAATTCGCGTTACTTCAGCGGGGAGAAAAAATTGAGTGCCGCCATTGATTATGTGACCGCCGAGACCATCCCGCAGGGCTACCTGCTGTTGGGGCATGGCGAGACCAAGCTGCCCGAGAAGCTGACAGCCTACCTGGAGGCCTACGGCATGGGCGAGCTGGACTTGACCGCAGGCGGGGAGATCCCGTCGGACGCGGATTGTCTGGTGCTGTATGCGCCGGAGACCGACCTTAGCGAGGAGGAGGAGCGGGTGATCCGCGCCTTTCTGGAGGCGGGCGGCTCCTTCCTGCTGGCGACCGACCCCGACTGCTTGGAGGCCTGCCCCCGTGCGGCGGGGCTGGGGAGTCTGTACGGCCTGACGGCCGAGGCGGGGGTCTTGAGCGAGATCAATGAGACCTATTACGACGAGCTCCCCACCTGTATCAAGCCCACCCTCAACAGCGCGAACAGCATCTCGTCCATGCTTTCGAGCAGCGGGATCGAGGTCGTGATGCCCAACTCCCACGCCATTGCGGTGGAGACGGGAGTCCCGTCGGGGGGGATCGTCAGCCCCCTGCTGACCACCTCCGGAGAGAATGACAGCGGCAGGAAGAACGTGGCGGTGGAGGCCACCCTGCCGGTGACCCTGCCCGACGGGACTACTCGCACGGGAAAATTTGTCTGGTTCGGCTCTGCCGATGCCTTCACCGAGGAATCCGCCAAGGCCTACGATGAGGGTGCCTACGCCCTGTTTCTCTCGTCCTTCATGGAGCTTCGCCTGCCCTTTTCCTCGGCGTATGAGTCCATCTCCCCCGTCTGTATGGACGGCGAATCCCTCACCGGCATGAGCCGCGGCGCCGCCGCCTTCTGGAGCATCCTCTGTATCGCCATCCTGCCCGCAGCTTGCATCACGGCAGGGGTGGTCATATATAGAAAGAAGAGAGTGTGAAGGGGAAGGAAAAGAGATGCGCCGGGGGACTCTTGAAAGAGTCCCCCAGACCCCCCAGAACTTTTCCGGCAATTTTATCAAAATGTCAACGTTGGTCACTCGGACTTTTACTCGGCGCAGACCGGGCAAGGCGAATAGAGATATAAGGTGTGCGGGACACTCTGCGGAGTGCCCCGCCGTGGTTTTTGAATCTTTGCGCGATGTCGGTTTCCTGATGCACCGCGATTTCCTCGCGGAGGTGGGGTCATCCTTTTGGTTGTCAGTGCCGTAGGAGCACAAGCCGCCGGGGTGCAGGGGAGCCGCAGGCTCCCCTGCATAAAAAAACTTATGGCTCCCCCTTCTCCGTGGGAGAAGGGGGTACACCTGCGCTTTGCGCAGGTGCGGGGGATGAGGACAATAGTTTTATACGAACGAGTAAATCCGGGCGACCTTCCGCCACACCTTTTGCCAACTCCGCAACCAACGGTTGCGCAAAATTCCTTTCCCGGTTGGTTGCAAAACCGCATAGAATCGTATATCATAGGGAATGATAGAAATATTACAGAAACGAGGCATACTTCCCATGACCATCGGTGAAAAAATCGCGAACCTCCGCGCCGCCGCCCACATCTCCCAAGAGCAGTTGGCAGAGGAGCTGTCGGTCTCCAGGCAATCCGTCTCTAAGTGGGAGGTCAACCAGTCCATGCCGCAGGTGGAGAATGTCCTCACCCTCTGCCGCCTGTTCCGCATAACCGCCGATGCCCTTCTGCGGGATGACATCTCCCTGTTCGGTGACGTGCCGGGCAAGCAGTCCGCCATCAACGAGACCCCCGTCGGGCTGAAATACTTCGGCACCGACGGCTTCCGCGGCGAGGCCAATGTGACCCTCACCTCGGATCACGCCTACAAGGTCGGGCGGTTCTTGGGCTGGTACTTCACCTCCCCCCTCTCAGGCTTCCACGAGCCGAACTATCGCCCCCGCATCCTCATCGGCAAGGACACCCGCCGCTCCAGCTACACCCTGGAGTACGCCATCGCGGCGGGTCTGACCGCCTCGGGCGCGGATGCTTATATGCTGCACGTCACCACCACCCCCAGCGTCTCCTACGTCACCCGTGTGGATGAATTTGACTGCGGAATCATGATCACCGCCTCCCATAATCCCTTCTACGACAACGGGATCAAGCTGATCAACCGCTACGGCGAGAAGATGGACGACGCGACTACGGCTTTAGTCGAGGCCTACCTGGACGGCGACCTGCGCCGCCTGGGGCTGGACGGGAACGACCTGCCCTTTGCCCGCAGGGAGGCGGTCGGCAGCATCGTGGACTATGTGGCGGGGCGCAACCGCTACGTCGGCTACCTGATCTCGCTGGCCTCCCACTCCTACCGCGACCTGCGCATCGGGCTGGACTGCGCCAACGGTGCATCCTGGATGATCGCCAAGGCGGTCTTTGAGGCGCTGGGGGCGCGCACCTATGTCATGGGTGCCTCCCCGAACGGACTCAATGTCAACGCCGGTTGCGGTTCCACCCACATCGAGGCGCTGGGTGCCTTCGTGCGGGAGAACCATTTGGACGTGGGCTTCGCCTTTGACGGCGACGCGGATCGGTGCATCGCGGTGGACGAGAATGGGAACACGGTGAACGGCGACCATATCCTGTATATCCTCGGTACGCGGCTGGCGGCACGGGGAGCACTGGGCAAGGACACCGTTGTGGCGACCGTCATGTCCAACTCGGGACTTTTCAAATCTCTGGAAAAGGTCGGTATCAAGTGTGTGCAAACCTCGGTTGGCGACCGCTTCGTATACGAGACCATGCAGAAGAACGGCTACAGCCTGGGCGGGGAGCAATCCGGTCACATCATCCTCAAGAAGTACGCCACGACCGGTGACGGCATCCTGACCGCCATCATGCTGGCCGAGGAGATGCGGGATCGCAAGGCCTCCTTGTCTCAGCTGGCGTCTCCCGTCCACCTCTACCCCCAGACCGTGCGGAGCATCCGCGTGTCGGATAAGCCCACCGCCATGGCCGACCCCCTCATCCGTGCGGAATTTGAGGCGGTCAACCGCGAGATCGGCGGCAACGGCCGCGCCCTGCTCCGCGCCAGCGGCACCGAGCCTGTCCTGCGGATCATGCTGGAGTGCGAGACCGAGGAGCAGTGCCGCGCCTATACCGACCGCATCAGCGAGGTCATCCGCAAGCGCGGGTACTGCTGTGAATGATCCTGCATATTGTGAGCAAGGAGGATCCTCTCATGAACACCCGCATTCTGACCACGCAGGAGCTGTTTGAGCCGGGGCACACCCGCGCGTGGGCACAGCTCTCCGGCTACACCTACCCCTGGGAGGTGTTGGCGGATATCAAGGACATCATCCGCGAGATCGGGAGCACCCTCCCGCCCGAGGCGTATGACCACCCCGAGGATGGCATCTGGATCGCCAAGACTGCCACGGTCTCCCCGACCGCCTATATCGGTGCCCCCGCCATCATCGGGGCGGGCACCGAGGTGCGGCAGGGAGCCTTCATCCGCGGCGCGGCACTGGTCGGGGACGGCTGTGTGGTCGGCAACTCGGTGGAGCTGAAGAACTGCATCCTGTTTGACGGGGTGCAGGTGCCGCACTACAACTACGTCGGGGACTCGATACTGGGTCACAAGGCGCACATGGGTGCGGGTGCCGTGACCTCCAACGTCAAGAGCGACAAGACCCTTGTGGTGGTGCGCGCAGGCGAGGAGGCGGTCGAGACGCGCCTCAAGAAGATGGGGGCGATCTTGGGCGACCGGGTGGAGGTCGGGTGCAACTCGGTGCTCAACCCCGGCACCGTGATCGGCAAGGACTCCCGGGTCTACCCGCTGTCCTCGGTGCGCGGAACCATCCCCTCGCGCTGTATCTTCAAGAGCGGGAAGGGATGTGAGGTCGTGGAGCGGCGGGATTGAGAGTCCCGCCGCTCTCTCCTGCGTAAGCCGCCGTTTAGGAACCCCGATTTATTCGGCGGCACATCTTCGGCACATCTTTTCCCGCCTGCTTCTTGCCGAAAAACTCGATGTACATCCGGTACATCTTGAGTTTTTCGCAATCGCAAACGAAAAAATCTGTACCGAATATGCACCATCTCATTAAATCAGCGTTTCCTTTACATTGAAGAGTCGATCCTTGTCACGGCAAAAAGCCATGCAAAGACCAAACAAAGAGAGACCCACCGCATGACGCGGGGCACTCGGCTGAGTGCCCCGCGTTTTCCCGTCCCGTCAGAGGTATTGCTTCATGTTTTGGATATTCTTGTCCTCAAATGCGGCAATGTCCCCCGCCAGCGCGACCAGGCGACCGCAGTCGGGCTTGTCGCGGTATTGGTTCTTCAGCTTGACCGCCTCGGTGATGGACATGGTGGAGCCCTCGATCACCATCTGCGCGATGTGACTGTCGGTGGCATCCAGGGCGGTGTTCATGACGATCCCCATGTGCGCCGCCATCTTGGAGACCGGGTTCTCCTCCCGCGGCTCGACACCGCGCTCGGCCAGCTCTTCCTTGACCTTCCCGGCGGTCTTCTCGTAGAAGCAGAGGGCAGCACTCATGCCGGTCTTGATGCGCTCGTCCTGCACGCGGGGGAGCAGGTGGATGACGGCATCACTGCTCATGTTCAGGTTCTTGTACAGCTGTGTCCCCAGCCGGACGGCCTCCGCAGGGGTCTTGGAGGCGGTTTGGTTTTCGGGTTTTGACATATTCGGTCACTTCCTTTCAAAGGTTTGTCGGTTGTCATACCGTGATCGGTACAGCATTAGTTTCCCTTATCCGACCGAAAAAACTCATAAAACTCTTGCATTTGCCGCCAATATGTGGTAAAATAGCATGGGGTGGTGTTCCCGCCCCGATCCTTACAGAAACGAAAGGAATCCCGGATATGAATACTCGCTTGTTCCGTATACTGTGCCTGATCCTGTGCACCGCTCTGCTGGCGACCCTGCCGATGCTGGTCGCCTGCGGCGGTGACGAGACTGACACCTCTTCATCCGAGCAGGAGACCCCGACCGAGGCTCCGACCGAGGCTCCGACCGAGCCAAACCCCGAGACCGATCCCGCGACCGAATCCGCAACAGAACCGGCTACCGAGCCGGCTACCGAGCCGACCACCGAGCCGGCTACCGAACCCGCGACCGAGGATCCGGTCGAGGTCGAGAGCCGCAAGCAGGAGGAGATGAAGGAAATGTACGACAAGACCGAAGATAAGATCCTGCCCATCGGCGGGTGGAGCACCCCCGCCACCGGCCTGCGGGACGGCTACACCGGTGTGGATGGCTCCTACGACGCCGCATGGCAACTGTTGGCGGACGCCCACCTGAACTACATGATCACGCTGGAGGAGTGGAGCTCCCCCTACTGGACGCTGGAATCCGCCGCCTCGGCGCAAAAGGCGGGCATGAAGCTGTGGTACCACTGCAGTGTGCTGGGCGCATCGGATGCGCTGGAGCGCATCCGGTCCATTCTGGATTCCGAGTACGCCGACGTCCTGCAGGCGGTCTACCTCAAGGACGAGCCCACGCTGGACGGCTTCGGGGAGGTCAAGTCCCTGTATGACGCCGTCAGTGCCGGGCTGGTGGGTCACGAGCTGACCTACCTCGCCAACCTGCTCCCCACCTATGCCGGCTCCAACCTGATCGGCAACGACTACCGCACCTATGTCCGCAACTACCTGGAGACCGTTAAGCCCGAGATCCTGATGTTCGACCACTACCCCTATGCCGCCGGGGAGAATATCCGCCCCATGCTGGTCAATAACGCCATCGCCATTCAGGAGGCCAACCGTGCGGGTGTGCCGCTGTACACCTTCATCCAGTCCTCCGGTCTGTCGGGCGGGGTGGAGCCGACCGAGACCCAGCTGCGTACCAACGTGCAGGTCAACCTGGCGACCGGCTCCAAGGGCATCGCCTACTTCACGGTCTGCGAGTATGCCAAGGGCTGGGGCTACACCCCCGCGCTGACGGTGGACGGTCAGACCACCGCCCTGTACGACAAGATCAAGACCGTCAACGAGGAAGTGCTGGCCATGAAGGGCGTGTACCTGGACTACACCTGCGAGGGCATGATGACCGCCGGCTACACCGGTCTGCCCCGCCTGTTCAAGAAGGATGGCTGTTCGGACTTCCTGCTTAATGAATACGGAGAGGTGACCGATGTCTCGGCCGCCGGACAATTCATCATCGGTTGCTTTGCCAACGAGAAGGGCGAGCATGGCTACTATATCGTGAACATGAGCGAGACCAAAGAGGGCACTGCCCGCTTGGTCTTTGACGAGACCTGCGACAAGACCTACACCCTCTGGGGTGCCGACGGCCTGTCCGACATGGGTGCGGCGACCGGCACGGTCTCGGTGACCCTTGCCCCCGGCTATGGCGCATTCCTGCGGCTGGAGCCGTCGGCGGCGGAGTGACCGCGCCGACCCTGCCCGATTCCATCGACCCTACTGAACCACCGGAAGGAATTCACAGAATGTCACTTTCCCTCAAGCCCTTTGCCATGTTCCGCCACTTTGACGAGGTCACCCCGGCGTATCTGCAGGGGTTAGGCGTTCGTGCGGTGCTGGCGGATATCGACAATACCTTAGCCCCCTACGAGCAGGCCGTCCCGGACGAGCGCATCCTTAACTGGGTGGAGTCCCTCCGTGCCGCCGGGATATGTCTTGCCTTCATCTCCAACAACGACCGCGAGCGGGTGGAGACCTTCAATGCCCCCATCGGTGTGCCCGCCTACCCCAAGGCAGGGAAGCCGGGCGGGAAATATATCCGTCGCGCCATGGCGGAGCTGGGTGTGACCCCGCAGGAGACGGTCTTCTTAGGGGATCAGCTCCTGACGGATGCCCTCGCGGGCAATCGTCAAGGCCTCCGCACCATCATCGTCCCGCCCATCAAGGACAAGACCACCCTGTTCTTCCGCTTCAAGCGGCTCTGCGAGAGACCGACCGTGCGGAGATTCAAGAGGAAGAACGGGATAGAATGGTAAGCGCGGCGGCGGTCGGGGTCGAAAAGGCTTTGCCCGAATGACACGCGCCCGGCAGGCGACCTCCCGCACAAGCCCTCCGCAAAGGTTCCGCG
>CAYXBU010000071.1:0-8570 GCA_964463245.1 uncultured Clostridium sp. | reverse complement strand
TCCCCCTTCTCGCCCTTCTCGCCGATGCCTCCTGTTCCACCGACAGCCTTGGCGGCCAGGAGTGCCGTGATCAGATCCTTCATGCCGTTTCCTCCGTCAGTGCACTGCCGCTTGCAATGTTGCGCCACACGCCGCCGTCCTCGTCCAGCATATACATCTGCCCGGTGCGGATCACGAACAGGACACTGCCCTGTACTAAGCGGTCGGTCGACAGAGACCTTGCCTCGTCGCGCGTGGTGACGTAGATGGTGCCGTCCTCTACGCAGACAGGCACACCGTCCTTTGTGATATACATGGTCTTGGTTTCTTTTCTGATGCTCATGTTGACATCTCACCATTCCTTTCCTATGGTCATGATTTGAACACGGTATGCCCCCCGTGCGGGTACAGTATACCATACGCGTATGGCGCAGGTTAGCCCCATTTCGCGTGGTTTGCCAATTCGGGGGAATGGGAAGGGGAACATCGGAACATACTGTGTAAAAAAGAAACCGCAAAAGGAGGACATGGTATGTGTACAGCCGTTTCATTCCGAACCCCCGATCTGTATTTCGGACGGACACTGGATGCAGAGAGCACCCTCGGCGAGGAGATCGTGATCCGCCCTCGCAATGTACTGCTTCCCCTGCGAAATGCGCCGCCCGTCCGCGCCGAGCTGCCCCTCATCGGTATCGCCCACATGGAGGGGGACACCCCTCTGTGGTATGATGGGATGAATCGGGCGGGACTGTGCATGGCGGCATTGCGCTTCCCGGATTTCTCGGCCGCGTTCCCCTTCCCGGTCGCAGGGCGGCTGACACTTGCCACCTTTGAGCTGATCCCGTGGGTGCTGGGCAGCTGTTCCACCGTTGCAGAGGCACGGGAGCGGTTGGAAGGGGTTATCCTCTCGGCAGAGGACTACTCCGACCGCTTGCCCTGTGCGCCCCTGCACTGGATGCTGGCGGATGAGCGGGAGACGGTGGTGCTGGAGCAGACTGCAAACGGTCTCGAACTCTATGATGACCCCGCGCAGGTGCTGTCCAACTCGCCGCCCCTTCCGGATCAGCTTCGTGCCCTGACGACTCACGCCGCCCTCTCTCCCGACCCGCCGCGCGGCACCTGCCTACCGGGGGTGGAGCCGACCGCCTTCAGCGAGGGGCTGGGGAGCGAGGGGCTGCCGGGAGGGCTGTCCTCGCCCGCACGCTTCCTGCGTGCCGCCTTCACCGCCGCCCACGCCCTCCGCGAGGGGGATGCCGACAGGCGGCTTCTGCAATGCTTCCACATTATGGGGAGCGTGGAGCAGGTCGAGGGCTGTTGCCGCACCTGGAGCGGCGGCCTTGAGAGGACACAGTACACCGTCTGCTACGACACGAAACGCCTGACCTGTTGCTATACCACCTATGAGAACAGGCAGATCAACGCGATCTCTCTGAGCTCTGCGGCGGCGGACGGCAGCGGCCTGATCCGCTACCCGTTGCGTCGCGAGACGGATATCCGCGTGCAGGGGTAGCCGATATGGCTGGGTGAAAATATGATTTTTTGAAAGAATTGGCTTTTCATTCATACGGCGTTCATGAATATAGGGTATAATGGATACGACAAAATAGGTGCCGTGTACGGCATCAAGAAAAAGGAGGTATGTACCATGTGCCTGTTCTGCAAGAAAAAGAAGAAGCACACCGCCCTTAAGGTCGTTGCCATCGTGTTCACCTCCCTGGCCGCCTTGGCGGGGCTGTATGTGATCTTTGACAAGTTCTTCCGCGATAAGCTGCTCAAGAAGCTGGGCAAGGGCTGTGCCGAGGAGGAGTGCGCCGAGATCGCCGCAGAGACCGAGGAGGCCGACGAGACGGTCGAGGTCGCCCCTGAGGTCGCTGTTGCCGAGGACGAGACCGTCGCGGAGTGATCCGAGACGATCCTGCCCCGACGGGGCAGAGAAAAACGGTGTGAAAACTCACAGGATGAGTTTTCACACCGCTTTTTTGCGTTGCATCCAAAGATCATGCGCCGCCTTGCGGGACAGCGTACAGTTCAATATCCCAGGTGGGTACCCCCGCCATGCGGCGCAGGTACAGGGCGGCCTCCGGGTACAGCTCGCGGACGAGCAGGGGAAGCTCCCAGAGGTCGGTGCTCTTGTGGTAGACCGAGACCAGAAGGCGGGGGGAGTATTCCCGAATGACCTCCCGTGAGCCGAGCAGAGCCTCCCGTTCGGCACCCTCCACATCATACTTGATGAAGTCCGGCCGCTTCTGCGGCAGGGTGTCTCGTATCTCCCCCCACGCGGAATCCAGCGACCGTGCACATACCTCCCGCAACCGCTCCCGACTCTGCGGGACGGCGAGAAGGGTGGCATTGCGGTTGCCTGTGTCGTGGAAGGTCAGCACCGTGTCGGAAGACCACGCCGCTGCTTGCAGGGGGTGTACCCGTACTCCCTGCAGAGCCGATTCCTCGGCGTAGCGAACCAGCTTGCGGAAGGAGCGTTGATCCGGCTCCATGCAGAGTACATCGGTCAGCTGTGGCGCGTGGCGGGACAGCTCGCACAGGCTGTCCCCCGTGTAGGCACCCAGATCGGCGGCGGTGCGGATGTCGGCGGCCGACAGGATGCCTGTCCATACCTCCTCCCGCGCCGAGGCAGTGGCCTCGATATCCTCAAGTCGCCCGGACAGGCGGGCGCGGATCACGCCGTCCAGCACCTTTTGTGACTGCTCGTCGGCTAAGATCTCTCGTGCGCGGGAGATCTTGTCTCGACAGCCGTCCACCAGCTCGGCGGAGAACAGCTCTCCGCCGCTGACCGGCACATCCGGCAGGTACAGCTCGCAAAGGGAGGCCGTCCTGCGGATGGTCTCCAGCACCTCCGGGCGGGAGGTGCCGAAGCAGAGCAGGGAGATCATGTTCTCATCGCCGTAGGTCTCCCGCGCCTCGGTGAAGGACAGCACCCGTCGCCCGTGAAAGCACTGCCCGCGAACAAAGCCGTCGCTGGCAAAGACATCGGCGATGGGAATGCCGTACTCGGCACAGACCGCCATCACCTTGTCGGCACCGTCCCCCATGCCGTAGAGCAGGATGGGGCGGTGAAGCTGTCCCTGCAGGTAGTGCCAAAGATCGGGGCAGGTCGTGTCGGGGACAAAGCGGCAAAGTTCAGCCATTCCTTACCTCGCCTCGTAGAACCAGATGACCCCCGAACGGATGGACAGACGATCGGTAAAGCCCTCCTCGGCCAGTCTTTTCCCGGATATGGTGAAGCTGCGCTGACCTAATGGGTCGGCGAAGGTGTAGGTGCGGGTCGGATCAACATGGAGGAATACCGTCAGGCTGTCCTCGGCGACCCGATTGTTGCGGATGATCTGGATGAAGCCCTCGCGCTCCGTGTCAAATTGCATGGCGTAGAAGTCCTCCTGGTTCTGCCTACAGGCGGTCAGCGGGTAGTAGTCGCCGCTCAACTCCAGCTCGGCGGCGCGCCGCCAGATCGGGATCATCCGACGCGCCAGCGCATACAGCGCGGGGCTGTCGTTCCATTCCACCATGCAGGTCATGGCGGGGGCAAAGGCGTTGTGGAAGGCGAACTCATCCAGCGGGTGGTTCTGTCCGTCATAGCTACCATCGGGGGCATCCCAGTTGTAGGTGTGGGCGCGGAAGTAGGGGATCCACTCGAACATCTGCCGATGCTGGAGCTGCTTGATGGGGTGCTTGCCGTAGCCCACGTCGGTGTAGTGCAGGGGCACGGCGCGGCGCATGGTCTCAAGGTCGTTGCGGCGGCCGCCCGAGGCGCAGGAGTCGATCCACAGCCCGGGGTTGCGCTCCAGCAGACCGTCCCAGTAGCGGTAGTAGCCCTGAATGTGCAGGTTCTCCGGGATGCCGACCCGCCCCTCCTCGGTGTTTGTGTCCCAGTAGGGCGCGGGGGCGAAGTTGAAGTCCTGACGGTAGATGCGGACATGATTCTCTTGGATGAAGCGACTCACATAGTCGATCAGCCAGTCGCAGGCAGCAGGGTCTCCCAAATTGAAGAGGTTGTTGTCCTCCAGCCAGGGGTTCGGCTCTCCTCGGTAGCGGAGCAGGAACTCCGGGTGCTCGCGGTAGAGCCATGTGTCCCGAAAGACTCGTTCCGGCTCAAACCAGACCAGCAGTTGAATGCCCTCGCGGTCGCACTTCTCCCCCAGGGGTGCCATGCCATTCGGAAAATGCTCGGGGTGGGGGTACCAGTTGCCGGTGGTCGGCCAGTAATTCTCGCAGGGATACCAGCCCGCATCCACCCACCAGATGTCGGGGTGCAGACCACCGTCCCGATAGGTGTCGATGGCGCGGAATTGGTTTTCCTCGGTCACGCCGCAGAACTCGGGCAGTCCGTCGATCATCCAGGTGTGGAGCACCAGCTTGGGCGGCAGGGGCTGTCCGTTCTCGCGGGGCAGGATGTGGGCAAGGTAGAAGGAACGCCACAGGTTGCGGGCGCGATCCTCGCCGCCGTCAAAGGCTTGGTAGGTCATGCGCGGGGTACGCACCGTCTCGCCGGGCTTGAGGTAGGAGGCAAAGCTCGCCTGTCCCACCCGCAGGGTAACGGTGTCTCCCGTGCGGGAGAAGTCGGCTTTCCAGGTGCCCGTCCAGCCGACGGCGATGTTGATGCCCCAGCCGTCCAGTCGCAGACGCATATAGGGGAAGGCACCCTTGCAGGAGGTGCCGTCCCCGCAGGGACGGATGGACAGGTCACAGCCATCCGCAAGGGGAGTATCCTCCCAGGTGTAGCCGTCCTCGCCGCAGGTGTCCCCGTTGCTGTGGTACAGCACGGGGGCGGCGGCAGTGTAGGTGGTCACGATGCCCCAATCCGACAGGACGGGGGAGTTCGCCTCGCCGCGGTTGGTGACATACATGACCCAGTCCACGACAGAAAAGTCAAGATAGGTCTGACAGACAGCCTTCAGCTCCAAGCCCTCGGGGGTGTGGGCAAGGATGACCGTCTCGCGGATGTTCGCATCCACCCGCCGAGTCTCGGCTACGGGGTGAAATTCCTGCGGGAAGCCGTGGTAGGTCTTCTCGCCGATCCTGTATGTGACCGGGATGGCGGCGGGGTCTGTAAAGGGGTGCAGAGCCGCAAGATGGCTCCTGTCAAGCGCGGTGGTCTTCATGGTGATCGTGGTATTCCTTTCTCTTTTTTTGAAGTAGGACATCTCCCGCAAGGGGGGGATCGGAATATGCTTGTACATGGTTCGCAAAAATTATACCATAAACCGAGCCGAAAAGCAAGCCCTATGTGAAACATTCACGAAGACCTGCTTGCGCCTTGAACAAAAGGGCAGGGTAGAAGCCCCCTTGTCGGAAGCCTCTCCCCTGCATTATGGTATTCGTTATTCCTTCTTTTTCCGCAGGAGCACGGCACCGCCTGCCAAGGCAGACAGGATCACGGCTCCGATGGGAAGTGCGACTGACTTGCAACCGCCCTCGCTGGTTGCGGCGGTCTCGCTCTCGGTGTCGGTCACGGGCTGCGACTCAGGTGCCGTGTCCGCATCGGTCGCGGGCTGCGTATCCGACTCGACAGCCGCATCGGTGTCGGTCTCGGTGTCGGTCTCGATCTCGGTCACTCCCGCATTCTCTGCGGTGGAGACATAGCTGAACTTGAAGCGACCGCCGGGAGCCACATCCCCCGAGGTGTAGAAGTCCAGAATATCCCCCGAGAAGGTGGTGTAGATCACACCGTCCTCCACGGTGACGCCGGTGTCGTCCACATCGTGAACGTTGTCCGTCCAAGCGAAATTGACCGTGAAGTTGTAGCCCGACAGCCCGAGGTCGGATTTGGCGATCTTGACGGTCATGTAGCGGCCGTCCTGCGTGTAGTCGCAATCCGCGACCTTGACCGACTCATAGCCCTCGCCGGTGAACTTCTCCAGCACCACCGTCCGCGCCGAGGCGGCCGACTTATTGACCACATAGTTGAAGCTGTTCCAGCCGTTGTTCTCGCCGTCGGTGTCGATGTAGAGGTTCATCCAGAGGTTGTCGGTGTAGGGGGTGATGTCCTGTGCGCACTCCACATGGAAGTAGAGGTAGTCGTCATCCCGCGCCAGCTGGGCACCGATGATGTCGTTCCGCCCGGAGTAGTCACTGTAGTGGGTTCCCAGGTAGCCGTCGGAATCGCGGTCGGTCGTATTGCCGATGGAGGCGGCGTAGTAGGGCTCGACCGCCTGCCACTGCTCCTCGTTGCCGACCACGCTCATGTCGATGGAGGCCTTGAGGGACGGAGTGGGGATAGCGCGTGCACCCTTGTAGCGGCGGGCGAAGTTGACGAACTGGTAGTAGTAGTTGTCCCCCAGCGCACCGCGAGACGGCTCCAGGTCGCGGGAGTACTCGTCGTTGAACTGGTCGGGGAAGGCATTGGTCACGGCAGAGTTTCCGCCGTCCGGCCAGATTTCGTAGCGGCTGGCGACCCACTCGTTCCAGCCGGTGACGAAGATAACCTTGGGATCCTTCTCCAGCGCGTACTCAAACTGCTCGGCGAAGTTGTAGCCCCAAAGGCTGCTGTTGGCCTCGCCCAGATGGCTCTTGTCCTTGGTGTAGGAGCGACCCATGATGGGGCCGCCACTCATGGCGGCCAGCTCATTGTTGATATAGTTGGCGTTCTGCGCCACACCCACCGAAATCTGCTCGATCACGCTGCGGCTGTCAGGGTGGTAGTGGACGGCCTGCGGGTAGGTGGAGAGCCAGCCCCAGGTGCCCTGCTCCCGACGGGAGAAGTAGGAGGCCAGTCCCGGGCGGTAGGTGAAGAATTCCTTGATCTGGCTGTCTATGACAGAGTCGGACAGGCTGGTCGGGTGAGCCATGAGCATGGGCTTGCCGTCCAGGTAGTACCACAGGGAGCGGTACTTGCCGTCGTGGAAGATGTTCGTGTAGTAGTAGTTGAGCTGGTACTGCGTGTCCGAACCCGCCCAGAAGGGCATCAGATAGGAGATCTTGGGGGTGTTCAGCCCGTCCTGCTGAGCCGCAAACCAGGTCTCATACAGGGAGGGGTAGGCGTCTGCCCAGACCAGCGTGGCATTGGAGTTATCCGAGAAGACCACATCCACGCCCGCCGCTGCCAGGAGCTCGGCCTGCTTGCGCTGTACCCAGGTGTCGTCCGAGCGGTAGTAGCCGTAGATCGGCTCATCCCAGAAGTACTGTGCCCCTGTCGCGGACGGCCAACCGGCGTAGTTGAAGTCGTAGAGGTAGTCCTCCAGAGGAATACCCGCCGCTGTCTGGCTGTCGATGAACTCCTGCACGTTGAAGGGGGTGCGGATACCGGCGAAGGTGGCGTGCCAGATCCAGTAGAACATGGCCAGTGTGCGATCCTCGCGAGGGTCGCCGACCTCGGCGTTGGTCAGGGAGACCCGCCCCAGCGCATCGGTAAAGACCCAGGTGTCCGACAGGATCTCAGCCGTCAGGTAGCGGCTGGTGGTGGGAAGTCCGTATTTGGTAAGATCCTTCATGCTTTCGGTGATCTCCTCATAGACCGGTGCGGCATCGCTGAGGTTCGCGCTGATGCTCCCCAGGGGCGAGTTCGTGATCCCGGTGTAATGGACGGACATACGGGGGGCATTGGGATTCTCAATGCCGTCGTTGTAGCAACGGATGTTGTCGGGCGAGGCGGGGGATGTCCACAGACCCACCTGCTCGGAGGAGTCCTCGCTGATATTGGTGATGAGCAAGAGGTACTCCCCGGCGGTCATGCCGCCTGCGAAGCGCATGAGCAGGGTCGAGTTATCGTTGAAGTCCACATAATCCTCGCTTGCGAGGGGGGAGGACTTGACCGTCCTGTTGTAGCTCTCCTGCCAGCGGAACAGCTCAAAGCGGAAGGAGCCCTTGTTGTTGTTATAGCTGGGCGCATCTACGGTCAGGTAGTCAAAGGGAACTGTCATGGCGAACTGCACCGCGTAGCTTTTGGAGACCTGAACGGGCGTGCCGCTGTCGTCGTTGCACAGGGCGACCGTGCCGCCCGCATCCGTCATGTCCACGCCCTCGGGAGCCAGCTTGAGCGCGTAGATGTTGGGGCCTGCCGTGTCGGTCACCAGCGACAGAGTGTGCTCTCCCGCAGGGAGGGTCACGGTGCCGTGGGTGCTGTCCAGCCAGGTACGCCAGCCGGAGCCGGGAACCGTGTTTTTGAGCGGCTCGGTGACCTGCTCTCCGTCCACAAAGAGGCGGAAGGTGCCCCCGGTCACGCCGTTCGCCCAGCCGTTGACGACGCACCACTGGTAGGTGCCGGCCTTCTCGATGTTGACCTTCATGTCCACCTTGTCACCGGGGCGGACATTGTCAAAGTAGGGGGCACCCAGCGTGGTCTCCAAATAGAGGGTTCCCTTGCCGCCGTCGATGTGCCCGATGGACTCGTAGGCGTCGGCCAGGATCAGCTGGGTCACGCCACTGCCGCTGATCGTGGACACGGTCTCGGCCGAGGCGGCGAAGGGAATGGCACAGAGCAAGAGGACGAGGGCGAGCAGGAGCGCGGTCGCACGAAGGGAGCGCGAGCCTGCGGCAGTCTTTCCTGAGTATTTCATGATGATTTCCTCCTTAGGTTCAACGGTTTATGGTCGCATTCCGCTTCCTGCGCCGCAGGAGCGGGAGCGCACACAGGGCGATCA
>CAYXBU010000070.1:0-8585 GCA_964463245.1 uncultured Clostridium sp. | reverse complement strand
CCTATTCAATTACTGCCCGTTCTTCGCGGCCTGCATGGCGCGGCGGCGGCGCATCATCTCCCGCATCCGGATCTCGGTGTTGAGGATCTTCTTACGCAGACGGATAGACTTGGGCGTGACCTCGATCAACTCGTCGTCGTTGATAAACTCAATGGCCTCCTCCAGCGACATGATGCGGGCGGGGGTCAAGATGAGCTTCTCGTCGGCACCGGTCGAGCGGATAGCCGTCAAGTGCTTCTCCTGGCAGGGATTGATGGCGATGTCGTCGTTCTTGGGGTTCTCACCCACGATCATGCCCTCGTAGACCTCGGTCTGGGGGCCGACGAACATCTGCCCGCGCTCCTGGGTCTTATAGAGGCCGTACCGCGTGGTCACGCCCGCCTCGGACGCGATCAGGGAGCCGGTGAAGCGCATGATGACCTCGCCGCGGTAGGGCTGGTAACCCTCAAACAGCGAGTTCATGACACCCTCACCGTGGGTGGCGGTCAGGAACTCCGAGCGGTAGCCGAACAGGCAACGGGTCGGGATGACATACTCCAGGCGCATACGGCTGCCCGAGCCGAGCGGTGCCATCTCCACCAGGTCGCCCTTGCGCTGACCCAGCTTTTCCACCACGGGACCGACATACTCATTGGGCACGTCCAGCGTGACCCGCTCCATCGGCTCACACTTCTGGCCGTCTATCTCGTGGTACAGCACGCGGGGATTGGAGCAGGTCAGCTCGTAGCCCTCGCGGCGCATGGTCTCGATCAGGATGGACAGGTGCATCTCGCCCCGTCCTGCCACGCGGAACTCGTCGGTGGTCTCGCCGTCCGAGACCCGCAGGGACACGTCCTTGAGCAGCTCACGGTAGAGGCGGTCGCGGATCTGACGGGAGGTGACGAACTTGCCCTCCTTGCCTGCCAGCGGGCTGTCGTTGACCGAGAAGGTCATCTCCAGCGTCGGCTCGCTGACCTTGACGAACTCCAGCGGCTCCGGGCACTCCACGGCGGTCACGGTGTCCCCGATGGAGATATTGCCCGCGCCCGAGAAGCAGACGATGTCCCCCACGGTAGCCGTCTCCACCGGTACGCGGTTCAGACCGTCGATCTGCATGACCGTCACGATCTTGGTGCGCTTGGGGGGAACGTCGGGGGTATGGTAGTTACAGATCATGGCATCCTGATTGACACGGATGCTGCCCCGCTCGATGCGCCCGATGCCGATACGACCCACATAGTCGTTGTAGTCGATGGAGGAGACCAGCAGCTGCAGCGGCTTGGTCTCGTCCCCCTCGGGGGCGGGGATATAATTCAGGATGGTCTCAAAGAGGGGGGTCAGGTCGGAGCTCGGCTCATCCGGCGACAGGGAGGCAGTGCCGTCCCGTCCCGAGCAGTACAGCATGGGGGAGTCCAGCTGCTCGTCGTTGGCACCCAGGTCGATCAACAGCTCCAGGATCTCGTCCTCGACCTCGCCCAGGCGTGCATCCGGCTTGTCGATCTTGTTGATGCAGACGATGACGCGGTGGTTCAGCTCCAGAGCCTTCTGCAGGACGAAGCGAGTCTGCGGCATGGGACCCTCGGCGGCATCCACCAAGAGGATAACACCGTTGACCATCTTGAGCACCCGCTCCACCTCGCCGCCGAAGTCAGCGTGTCCGGGAGTGTCCACGATGTTGATCTTGACGTCCTTGTAGTGCACGGCGGTGTTCTTTGCGAGGATGGTGATGCCCCGCTCCCGCTCCAGTGTGCCGGAGTCCATGACACAGGTCACGGTCTCCTGATTGTCGCGGTAGATGCCGCCCTGCTTGAGCAGGCCGTCCACCAGCGTGGTCTTGCCGTGGTCAACGTGGGCAATGATGGCTACGTTTCTCAGATCGTTACGAATCACTGTTTTGCTCTCCCATCTCTCTCTTGCATGATTTCTTTTGCTTTCGCTTTTACAACAATTCTATATTATATCACACTTGAATGGATTTGAAAAGACAGGAAAAAAACGATATTTTACAGACTTGACAAAAGGTTTTTGTATATCTTGACCGACCGACAGCCCCCGCGCCCCACCCCCTGCCGCCCATCTCGGTGCAAATTTACGCGAAGTGAACCATCTGTTTTCAAAATCGTCATATTTTTGTGGTACCATAGAATGGATATTGTGTATATGGTATGCAAATGATCAGGAGGGAGCTACCCCATGGAAAAATACAAGCCCATCAACCGCCGCCGCATGGAGCGCGTCCTGCCCCATGTCTGGGACGTGACCGACCTGTGCGACCTCATCGAAAAGCACGGCGACAGGCTCATGTTCCGCTACTATGTCGGCAAGGACATCCGCACCATGACCTACGCCGAGTTCGGCGTGCAGATCCGCGAGGCCGCCGCCGCCTTTACCGCTATGGGTCTGTGCGGAGAGAAGATCGTGGTCATCGGCGACACCTCGCCCCAGTGGCTCTGCTCCTACCTGGCCGCGCTGGCGGCGGGCTGTGTCATCGTGCCCATGGACAAGGAGCTGGACGTCAACGAGATCCGCGGCTTCATGATTCAGGTGGATGCCCGCGCCGTGATCTACAGCAAGAGCTTCAACGAGAAATTCATCCCCCTCATCTCGGAGGCCGACAGCGGTATCCGCTACTTTATCCCCGTTACTCCCGCCTACGACAACAGCTTTGACAGCAAGATCATCGCTTTTGACGAGGTGCTGGCCTGCGGGCGCGAGCGGGTGGAGCGGGACGGTTACCGCTACCCCATCGTGCGGAACCGCGAAACGCTGGCCGAGATGCTGTTCACCTCCGGCACCACCGGCACCAGCAAGTGTGTCATGCTCTGCCAGAAGAACATCTTCGCCGCCGTCAATGCCGCCGTGGAGACCGTCTGCTTCACCAAGGATGACGTGGTGGTCTCTGTCCTGCCGGTGCACCACACCTATGAGCTGATGTGCCTCTTAGCCGAGATGGTCTACGGCATTGAGATCTGCATCAACGACTCCCTGCGGCACGTCATGAAGAACTTCCAGCTCTTCAAGCCGACGGGACTGGTACTGGTTCCTCTGTTCCTCAACACCATGTACAACAAGATCTGGTCGGAGGCCAAGAAGAACAAGAAGGAGACCGTGCTCAAGGCGGGCTTAGCCACCTCCAAGACCCTGCTGGCCGTCGGGATCGATGCGCGCCGCAAGATATTCAAGTCGGTGCTGGATGCCTTTGGCGGACGGCTGGATCATGTCATCTGCGGCGGTGCCAAGCTCAACCCCGATCTCATTGCCGCCTTTGAGGATTTCGGCATTTCGGTCTTTGAGGGATGCGGCATCACCGAGTGCTCCCCGCTGACCTGTGTGACCCCCTATTTCGCCCGCAAATACGGCTCGGTGGGTCCCGCCGTTCCCTGCTGTCGTGTCCGCATTGACGAGAAGTCCGGCTCGGGCGAGAACGAGGAGGGCTTCATCGAGGGTGAGATCCAGATCAAGGGCGACAACGTCATGCTGGGCTACTACAACAATCCCGAGGCCAACGACGCCGCCTTCACGCAGGACGGCTGGTACCGCACGGGGGACATCGGCTACATGGATGCGGACGGGTATGTGTTCATCACAGGGCGCATGAAGTCGGTCATCGTGCTGGAGAACGGCAAGAATGTGTTCCCGGAGGAGATCGAGGAGTACCTCGGCAAGATCGAGACCATCTGCGAGAGCGTGGTGGTCGGGCGCAAGGCAGAGGACAGCGACTCGGTGATCCTGACGGCGGTGGTGTTCCCCGCGACCGACAAGTTCCCGACGGGAGCCAGCGACGAGCTGATCCGCGAGTCCATCCGCAACTCCATCAATCAGATGAACCGCAAGCTGCCCGGCTTCAAGCAGGTCAAGGCGGTGGAGTTCCGCGACACCGAGTTCGAGAAGACCACCTCCAAGAAGATCAAGCGGCATCTGGTAAAATGACCCATACGGATATTCGTCCCACCGTGCAGGAGCCGGTGGGACTTTACCTACATATTCCCTTTTGCAGGAGCAAGTGCCCCTTCTGCGACTTTTGCTCCTTCCCGCACCCCGCCCCCGAGACGGTGGAGGCCTACCTGGTCGAGCTGATCCGTCGTGTGCGGGAGGCCGGCGCGACCGAGGCCGCCCTCGGCGGCGGAGAACCCGCCTGTCTGGACACGGTCTACATAGGCGGCGGCACCCCCACGCTGCTCTCCCCCGCGCAGGCGACCCGCCTGATGGCGGCGGTGCGGGAGGTCTTTGTCGTCCTGCCGGACGCCGAGATCACGGTGGAGGGCAACCCTGCGGCACTGACCGCCGAGGGGCTTTGCGCCTATCGGGCGGGCGGGGTCAACCGCCTGAGCCTGGGGGTACAGTCGGCGCACGAGCAGGAATTGAAGGCACTGGGGCGGCTTCACAGCTTCTCGGACGCGCGAGAGGCGGTCAAGCTGGCGCGCAGTGTCGGCATCGACAACATCAATCTGGACTTCATGCTGGGCATACCGGGGCAGACCCCCGACTCCCTCCGTGCGACACTGGAGGCGGCGCTGGAGCTGTCCCCCGAGCACCTGTCCGCCTACTGCCTGTCCATTGAGCCGGGAACCCCCTTTGCAAGGCGCGGACGGGCGGCACTGGGTCTCCCCGCCGATGAGGAGGAGACCGCCGAGGCGGTCTCGCGGCTGTACGAGCTGTCCGAGCGGCTCCTGACGGCCGCCGGGTACGAGCACTACGAGATCTCCAACTACGCCCGCCCCGGCAAGCGTTCCCGCCACAATCTGCATACCTGGCAGGACAGATGCTATATCGGCCTCGGCGTGGGCGCGTACTCCTATATGCACGGGGTTCGCGCGGGACAGTCCCGTGACCTCGCCGCCTTCATAGCCGGGCAAGATATCACCGTGGATCGCTCTGTCCTGACCCCCGACGAGGTGCGGGAGGAGTATATCATGCTGGCTCTCCGCCTGTCCGACGGTCTCTCCGAGACCGACTACGCCGCCCGCTTCGGTGAGGACTTCTTTTCTCCCCGCGCCGAGACCTGCTCCCGCCTGATCGCCGCCGGACTCGCCCGCCGCCATGACCACCGTTTCTCCCTGACCGAGGCCGGCTGGCTGGTGTCAAATGCCATCATTGCGGAGTTGATATAGAGGGAGCGAGGGGATGTGAAAGGATGCGAAAGGATGCGTTGGGGGGCTTCTTGAAAGAAGCCCCCCAAACCCCCAAAGATCTTTTCCGGCATTTTTATCGACGTGTCAGCGTTGATCACTCGGACTTTTACTCGGCACAGGCCATACAATGCTGATAGAGATATAAGGTGTGCGGGACGCTCTGCGGAGCGCCCCGCTGTGTTTTTTGAACCTTTGCGCGGTGCAGGTTTCCGGTACCCTGCGTTGCCCCCGCGAAGGGATGTTCATCCTTTTGGCTGTCCGTGACGCAGAAACGCAAGCCGCCGGGAAGTGGGGGCGGGGGATAGGGGAAAAAGTCTTATACGAACGGACAAATCCGGGTGCGTTATCAGCCGTTCCCGGTAGGCGACCTCCCGCCCAATTCCACTTAGGGTACAGGCTCCGCTGATCCCGTAAATAGAAACGCAGGGGAGCCATGCTCCCCTGCCTCGATACTCTTATAAGCTCCCCACCGTGCGCGGGAAGAGCGCGGCATCCCGAATGTTGCCCATGCCCGTGACATACATGACCATACGCTCAAAGCCCAGCCCGAAGCCGCTGTGCGGCACGGTGCCGAACCGACGGGTGTCCAAATATTGACGGTAAGCCTCCAGAGGCATATTCCGCGCGGTCATGGCCTCCACCAGCTTGTCGTAGTCGGCCTCACGCTCGGAGCAACCGATGATCTCCCCGATGCCGGGCACCAACAGGTCGGTCGCCGCCACGGTCTTGCCGTCGGGGTTCTGCTTCATGTAGAAGGACTTGATGTCCTTGGGGTAATTGACCACGAACACGGGACGCTTGAATACCTCGTCGGTCAGGTACTTCTCATGCTCGGTCTGCAGGTCACAGCCCCAGGAGACCGGGTACTTGAACTCACGTCCCGACTTCTGCAGGAGCTCCACCGCCTCGGTGTAGTCGATGCGACCAAAGTCGCTGTTGATAACATTGGTCAGCTTCTCGATGATGCCCTTCTCCGTCCACTGGTCGAAGAAAGCCATCTCGTCGGGGCAGTTCTCCAGCACACTGCGGATGATGGACTTGATGAAGTCCTCGGCGATGCCGATGATGTCATCAATATCGGCAAAGCAGACCTCCGGCTCGATCTGCCAGAACTCGGCGGCGTGGCGGGTGGTATTGGAGTGCTCGGCACGGAAAGTGGGACCGAAGGTGTAGATACGACCCAGACCCATGGCGGCCATCTCGCCCTCCAGCTGAGCCGAGACCGTCAGACCGGCGCGGCGACCGAAGAAGTCTCCCGCGAAGTACTCCTCCTCGGACTTAGCCTCGGTGACCCACGGCTGTGTGGTGACGCGGAACATCTCCCCCGCGCCCTCGCAGTCCGAGCCGGTGATGATGGGGGCGTGGACATAGCGGTAGCCGTGGCTGTGGAAATACTGATGCACAGCCTGCGCCAGCTGATCCCGCACAGCAAAGACCGCCTCAAAGGAGCGGGTACGCACCCGCAGATGCGGGATGGTACGCAGGTATTCCAGCGTGTGCCGCTTCTTCTGCAGGGGGAAATCGGGCGGGCACTTGCCCAGCACGGTCAGCTCATCCAGCTCGATCTCGCAGCCGTTGCGCTCCGAGGCGACCAGCTTACCGATGACACGCACCGAGGCACCCACCGCCATGGCATCCCGCACACTGTCCTCGGGGATGCGTTCCTTATTGATCACGACCTGCAGATTGCGGAAGCAGGTACCGTCGTTCAGCTCCAAGAAGGAGACGCTCTTGGAATCCCGTGCCGTACGCACCCAGCCGCAGACCGTAACGGTGGTCTGGAGGTAGGTCTCGCTCTGCGCGAATATCTCTCGTATATCGGTGTGTTTCATAATGTAACCATCCTTTCCGGACGAGGAGCGCGGGCAACTCTGCGATCGCGTTCCCTCCGTGCTTGCTGCCTATTGCGGCTATTATACCACAGATACAAGGGGTTTGTCAAGTTTTTCGGGAATATTTGTCAGGGGAATCGGAGGCAAAGGTATGCCGCGGCGGCCACTCGCATCCTCAATACCTTGTATTGATCTGCACGTCCTTCATGCTCGGGAGGGTGGCGACAACAGCCTCGTCGGTGGTAACGCGTCCGACATAGGGCGAGAGCGTGTTCTGATACATCTGATTGGCGATCCGCTCGCCCAGCTCGGTGAACCACATGGTATAGGTCGAGTTGGTCGCGGCATCGGTCGGAACTGCGTAGCGCATGAGGATATATATGCCCTGATCGGTCTCCAGGAGCACGACATCCCCCGGCTTGGTCTCGCTGACCGCGCCGACCTCGTCCTTTTTCTCCAGCAGGGCATCGGCAATGTCGCCCAGCTCCTGCGAGAGGTTATCGGTACGGTAGACGAAGCACAGCCCGGTGTCGGCGGTGTACCGGTTCTCCTGTCCCTCATACTCCAAGAGGATGGATTCAAAGGCCGCCGCGCCGCCCTCCTGTATCTCCGAGAGCAGCTTTGCCGCCAGCTTGCTGTTCTGCTCCAGCTCGGCCTCGGAGCAGGCCTCGGAGGTGGGATTGCCGTCCTTGTCCATGACATAGGCGGGCTTGCCGTTTATGGTGTCGTAGGCGATCCGCCCGGTCTCGGTGTAGTAGATGGCATCCCCGTTGGCATCCGTCACGGTCTTGCCGTCTTTGATGCGGGTCTGTCCCTTGACCGTGTCGTAGGCGATGGCGTTCACCTTGGCCTCGTTGTTCTCCCGATAGTAGATCACGTCGCCGTTTGCATCCTTCTCGTACACATAGCGGCTGGAGCGGATCAGCAAACGGCGGAAGGCGATGGCATTCTCGTTCAGGTACTGCTGCTTGACCTCCGAGGTGATCAGGGAGCCGTCCGCGCCGTACAGCTCATTCTGCAGGAAGGTATACTTGGCCTCCAGAACATACAGGGCGCGGAGGATGTCCACATTCGCGCCGAACTGCGCCAGGTCGGCATTCAAGGAGCTTTTGGAGCCGAGGTCGTTGATCATCTCGTCAATGTCCTCGTCGATCTTATCCAGTGTGGCTTGGGGGAGCGTATAGCCCCGCTCCTCAAACATGACCGAGGCAGCCAGATACTCCTGCATGGTCCGCAGTGCCACGTTGCGGGTATAGGTATCGTAGTTGGTACCGTCCAACTCGGTGATCTGATTCCAGAAGGCATCACTGCTGACCGAGTAGCCGCTGTACTGGAGGTTGCCCTTCATGCGCGCCATCAGGAGCTGCACCATATTCTCCGAGACCGACTGCCCCTCCAGGGTCATGATGGTGGTTCCCAGGTCGGGACTCCCGGAGCAACCGACCAGCGCGGTCGCCAGCAGGGCGATACAGAGCAGGAGGGCAGGCAGAGCTCGCCGCAAAAAACTGTGATTCATGAACGATTTTCCTTCCTTTGAAGCTACACGAGGGCAGCATACATATTCATGGTATAGTATACCACAATTCCGGGCGGTTGTCTACCCCCTTTTGTGTCCGGGGGCTGAATTTTCCGTTATTTTTCC